>JACPVC010000175.1 GCA_016191955.1 Chloroflexota bacterium
CGTTGTCGGTGAAGGTGACACCTACGAAGATGCGCTCGCCGACGTAAAATCCGCCATTGAGTTTCACATCGAGACCTTCGGTTCTGAAGTGTTTGAATCGGAAACCCCTGTCTTGGAAGCCTTCATTGCCGAAGCAGGGATTGCTGTCTAGTGCCAAAGTTTCCAGTTGACGCGCCAAAAGCGAAAGTCATCAAAGCCTTTGAGAAACTTGGATTTCGCCTGGTGCGCGAAGGGAACCATATCGCCATGTCCCGCGAAAATGCAGATGGCACAAATACACCACTAACCATGCCAAATCACCGCACACTCAAAAGTTCCACATTGCGGACCATACTTTCACAATCGGGGATTTCGAGAGATGATTTTCTAAAAGTATACAAAGAATAAAAAAACGGTCTCGTGGACGTGATATCCTGAGACCGTTTCAGATATTTTCAACAGCTTTACAATTCCCCGATCTAATGAATCCAAGTTAATTTCAAATCTTTTCGGCCAGTAGCTCATTGACCCTCTCATTTCGCATCTTTTCCATCACGGTGACGGTCTTTGCGAGTCGCTTACCTTTATGTCGTTTCATAATGTGAGTTCTAATTTCACGAGCATGCTCCAAGGCAACCAGCCTCTCCTGTTGTTGACTGTTATCTTCCTTCAATCCTGCGGCAATATACTCGCGCACCAAATCACTGACACTCCGTTTCCGTTGGCGCGCCAGTTTCTCCAAGGCTTTCCATTGACGTTTTTCGAGCAATAGGTTGACTCGTTGCAGATTTTGCATATGAACTCCGAATATCGTCATTGTACACACCCACATGCGCATGTGTCAACAAAACGGTCTCGTGGACTTTGCGTCCCGAGACCGTTTTTCATCTTTGAATCGGACGGGATTCCGTAGCGTCCCTGCCTCAGTTCATGGAAGTCGGTTGATACCGACTCGTTGCGCCATCCGTGTATCCGTTATAAATCCGTTGACACCCATCCCATCCGAGACCGTTTTTCATTTTGAAGTAGGAATCTGATAAGAAGTCATAGAATCTTTCATTCGTTCTCCCCACAATCTAATTCTCTCTAATTCCATAATTGTTGCTTTACCTAATAAAACAAAATCAAAGCTAACATCGGTTAAGTGATTGTCCTTATTGAATTGAAGGATAAGCACTAATGATTCATTATGACCGCTAATCAACAATCGATACTTTACATAATCTTCTGTCCAATCTTTATTAGGCAGCTTTAAATTCTGGTTCAAACAAAAACAAGAAACGCACATTTCTCCACCTATGAAAAATGGATTGAGCCTCTTGACTTCTGTTTGTCTTTGCAAAGTGCGTAATATACCGTCTTCTAAAGTTTTGCGATAATCATCAGCGCCATCTAAAAGAAAACATGCAGCCCTTACCCGTCCAGGCTTTTGCTGTTCTTCTAAAAGAGCAATTAATTCTCTAAGTTTTTCTGGCATTTCTTGGTTTGGCTTAGCATGAACAACGCTTTTTTCAGTAAATAGTTTATTGAAGTAATCGTCTATTTCTTTTGTAAACGAATCCCAATAGATACGGCTAGGATTTTTACCTTCCATAAGTTCGTTTGCATGACGTGAATAGTTGTTTTTCTGGAGATATAAACCTAAATGATCTAATTCATCATTGAGTTCTACGAACTCTGATTCCTCGGCTAGCTGCCTTTGCTCTAAAAAATGCAAAAATTGGAGCGGAGATTCAAAAAGCTCGGCATATACCCTTAAATCATCTAGAGAAATGGACCAATTTGCCGAAGTGTGAACCTGAATACCTAATGGTGCGAGTTTACGTGCTCTTGCCGTAAGATGGGTTAAATTATCAACACTGACAGTGCATTGATAAATCTTACGAAACGACTCTGCGCTCAATTTTGACAACACCAAACTGTTTTTGTGATTTCCATCAAATATTTCTATCTCCTTATTGACATTCAAAAACTCTCTAAATCTTTTAGCTTGTGTTGCTGGGTTTTCGATTAATTCAATCAGTTTCTTCTGGTGGTTATCAAAATCCAAAAAAGGAGACCCGGTATCTAGTGCGCCCGATTTGACTTCTACAATTATCAGAACATCATCATAAATTATTATTCCATCAGTTTCTTTTCTGGCGCTTAATTTGTCGTAATATACGGGGCTAAACACCTTTGAGCGAGGCAACATTGAAGACAGGTATTCAAGAGATACTTGCTCTGATGTCTCTTTCCGAACTTCATTCCATCTCTCCCTAATCTCTGGCTTTCTCTCAAAAAGCACATCCTCGATTCTTCTATAAATGTTATCGAAAAGATTGAGTAGATCAAAACAATAATATCGATTATCTAATTTAATAAATGGGCGTTTCCGTAGTGGTGTTACTCGAAGAGGCCACCCAGCATACATTCCTTCAGACCAAAACTCTTTATCTTCTCCTATTTGCCAGGATAATTCACTCAACAATGAAGTAGGCATGTTAGTTATCTTGCCCACGTCACACAATGCTAATCCAAAAGCTCTATCTAATGCATCCTTAGCTTGATCCTTTACACCAGCCTGTTCAATAGCAATGTCCATTTGATCGATTGTCGGGTTATCAACTAATCCAGATAATCCTCTTGCAAACTCAATAGTCTTATCAAAAAGACTAATCGATTCGTTCATCGCATCCCCAAAACCAAAAGTCAAGGAATATTGAATTTTTTCCAGATCACCTAAGAAATCATCAATTCTGTAATCAAAAATATTTTCAAAAATACCCTTTTGTGGCAGGAGTAACTCTTTTACCTGAGCAACATGATGGACGTGAAAACTGTTTCCGCGAACGCTCCACCAGTGCATTAAGTCTAGAGTGCGAAGTTCGTCATTCTTGATATCGTACTTTTCCGAGCCTTCTTGTAAATTCTTGCTGTTCAAAATAAAAAAGGGAATCATGTAAAGATTGAAATCGCGTACAAGGCTTTCAATCTTATTCCATCCTTTATCATCTAGTTGAGAGCGTTTCGCGGGAATAGGTTCCAATGAAACTAAATAATTTTGAATAAACTCCAAAGTCTGCGAGGCATCGTAACGATCTTTTTCCGAGGTGTCTTCATTCAGACCTTTCATGTTTGGATATACGTTCATCCAAAACGCTCTATGCAACAAATCTGATGGTTTGTATTTAGTTATTTCCTTGGCTAACTCTAAAGCAATACCATCTAATTTTCTACATATATCCTGAAAACTCCAAGGTACAATGTCCTGATTATCTGTTTTTTTCTTATTTGACATTTGAATCACTTCCCCTCCCACCAGCCCATCAACTCACTCAACGCCAGGGACGGCGTCGCATCGCCCTGCCTGCCTGAATTCCACGTCACGATCAAATCACGCTTTGCACGCGTGATACCCACGTACAACAGACGCAACCTCTCCTTGACGTAATCCAGCCGCGAGCGCATCGTCGCTGCGCCTTCTTCGTACCAATCATATTCACTCGTCGACTCGAGCGCGGTCAACTGCGCGAGTGACTCAGCCGCCAAGTCCAAGCCGCCGCGGATGAACCACTTCTCCGAAATGAAGCGGTCATTCGGCATGTTCGACGGGAAGTCGTAATTATTGACCGACATCAAATACACGCGGTCCCACTCGAGCCCCTTCGCCTTGTGCATCGTCGTCACCACCACCCGTCCGCGATGCTTCTCCGGGTCGAAGCCCGAGTCATCATCCGAGAACCCGATGAAGCGCCGTTCGTTCTTCGCGATCACCGCCAGCTCCGCCGTCAACTCCGGCAGGCGCCAATCCGCATGATCGTCCGCGGCGCTGCGCAGCACCAACGCCAGCTTGTTTGCCAACGCTAAGTCAGACGCCTCGCTGAACACATCCTGCGCCAGCGTCAACACCAATTGATCGATGGGCAGCGAGACCGCATTCAACCAACGCTGGACGTTGACTCGGAATTTATTTAACTCTTCGATGACTTGCACCGGCTCCGACTCACTCGAGCCTGCCAGCCAGTCATTGGCATTTTGTGGTGCGATAAAGTTTTCCACATTGATCATGCGGCGCAGAAGAGCAGTTGAGTAGTTCAGTAGTTGAGTAGTTGAATAGTTGCCTTCCAACTTTCCACTTTCTACTTCACTATTCACTATTTCACTATTCTCTGTTTTTTGCTCTCTCCAATCTCTTCTCCACACCTCATACGCCTTCGCCAACTTCCGCGAATTACCCGGCTCGGACAAATACGACAGCAAATAACTCAACGATCCCGCCGCCGCGCGCGTCTCCGACGTGGACGAGATCAACTCGATGGGCTCGATGCCGCGTTGACGCAGCGCGTTGACCATTTCCACGCCGCGTTGGTTGCGTGGCACCAGGATGGCAATCGTTGGCTGTTCTTCAATGGGGGACTCGGCAAACGAATCGACAAATCCCTTCACCGATTTTGCAACCGCTTCAAGCTCCTGCTCGGGTGTGTACCTGGCGCTGATGAACTTAATCGCTTCCGGGTTATCCGGCGGATTCTGCTGCGGGTCATTTTCCGGCACCGGCACGATATGCGGCACGGATAACGCCGTGCGTACATTAGGGTCGGGGTGGGCGGTCATGACCCAGTCAATGAGATGATTCGCTAACGCCAACACCGACGGCTGTGAACGTCCCGACTCGGGCATGTCCACGCTGGGGTTGTTTTGGATGAAGGCGCGCAAGAGTTCAGGCGAGGCTGTTGTGAATGTTTCGAAGATGGCTTGGTTCGGGTCACCGACGCGGACCCAATTACCACCCTCACCCCTAGCCCCTCTCCCAAGGGCGGAAGAGGGGGATTGTCCACCAGATAACAAACTTAAGATTCTTTCTTGTGTCAGACTTGAGTCTTGCGCTTCATCTTCTAAAATAAAAGGATAGCGATATTGCAAACGCGCGAGAAATTCTTCGTCACTTTCGAGCAGGGTCAGCGCCAAACGGATGAGATCGTCGAAGTCCACGGCGCCGCGGTAGGCGAGGGCGCGTTGATAGTCCGCGTAGATGCTGTAGCCAAGCTCAGCCAAAGGCAACGGGGCGAATGAAGCGTCGAGTTTGAGACGCAGCTTCTCCGGAGTCAAGAGGCGGTCTTTGGAGGATCGAATAAATGCAAGCGCGAGCGAGTCCAGTAAATCCGGCAGTTGCTGACGTTTAACCCAATCCCGTTTGGAGTTATCGAGGGCGGGATCTAGGTAATCGTCGAGTGAATGATTCGCCAGCCAGGCATTGACCGACTCGCGGCGAATGAATCCCGCTTCACGCTCGTCGATGATGCTGAACCGTTCCTCCAAGCCAACCTTCGCCGGCTTCTCGCGGACGATGTCATGCGCCAGCCCATGCAGGGTGCGCACGCGATATTTGTACAACGCCTGAATTTTATTATCGAAAAAACCTTCGATGCGATTCTTGAAATTATCCACTGCCGAATTGACGAGCGTGACGATGAGCACTTCCTGATCGTCGCCGAGCCGCCCTTCATGAATGAGCTTCGCCGCGAGGGCAGAAAGGATATGCGTCTTGCCTGCGCCGGGGACGGCGGCAATGCCAAGATGCCCGCCGGTGTAGCGGAGGATCTGTTCTTGCGAGGAGCGAGGGGTGAAAGACATAATAATTAACCGCGAAGCACGCAAAGGACGCTAAGATTTTTTTGTTTTTCTTCGCGCTCTTGGCGGTCTTTGCGGTAGACCGTTTTTAACCGCGAAGCACGTTAGGTGCGCTAAGGTTTTTTGATGAAAGAGGTTCTGTTTTGTGGTTCGTCAAGCCCAAGAACGACTCTTTGGATACCGTTTTTGATCAACTTTACATTCCAGTTTATCAGAAAGCCGAGTTTGATTTTCTTGAGTTTCATATAAGTCAGAAGCTGCGCCAAGTGGACTGGATGGGTGACATCCGCAGATTTATTTTCTATGATAATTGCCCCATCTACCAATTCATCAATTCGATAACCTTCGTCAAACTCCTGTCCATCATATAGGATAGGCAGTTTCAACTCAGTTTGAACGACTCTCCCGCGTTTTCGAAGCTCATAAACATGACAAGCTTGATAGGCTGATTCGAATAACCCGGGTCCAAACTCTTTATGAACCTTGAATGCAGCATCAACAACATCCTTCGCAATTGCTTCAATGTCTTCAGTCATCTCAACTCCCTTTGGTTTTCTTCGCGGTCTTAGTGTCCTTGGCGGTTAAGTGATCTTGCGGCTTTTCTATGAACATCATCATGAATGAGAATGGATACTATTACTATTATATCGGTAACATGGTCCTGATCCCAATTAAAAAGACCTCGCACCATTTCTGATGCGAGGTCTTTGGTGAGGCGCTTACTTCATGTGGATCTTCTCGATGAAGTGTTCGACTTCTTGCTCGGCTTTTTCCTTGGTGTAGCCGTATCGCTGTTGGATCAGCCCTGCCAACTCTTCGAAGCGGCCACTGATGCGGTCCAGGTCGTTATCGGTCAATTTTCCCCAGGTTTGCTTGGCTTTGCCGCGCACCTGCTTCCATTGACCTGCCAATACATCTCGATTGAAAGTTACGTTCATGGTAATTTCCTTTCTTTGACTATAAATGAACTGTCGAACGCTTAAGCATCTGCGCAAAACACGTCGGTGTTTCGGCAGGTGGGTCATTATACAAGCGCGGTAATGGATTGGTCTTCGAATCCTGCTGGTCTAAAGCGTCTCTAACCCATATCTGCGTTTGAGCGCTCAAATCCAATGCGATGCCCCATATCTACCGAAAAAGCCCCCAGTAGAATCCTGCGAATTCTACATTGCCTTTTATAAAATGAAATGACAATAAACCTCTTATGTAATTTGTAATACCACTCGCACGGTGATGCCCTGACGGGGAATGGGCAGAGAAAATACCCAATGGAGAGATGCATTTTCACTAGGACGCCCACACTTTGGCATTTTCCAGTTTCATTGAATTGATCTACTTCGCGAACCTGCCCGACGATGAACCGTCGGGCGAGTCCGCTTTAGCGGGGTTGGTATGAATAGCGGGGAAGAGGCGGTAGAAATCCCCAATGGATTGGATTCGCCTTGGATAGCGGGGATGAGACAGGAAAATGCTAAATGGATCAGATATATCTTCGACGGAGGCATTCCACGCTTTGAGATTCTTCTGCCCTGATAAACCGATTCTACTCTGCAACCTCGCCCGACGATGAACCGTCGGGCTATTCCTACAAAGGCGGCTGAAGCCGCCTATCCCGCTTTAGCGGGGTTTGTATGTATAGCACGGGGATTCATCCCCGTGCGGGTGAAATTGAGCAAAGAACCACACCCAGGCAAATTACGCCTCATCCACTCTCTCCATCGCCGCAATCAAAGTCCCCTCCGCATGATGCTGTTTCTGATTATGAATATATCGTACCACCGCAGGTAGGTTTTTCTCGCCAAAAGACAGCACACCATATTCATCCTGCCAGTAAAACTCGAAATCAGGTTTGATAACATGGTTGACGAAATGCGAACTATTCCCTTTCACGTCCCCAATAAATTTTGCAGGCGCAAGCTTGGGCGGAACGGAAACGGCAAGGTGAGTATGATCTTCCATTCCGCCAATGGCGTAGACGAAGCCACCCAGGTCTTGTACCTTCGCTGCAATGGCGCGGTACAAGTCAGGTTCAAGGGCGGAGTCAATCAGAGGCAGGCGGTTCTTCGTACCCCAAATGAAATGATAGTAAAGTTTTGAGTAGGGCATAAGTAGGTTAAGGATTTTCGACAAACATCAGCAGTGTGGATGGGAACTTATCTGTCACCAGCAAAAAGCCTTGGTCATCTAAAAGCACCAAGCCTTCGATATTGCGGGCATTGTCGCCATCCAGTGTCAATTGAATGGGAGCGGAGTCAGCGAGCGTGATGCCATTCGGGGTATAGGTCATTTTGACGAGGCGCTCCACCTGGTCTTGTTGTGCATGGGTAGGACCTTCGCCGTATTTTTGCGCGAGCGGGTCGATGCTGGGGGCGAGGTCGGTGTCGCCGGGGAAGAAATAGTTAATGACCCAGAAATCATTGCCCGAATAAGCAGCGGCATCGGTGAGACGGTATTCGAGATTCGGGATGGAAACCGTGCCTTGCGGGTTGAGGTCAAAGTCGAAGGCATGGGCAACGGGAGCAGAGTTCAAATTTGCGCCGTTGATCTCGAAGAAGGTCATTACGAAATCCTTTTCGATAATAATGGCTTCATCGCTGTGATTGTCGGAAGGAAATGGCATGGGAATCTCAACCACGTTGGATGTGTCAAGCGTGATTTCACTCTCATCCGCAGAGATTTCACCGGAGACGATATACCCGTGCATATCGGTCCCTTCACCTGCTTCGATGGTCAGGAATACCTGGTCACCGTGGAAGACAATGGACTCATAGCCTTGAAAATTGGGAATCGTCTCTTTCAAGCCGGGCGCATTCAATGGAACAAAGGCAGGCTCAAGCGGAGTCGTTCCATCCAACGCGGCGACGATGTCTGCTTTGGGGAGGGCGAACAAAGCGCCATCGCCTTCGCCGAAGCGTTCGGGGTATTGCGGCAGAAGGATGAGCGTCTCGCCGTGCCATGCCAAACCGGAAAGTTCTGCTTCAGGGACGGCGATAGGTCCAGTTAGTTCGAGGACGGTTACGGGTTGTTCAGTTGCCGATTCAACAGTGGGTTGATTTTGTGAGTAATACCATCCCGCCGCTGCGATCAGGAGGATGAGCAAAAAGATGGGCTGCCAATGATTGTTTCGAGTTTCCATGAGGGTCTCCTAAAGTAGTCGGTCGAAAAAAATATACAACCAATGCTCACGGCGGCGTCCTCGCCGCCGAGGACGGCGGCTTGAGCAAACTTTATTTTACTTGCCCTGAATCGACATCCACCATCATCACCGATGTATCCACCGCTTCAAAATCATTTCCGGTTAGCACATCCAAAAGATGCAGCATGTCGTTGCCCCAGCGTTCATCGGGCGCGCCGCTCACGTACCAGTTCGAGCCGTTGTCTGCCAGAACGATGCCATAGGTTTTCATCGCCTGCAAAAGAATTTGCATTTCAGGCGGGAAGCCGCTGATGTCGTACCCTGCCTTCAAACGAAAACGCGCGCCCATCGGCGGGACTTCGTTTTGCGGTTCGGAGGTTTGATGACGCGCGGGCCAGATATACCCGGCGGTCTCTTCGGCAGTAAAGCGCAAGG
This sequence comes from Chloroflexota bacterium, assembly GCA_016191955.1. Classification (GTDB taxonomy): domain Bacteria; phylum Chloroflexota; class Anaerolineae; order Anaerolineales; family Villigracilaceae; genus Villigracilis. The sequence goes on from JACPVC010000175.1 coordinate 9,164, forward strand.
CGTGCGTGATCTCGCCTTCCGCAATTTCATCGTAGCGTGTCAAGCCCGGCAGAATCGGCAAGCCTGCCGCGTCGGCAGACGTCCACGTTTCGGGGCGCAGGGCGTGCGAGTTCAAATCCCAGATCGCGCCAGAGCCGCCGCTCCATGTGCCATCGAAGCTAGCATCATAAATTTCGTAGAGCGTGCAGGTCTCGGTATCAATGGTCAGGATGTGATGATCGGAGCCATATTCGATATTTGGATTCTGCGGGATGGGATAGGGACCGGGGTCTGATTCATCGGGATAATAAAATTCCGCTTCAAACTTCGGGACGGTTGACCCTGCTACGATGTTAAATGGGATTCCGATCAAGCCTCCGTCCCATGTCCCCGAGCCAAAGTCCATGTGGAAGCCTTCACCGCGCCCGATGGAGTCGATCCACGCATCAGAGAGCGGGTGAATGAGCAGCGAGTCGATGCGGGCGTTCCAGAAATTGTCCGCGGGGAAGATGGAGCAGCCCGCAATGACGGAAGAGGCTTGGGTTGTAGTGGCAGGCGCGGGCTGAGTCGGAGGCGGTTGCGTGAGGGGAGAGACGGTTGCGGGGGATGGATCCTCTGGCTGGTTAATCGTTCCACAGGCGAGCGTCAGAAGAATAAAAGAGAGGATGAAGGGTTTGATTTTCATGGTTCTTTCAGCGATTTGAGTTGATGGCGGAGAATGAAAACGACCAACACGGTATTGATCAACGCGGCGGGCAGCGCCAGCAGGGGCGGCGCTCCGAAGGGGAAGATCATATAAACCATGCCGGAACTGATCTGAAAGAGGAACGCGAAGAACCACAACTCAGGGATGAAGATCGCTGTGACAAAAGAGAACAGGTCTGCGGGATAGAAATAACGGTCTAACATTTTGGGCAAAAGAAAAGGAACAAGTGCGGCGCTCGCCAGTGCCGTGAGAATTAGTTGTCTTTGCGTGACGGGCGGCTTTGCCTTCCAATTCACCCAAGCCCACGCCAGCATGGCAATGAAAAAGATACTCATCCCGATTTCAAAGGCAGGGTGAAGGGGAGCACCCATCAACAAAATGTAGAGGTTGGGGACGTAGCGGGCAAGCTCTTCGAACTGCCCAGCCTGCCCAACGTACAGGAACAGGATACTCTCCCAGTCTCTGCCGATCCACACTGCGGGCAGGGCAAGGATGAGGTAGACGATGGGCACGACGAAAAAGTCGTACCAGCGAATGCGCTTTCTGAGGAACATGATCCCAAGGAAGGGCAGAATGAAGATGGATTGGGCTTTGAAGGAAAACCCGACACCAAAGGCAACCATCGCCCAAAATGGACGTTCCTTGAGCAGCAGATATAAACAGACCAGCAGGAAGGAGCCATACAGGCTGTCGATCTGTCCCCAACTGGAACTGTTGAGCATGACAGTGGGCAAAAGGAAGAATAGCGCGGCGAAGGAATATGGTTTGTCGTCTTCGTATTTTGTGCGGGCGATCTTGTAGACGGCAAAAACGGAGATGAAGTCGAAGGCTGTAGGGATAAGTTTCAGCGCAATGAACGGGTCGAGCCATTTGGCGGTTAGCGTGGCAAAATATAAAAGGTAGAGGTAGGCGGGCGGGTAATTGGAGAACTCGCTGTTTGCAAGACCTTTATACCCGTTTTGAAGCAGAAAGTCGTACCAGGTGCGGATCAGGAGCAGGTCGCCGTTCCTGAATTCCAGGGTTTGATATCGAAGGAAAAGGGCAAGGCTAAATAGCAGAACACCGGCAATTAGGTATGGGCGTTTTCGAATGTTCATGAGGATGTCTGTTTATCCCAAATAAAAATCTGAAGATGGTTTGAAGGTCAGGACTTTCGCTTGTCATTCTGAGCGAAGCGAAGAATCTCTGAGATTATCGTAAAGACCCTTCGCTATCGCTCAGGGTGACACGAAAGCAAGAGGAACGAGCTAAAGTCCAAAAGGTATTACCCAGCCTGATGTTGAATTACCTTTTGGAAGGCGCGCAATAACGTGCCGCGTTGTTCAAAGCCTGCCGCGCCGAGGTCGGATAAAGCGAGGAAAATCTTTTCGCGGCAACGTGCCAAGAGTCCGCCAACGAGGCGGGAGAGGGTTTCGATTTCCATTTCCACTTCGTCCGAGTCGAGCCAGACGCGACCGGAGGAAGAATCCCAATAACGCGAAAGGATATAGGGATGGGTGAGCGGCTGCGAAACGCGCTGCGACCATCCGTCTGAGCCGGGGTCGAGCCAGAATTGAAAGGTAGCCGGGCGGTTCATCATTAAAAAGGTATAGGCGGGCGCGACCAGTACGGCGTCTTTATCTTCACTGCGCCATGCTTCAAGATATTGCGCGGCAATGACTCCGTCTTGAAGCATGGTGATGTATTCCATGCCGAGCGCATCCAGACCTCCGAGGTCTTTAAGACCTCGGAGGTCTTCGACTGGTTCCATCGCAGTGCGGAATTTCTTGATCGACTCAACCAGACTCGCCGCGATCCGAACCGCATCGAGGTTGGTATGAAAGCCATAATCGGGTTGAGAAAGTACTTCGCCAAATAAACGGCGCAGGAAAAAGTCGAGTGGCAGAGGTTGATCGATGCGATAGTTTTCAAGCCAGTCTCGAAGGACTGTATAACGAGAGCCGAGCGCGTAGGTGAAGCGTTCCTGCGTTTCGGGGTTGATGTTGTCGAAGGTCGAGAGTCGCAGATCGCGTTGACCGTAAATAATATCGGTCAGTAATTGGGCGCGGACCAGATCCGTGCCGAGGGCGAACATGAAGGCGTGGGCAACATCGAATTTTGCGGGGTGGACGTTCCACGCCGGGTGCGCGAGCGCGGATAAAGTCAGCAATGCTTTGCTGGCGGGTTCGTCCCGTAACGAACGCGACGGACGATTACTGCGCCAGGGAATCCCTGCGGCTTCGAGGCGATTTGAAATCGAAAAACGCAGCGAGTCTGAAAGATACGGCGCGAGGACAACAATCTCAGATGGCGGCGTGCCTGCTTCGATCAGCGCTTGAATTTTGCGCACGACTTCATCCAACATTTCAGGGTGGAAGTGCGTCATGATGAATTCCATCGCGGGCTGGCTGCCGTCCGCTTCGATGGAGCCTTGATGGGTGATGGCGGAGACGAGCGCATTGGATAACTGGATGACGTTCGGCGATGAGACGAAAGGCTCGGTCAATTCGAGGGCTTCGTCACAGTCGCGGCTCAAACCAAAGCCGCCGGCTGGGTCACCACCCAGGAACTTTCGATACCCTGCGGCTTGATCGTAGAGCAAGAGCGCCGATTCGAATTTCGGCAGCCATTCGTGGAGAAGGTCGTGCGAGCAGGAGACATCTTCTTCGACATTGTCATAAATGAGATGACGATACGTCTGCGTGAGATAGGAACGTGCCTGCTCGTTTTGCCACAAGATATTCTTGAACAATTCCAGTTGAAGCGAGAAATCCAAGAGATTATGGTCGAGGCAATACTGACGGAAGAGGTTTGCGCATTCCTGCGCATCGGCATAGACGCGGCGTTGGGCGGGGTCGCCGAACCAGGCGGAGTCCAGCCGGGCGCCGATCTCGGTGTGAAGGAAGCCGACGATGGCGGCTTTGTTGAGGTTGTCGATGATCTGGGAATACAGACGGTTGCGGTTAATGGTAATCGAGTCGAAATATCCGCGCTCTTCGATCAACGGGCGGACGAGATGCGCCATGTAATATTGCGCGGTTTCGAGCGTGAGAAAGACGGGCGGCTGGTCGGGGTTTTGGAATCCCGCTTGCTCGGCGGCGAGCGACCAGAACAGGTCACACATGCGGCGGGCTAAACCGCCAATGGTGGCGGGAGTCACTTCACCGCCTGCCATGCGGTTCGGGCTTTCGAGCAGGTCGAGGTATGGTTCTTGAAGAGTACGTTGGGGAGTTAAAAGAAGAATCGAATCCGCAGGGACGCCCTGGTCGAGCAGAAAGCGAATCCGTTCGACGCCTGCGGTGGTCTTGCCTGTGCCTGTCACGCCGGAGACGAAGAGACGAGCATTCAGAGGCGACTCAATGATCTGACGCTGAAGCAGGCTAAGGTTAAGCATGAAGCGAATGTAAAGTATCGCAGGAGTTTTGTCAATGAAAAGTCCCCAAGTTTTGAGGCTTGGGGACTTTTATCGAATGCAAAATGATTTATCCGCTTGGGGTTGGGGTGGCTTCTTCGGGAGCCTGTTCGGTCGACCCTTCCGTCGTTGTTTCGGCTGGGGTTTCTTCACCGCTATAGTCGTCGTAATAATAATCGCCGCTGCCAACGCTGCACACCGCAACTTGGTCGCTCGTTAAGCAAGAACTCAATCCGCTGTAGCCCATCACGCCAAGCAATGAAATAATGTCGTCAGGCGTATCCGCGAGCATGACGAGCGTGTTGCCCTTGTTGGTCGCATTGAAAAGCAGCAGCCCGTTACCAGACCGGCTGACATCTCCGAACGCGACGGTGCTGAGGACGTCGCTGTCGATCTCCACGTCTGCTTTTTTCAGATAGGCGTCGAACTCATCCGTCGCTTCGAACGAACCGATGATGATGGCATCACCCGAAGTGGGCAGGTCGTCCACAAATTCGAGCTTGTAATTCAGGAAGCGCATCGTCGATTGCATGGTTCCCATCGCCGAGATCAGGCTCGATGATTTTTCCAACTCAGACGAAACATAAACCTTCACCGTCTTTCCTTTGAAAAGATATGGGAAGACATCGAGATTTGCGGCTCGCTCGCCGGAGAGGATGAAGTCTGCCATGTTTTGGATTAAGACGGCGTTGTCGATATAGGTGCTGTACGGCGGGGACAGGAACGTGAAGTCGCCGAATGCCGCGACGGTTTCGTCCTCGCTCAACACCGCGCCGCCCGCATTGGGATCATGCGCATCATCCGTCGACGAGAGGTTTGTCTCTGCGCCCTGAAGCAGGATCAACCCCGAAGCCGATTCGACCGAACGCGCGCCATACAGAGCTACTTCGCTCAAGCCGAAGGTCAACTCGTTCTTGGCAAAGTCATCGAACAATACGTTGCGGAAGTTGCCTTCGTTCTTTTCGGTGTTGTAGAGGTAATCGTTGTTGACGGAGATGTCCCAAAGTTTCAGCAGGGAATTCGCGGCGTTGACATCTCCATACGGGATGGGGTTGCCGGAGATATAGTCAAAACCGAGGAAGTAGCGCGTTGCATCGGTGAACACCAGGATCTTGCCGCCGCGCTCGGTGAAGTTTTTGAGCGCCTGCGCTTCATATTCAAAGAAGGGGAGGGTCGGCGAAACGGTGATGTATGCGCTGGAGGATTTCAATTCGTTCTCCAGCAAAAGCGGGTCGACGATCATTTTTATATTTCCGCCGCGCGCGCGGATGGCAGAGGCAAGCGCATCGATCTCGCTCAGCGTGAATTGATTGTAGTGAGCTGTGTCGAGTAAAACGGTCCCGCCGAGTTGTTCGACGTTTTCCAAATCTGGCGTGTTGATCGCTACGGCAGGTCGTGAGAAGGAAGCGTAATCTGGCGTAGCGACCTCAGGACGTGCCGAAGGGAAGCCGCGGTAATACCACAGTCCGCGCAGGAGGGCGGGGAGGAGCAGGGCAAGGATCGCAATGGTTAGGTATTGGCGTTTCATGTCGTCCTCCTATTGTTTGACGGGCAGGGGCGGGATGTAGAGCATGTAAATGCCCGCTTCGTTTGGATATGGCATCTGCATGCCGTCTGGGCTTTGGAAGAAGAAGATGCCGCTGTAAAGTTCAACGCCTGCGGGTTCTGCCAGGTCGAGCACTTCGTAGTTGGCGACCTTGGCAAGCTCTGCAGCTTTCTTTGCGCCATCGGTTTCGGTGCCGAATGCGTCGATGATGCCGAGCTTGAGCCCGTCCATGCCAGACCAGATTTGCCCACTGAATGTGACGCTATCTTCGGCGGTGAGTTTATCTCCGCGCCCAAGTTTTACGGCTTGGAAGAAGCCTTGCTTCATCATCTCCACCTGGCGCATATCCGAATCGCGTGGTGCGCCCCACAGTTTATAAGGTCCCGTCGTGATAATATCTTCGATCACGAACGGGGCAGGGGGCAGGTAGCCGATCACGCCGATGTTGCCGACCATCGAAGTCGGCTTGGCGAAGATGTAATCTGTGTTGACCGAGAGATAATACCCCCCGCTGGCAGACATGCCATTGACCACCGTCACCACCGGTTTCTTCTCGCGCAAGCGGGTGAGTTCCATGTAGACGGTTTCCGTGTCGACGACGGTCCCGCCGGGGCTGTCGATTACCAGCATCACGGCGCGCACTTCGGGATGGTCGATGGCGTATTGGATTTGTTTGATGGTATTTTTGGCTGAATAGGTATAAATGGCATCTTCCAGCCGGATCACCCCAATGATTGGTTGAGGGACTATCGTCGAAGCCAGCAGCAATCCCACGATCAAGGGAATTGCCAGCCAGAGCAGTATGTTCCGAATCCGTTCCCAGCGTACATCCGCATCGCTCATGGTAATCTCCTCTGTTGTAAATTCGAATTCGTTCTCAGCATATACGAGAAAAGCGGCTTTGTCAACAAGGTTGTTTTGCGAAACGATTTAAAGTATATTTAGCTCGATCTGCCGAGAAGCAGCAACACAAATATTCTTCAGGAGGTATTTTTTATGCCAGCCCCGATCAAAAGCACAGCCAAGAGTGGTACCGCCGTTTCCAAATCTGGCGCAGGGTCTTACGTCAAGTTTTCAGATAAACTGACCGCTTCGATCACCGATATTGCCAAGATCATCGAACAGCATAAGGAGATGATCGACGCAATCCAGGAGGTTGCCATCGAATTGACCTCCTCCATCGGCTCGCTTCACACGCTGACGGTCAAGTATGCCCGCACCGCCAACCAGATTCTCGATGTGCTTTTGCCGATCCTCAAGAACCTGCCCATCATCCCGAAAAATGTGATGCAGATGCTGGTCAACCTCGAAAGCATTACCCAGAAGATCATCGACAATGAAGCTGTCACCACGAAAGCCATTACAGATGTGAACGCAGGTTTGAAGACGGGTGACGCGAACAAGTTAAAGGCGCATGCTGGGCAATTGCAGGCTGTGACCAGGACCATCACTTCGATCATCCCGAAGGCGTAGGACAAGTCTATAGACTTGTCTTACTTGCTCGCGACTTGTGCGACTTGTTGACAAGTCTGCGATTCTGCATGTATAATACCGTCCGCTTCCACCCCGGAGGTCAAATTTCGGGGTAGTTGTTTGTTTACAACCCCAGCTTCCCCAGGAGTGGGCGAAGGGTGCAAGATCCCCGCAAACTTTCTCGGCGAAGTGAATGACTGGAGAAAATAGAAAATGAAATTTGCAATCGTCGAAAGCGGCGGCAAGCAGTATCGTGCCGTCGAAGGTACCACGGTCGATGTGGATCGCCTCGCCCATGAAGTGGGCAAAAGTTTTGATTTTGAGCGCGTATTGCTCATGGCAGATGGGGATGCAGTCTCGGTTGGTACGCCCACTGTTGGCGGGATTATCGTCTCCGCGACCGTGGTAGATCACATCAAGGGTCCCAAGGTTCTCTCCTTTAAGTATCGCCCGAAGAAACGCATCCGCGTGCGCGGCGGTAACCGTGCTCACTACACCCGTTTGATGATCGATTTCATCGGCAAGCCGGGTGATAAGAAGGAAGCTCCGGCCAAGGCTGAGAAGCCGGCAAAGGTCAAGGCTGAGGCGAAGCCCAAAGCTGAGAAACCTGCCAAGGCTCCGAAGGAAGCGGCGGCGAAGCCATCCGCAGCAAAGAAACCAACGTCTAAAAAGACGGAAAAGAAGTAAAGGCAGGTAGACAATGGCACATAAAACAGGTGGCGGTTCAACCCGCAACGGTAGAGACAGTAATTCCCAGCGCTTGGGCGTTAAGCGTTATGCCGGTCAGTTCGTGCTCTCTGGCAACATTTTAGTGCGCCAGCGCGGAACCCGCATCAAGCCGGGTCTGAATGTGATGGTTGGCAAGGACGATACTCTGTTCGCCGTAGCCGATGGCGTGGTGATGTTCGATGTTTATCATGGACGCAAGCGCGTCAACATCGTTCCTGCTGAGGTGGTGGAATAATGAAGGCTGAAATTCATCCCAAAGTTTTCGATGCCAAGGTGACTTGCGCTTCCTGTGGCACCACCTGGGTGACCACATCCACGAGCAAGGAACTGCGTATCGATGTGTGTTCCAATTGCCATCCTTTCTACACCGGTGAATCTGCAAAGCTCCTCGATGTCGAAGGTCAGGTGGACCGCTTCTATAAGAAGCTCTCCGCCCGCCAGTCCTATGTGGAAGATCAGAAGACTCGCGAAGAATCCACCAACGTCAACAACCGCTCTGTGGACGATCTCGGTTTGACCCCTCGCGCTACCGAAGGTCTCAAACGCGCCGGTGTTTTGAACATTGGTCAGCTCGTTGAAAAGTTCGCCGAAGGCGATGCGGCTCTGCTCGCGATCAACGGCTTCGGTCAGTCTGCTTTGACGGCTGCCAAGAAGAAGCTGCGCGCGTTGGACATTGTCCTTCCCGAACCTCCCAAGGTTGAGAAGGTCGAGAAGGCTGAAAAAGCCGAAAAGACCACGGAAGAAGCGGCTGAGTAGCCAGTCCGCTTTTTATCAGGTAAACTACAGAGTATCGCATAATTTGGTAGACAGAAAATTCAATTTTCATTCGCGATTTTCCGTGAAAAGTTTACTTAACTATGAGACAAGCGATAAACAGGCAGATGCAAAAGCGTCTGCCTGTTTTTATGATGAATCCCAATACATTTCCCCGCATGGGGCAGGAGAATTTCAATGAGGCATACCCACGGATTGATCGAAGTTGTGTGCGGTTCGATGTTCAGCGGCAAGACGGATGAGTTGATTCGCCGATTGGTGCGGGCAACCATCGCCAAACAAAAGGTGCAGGTCTTCAAGCCCGCCATCGACATCCGCTATGCGGCGGAGAAGGTTGCTTCTCACACCGGTTCCACCTTCGATGCGATCCCTGTGCAAAAAGCTTCCGAAATCCCTGCTAGGGTCGATAAAGATACGACCGTGGTCGGTTTGGATGAAGTGCAATTCTTCGACCTGGCGATCGTTGAGGTTGTACAGGAATTGGCTGCACGTGGCATCCGCGTCATTGCCGCCGGGTTGGATATGGACTTCCGCGGCGAACCGTTTGGTCCGATGCCTGAGTTGATGGCAAAAGCGGAGGTAGTGTTGAAACTCCACGCCATTTGCATGGTCTGCGGCGATGAAGCGTCGCGGACTCAGCGTCTGGTGAATGGCAAGCCTGCCCGTTATGACGAGCCAGTGGTCATCGTCGGCGCTTCCGAAATGTATGAAGCCCGCTGCCGATTGCATCACGAGATCCCGCGTTAGTTGGATAGCTTGGTGGTTAGATAGTAAAGATAGTAATTTTGATGTAAACTAGCAACGTGGTTTGGCGCACTTTAAGCAGACCATATGAGAAGGAAAGATGAATAAGCCATTCCAGCGCAAAGATGCTACGAGTAACGCTCAAGTCGGAAGTGATTTTGAGATTGCAGTTCAGCAATTTTTTGATAAGCAAGGATTAAGTCTTGTACTTGGGATTGCGGTTAGTATAGGAATCAATGGAGCCAAGCTACATAACTTCGATTTGGGCAGCGTATCGCAAAAAGTTCTTGTAGAATGCAAAGCACATAGATGGACGGAAAGCGGTAATGTGCCAAGCGCCAAATTAACGGTGTGGAACGAAGCAATGTTCTTCTTCTCTGTTGCGCCATCTGATTACAGGAAAATTCTGTTTGTTATCAAAGACTTTAACCAAAAGAAAAACGAAACTTTGGCAGGCTATTACCTTCGGATTAATAGCCATCTCATCCCAAGCGATGTCGAAATTTGGGAATTTGATGAAGCAAATGGCGCAGCAACCAGATTGAAATGAATGGCAAGCACTTAATACACCCCACCGCCAGTACGCAAACCGTTGGCTGACTACGCAATTGCATAAATACTCAACTAAGGAACCATCTTTCATGCAAGATTACCAGGATGTACTCGCCGAAATCCTCATCGATACTGCCTCTCTTCAAAAACGCGTCGCTGAACTCGGCAAACAGATCAGCGATGATTATCGCGGCGAAGACCTGCTGCTCATCTGCATTTTGCGCGGCGGCGTCCCTTTTATGGTAGACCTCAGCCGGCATATCTCCGTCCCGCACATGATGGATTTCATGGCGGTTTCATCGTATGGCGTCGGCAAGCGCGAATCGAGCGGCTCCGCCCGCGTCACGCTCGACCTGCAAATGGACATCCGCGATCATAATGTTTTGCTCGTCGAAGACATCGTGGATAGCGGTCATACGATTGCCGCGGTTCTGCAAATGCTTGGAACCCGCCAGCCCAAGTCGCTCAAAGTTTGCGCGCTGCTCGATAAGCCCGAACGCCGCGAAGCGCATGTGCCCATCGACTATCTTGGCTTTACCATTCCCAACAAATTTGTCTTTGGCTATGGTCTCGACCTTGATGAATACCATCGTAACCTGAACTTTGTCGGCGTCGTCGACCTCGACAAATACAAGCCCGCCGAATAGCGCCCGGTTTGCTGGGGGCATCATGGAAGAACAAACCAACAAATCAAACTCACCTTATGCAGGGCGCTGGGTCGCCCTCGTACGGGGGCGTGTCGTGGCGCAGGGTGGCACTCCCGAACAGGCGCTGCACGCATCGCAATCCAGCCGATATAAAGAAAGACCAGAGATCCGATTCATGCCCCTCCCGTTTAACTTCCCGCCCTTATTGGAAAAAATCATCAACGTCCTTCCGCCCGATGTGGAAGTCTATCTCGTCGGTGGGGCAGTGCGTGACTTATTGACCAACCGCCTCTCACCGGACTTTGACTTTGCCGTGCCTTCGAAAGGCATTTCCCTCGCTCGAACCGTTGCCAATGCCCTCAAAGCCGACTTCATGGTGCTCGACGACGAACGCGATACGGGTCGGGTAATCGTCACGGAAGAAGGCGGTTCGTTTATCTATCTTGACTTCGCCGCTTATCGCGGTGCGACATTAGAAGATGACTTGCGTGACCGCGATTTCACTATCAACGCGATTGCCCTCAATTTGCGTGACATCACCATCATCGACCCGTTGAACGGAGCAAGCGACATCCGCGCCAAGATTATCCGCGCCTGCTCGCCGAATTCATTGGTTAACGATCCCGTCCGCATCTTGCGCGCGGTGCGCCAAGCCGCCGCGTTCGGTTTTTCCATCGACAAAAACACCCGCGAATTGATGAAGAGCGCCGCCGACAAAATCGGCAATGTCTCTGTCGAGCGCCTGCGCGATGAGGTCTTCAAAATGCTGGGTGGGCCCAAAGCCAGCGCATCCGTCCGCGCCTTGGAGATGCTGGGTGTATTGCCGCATCTCATGCCTGAATTGTTGAAGATGAAGGGCGTCACGCAGTCCCAGCCGCATATCCACGATGTATGGGCGCATACCCTCGCCGTTTTGGATCATCTCGACTATCTACTCACATCGTCCCTGCGTTTGGACTTTGACCCCGAAAAGACCAGTGACATGTTCATGGGTTTGGTCAGTTTGAAGATCGGGCGCTATCGCGAACTGTTTGCGAAGCATTTTGGCAATTCATTAAACCCGAATCGCTCGCATCGCTCACTCCTGTTTTTTGCCGCTCTCTACCATGACGTGTGCAAACCCGATACGAAAACTATCGACGAGATCGGACGCATCCGCTTTTTCGACCATGACCTCAAAGGCGCAGAAGTGGTTGCCGAGCGCGCCCGTTCTTTCAACTTGAGCAACGACGAAGTTGACCGACTGCATAAAATCGTCAACCACCACATGCGCTTCCATTTCTTTGCAGACCGCCTGGAAAAGGAAAATCAACCGCCCTCCCGTAAGGCTGTCTATCGCTTCTTCCGTGATAGCGGCGCGGCAGGCGTGGACCTCATCTTGCTTGCGCTCGCGGATTTGCGCGGCACCAAAGGCAATGACCTGACGCAGGTTACCTGGACTGCGTACCTCGACATCGCGCGTATCCTGCTCGAAAATTATTGGGAACGCCCACAGGAAGTCGTCAACCCGCCGCGTCTGTTGGATGGCAATGAATTGATGAAAGA
>JACPVC010000219.1 GCA_016191955.1 Chloroflexota bacterium
AGGGATCGCCGTTCCAAGCCAAAGAAACAAGAGCTTCAGCCGCGGATTATGCGAATTTTCGCGAATTGGTTTTAAAATCAGTGTGAATTCGCGAAATTCGCGGCAAAAAAGGGTTTGAAAATCCTTGTTTCTTAGTAGCGGCAGCGAAGGATCTCTACGCCTATAGTAAGAGACCCTTCGGTCGCAAAGAACGCTCCCTCAGGGTGACATGATTGAGGCGACTTGAAGAATCATTTCACTCCTTCGGAGTTTTTAGCGATTCAGCGATCTTTATTGCTTCTTCAATCGATAAGTCCGTTTCGAGGCGATAGGTGATATCGTCACCTTCCCAAATTAAGACATTGCCATCGATCAGGCGCGTGAATTCAAGGTCGCCATTGGAAAACTGAAGCGGATAAGGTCCCACCGCCCAGACGGCGCGCTGACCATTCACGCTGGTTTCTTCAATGACAGTCGGTGAGGTCTTGGTGATCGCCCAACTTCCCTTGGGGATGAAATGCAGGCTCAGCAAAACATTCTCTGGGTCTTGCGGGTCAAGCCAGACGAGGATGGTCATATCCCCTTCAGCGTTTTGAATGTAGACATAATCCGGTTCGCCGAGATCGGATGGATAGGTTGGGAGGAGGATAGCGTAGTTGACTCGTTCCTGTGCGGCTTCGAGGGTGGTCTTGCCAGCGATGGTTTCAAAAAACGGCAAGGATGAACCAGGCGTGGCAGTCACCGGGATTTGAGGCATGGCTTCGGCTGTCGGTTCGGATGTTTGAGGGAAGATGCGCACGATTCCAATTTGGATGAATTCGAGGATGGCAGCCCGCGCGGGTGGAATGAGCAAAAGGCTGAAGAGCAGAATCAGTACGATGGTCAGCGACCAGGCTAAAAGCTTGCCCTGAGCCGAGTCGAAGGGTCTGGAAATGAGGCGTGGTGACCTGGCAGGGCGCAGGCGTGTGGATACGAATCCGGCAATGTCGGGCGTGGGCGGATAGCCCATCCCTTTTGCGATGTTGGCGATTTGTTTTTCGAATTCGTTCATACCTTGCGTCCTTCGGAAAGAACCGGGAAATCTTGCTGGATGACTTGTCGTAATTTTTCGAGAGCACGGTTGAGGCGCGATTTAACTGTGCCTTCTGCCACATCCAAAACCTGCGCAGTTTCATAGACGGGGAGCTCGAGAAAATAGCGAAGATAAATGATTTGCTGGTCTGCGAAGTCGAGCGTTTTCACAGCCTGCCAGAGGGTATCTGATTCGATGTGTTGCAGACTCTTTTCTTCTATGTTCGTTCCAGGCGGTTCATTTCGGAAAGCCTGTGTAAGCGCGGCGAGATACCTGCCGGCGGAGCGCCTGCGATTGCTTGCCAGGTTAGACGCAATGCTCAGCAACCACGGACGCAATGGGCGTGCTGAATCAAAACGCTGCAGGTATTTCCAGGCGCGCAAAAAGGTTTCCTGAGCGAGGTCTTCGGCTTCGTCGGGGTCGCCCAGGAGCAGGTAAGCTAACCGGAAGACCGCCTGCTGATGCGCCAGCATGAGCGGTCCCCAGGCAGCCGTGTCGCCGTTTGCGGCATGGCGGACTAACGTGGATTCATCCAATGCGCCTCTCCGGAGAGGGGATTCTTTCATAGGTTTATACACCGGTGGGAGGTGGTGGGTTCCATCGTACACGGACAACTTACGCAAAACCCCAAGAGCAAGCCGTGAATTTACCCTTCGGGCACGATGTCACGAATTTACGCGAATTGTTTAATAAATTCGTGGCAATTCGCGTAATTCGTGGCAAAAGGTTTTGAACTGCGTAGGTCTTATTTATAAAGAATCCGTCCATTCTGTGAAATCCGTGTACAAAGAAATGACGAAATTTGCAAGGGTCATTGACCCCCGTTTCGTTTGCTCGTAAAATGACTTTATGCCGAAAATCGCAGGTTTCCACCGTCCTGACCACGACCCTCCAGCGTGAGCGGCTGTCTTTTTATTGTTTCCAAGTGCGTCGCACCTTAATTAATTAGACTCGCCCTAACGAGTAGATTCATCCTCTTTATCAGACAAAATCAACCCGTCTGGTCCCTTGTCAGGGATAATATGCGACGCACTCATTGCCTTTAGTTAATAATAATGGAGGAACCATGAAAACCGAGTTTGTTTCCAAACGCGCCAAGATTTACGCCGATGTTCCCGACGAAAAATGGAATGATTGGCGCTGGCAGCTCTCCAACCGCTTAAACTCTGTGGAGGACATCGAAAAGGTCCTGCCGCTGACGGAAAGCGAACGCAAAGCGCTGCAAACCCAGGGTCTATTCCGTGTGGATGTGACCCCCTACTTCATCTCCCTGATCGACCCCGAAGACCCGGATGACCCCACCCGCAAGCAGATCATCCCGCGCGCCGAAGAGATGCAAGCCTTCACCGCCATGATGGAGGATTCTCTGGCGGAAGACCGCCACTCTCCCGTGCCGGGGCTTGTTCACCGGTATCCTGACAGAGTGCTTATGCTGGTCACGACTCAGTGCGCCTCATACTGCCGCTACTGCACCCGCTCGCGCATCGTGGGCGACCCAGGGCAGACCTTCAAGCGCGAAGAGTTCGAGATGCAGATCGAGTACCTCAAGCGCACGCCGCAAGTCCGCGACGTGCTGCTCTCCGGCGGCGACCCGTTGGTGCTCGCGCCAAAAATCCTCGAAGAGTTACTGTCCCGCCTGCGCGAGATACCGCACATCGAGATCATCCGCATCGGTTCGCGCGTGCCGGTCTTCATGCCCATGCGCGTGACGCAGGAACTGGTGGACATGCTGGCAAAGTACCACCCGCTGTGGATGAACATCCACGTCAACCACTCGAACGAGATCAGCAAAGAACTTGCCGAAGCCTGTGACCGTCTCAGCCGTGCGGGCATCCCGCTTGGGAATCAGTCTGTGC
>JACPVC010000220.1 GCA_016191955.1 Chloroflexota bacterium
CTGCCAGACTTCATCGCCCCCGCACTCACCCTCACCGCGCTTGGCTCAATTGAAGCCTTTCTGTGCGGCGCGGTCGGCTCGAACATGACCGGCGTCCGCCTGCAAGTCAATCAGCAATTGATCGGGCAGGGTGCAGGCAATATTATCCTTCCCTTTCTTGGCGGAATCCCCACCACCTCCGCCATGATACGCACCAAGGTAGGCATTGAATCTGGCGGACAGACGCGCATGGTCAGCATCATTCACTCGCTCATCCTATTGCTCGTCATGCTGATACTGACGCCTTTCATCGAACAGATTCCTCTTGCCGCACTGGCAGGCGTTTTGATGATTACCGCCGTCCGCACAGTGGAATGGGATGCCATTAAACGAAAGTTCGATAGGCGCTTCAAAACCAATATGATCGCCTTCACCATCGCCGTGCTTGCAACAGTGATCCTGAATTTGACAAACGCCATTTTGATAGGCACCTTCCTCGTGGGAGCGGTCTTCCTGAACAAGATCGCCAGTATAAATATCGACGTTCAAGAGATCGACGTTAAACGCCTCAAGCAAAGAGGCATACAAACCAGCGGAAAATGCAAACACGTCCGCGTGGCTTTTCTCACAGGACCTTTGTTCTTTGCCGCCACCGGTCAATTCAATGAGTCATTCGCCAACCTGACCGATACCCACGCCTTGATCCTCTCCATGCGCGGCGTACCCCTGATAGATACGGAAGGTCTTGAAGAGATCTACCGTCTGTATGGAAAATTGCAAAAGCAGGGCGGCGCGTTGATGTTCGCGGGCGTGCATGACAATGTGCGCGCCATGATGGAGCGCGATGGTCTCGTAGAAATTATCGGCGAGGAAAACTTCTTCTGGTCGAGCGACCAAGCCATCGTCGAAGCAGAGAGGCGTGGTTGCATGTTTTGCGAATCGGAGAAACAGGAAACCCCGTCCGACTCTGCGTGATACAATCCCGATTGGGTTCGGAGAAAACTTATGCCGCGAAGAAATCTTGCAAAACTATATCGCGATGAATTTAAAAATTATTCATCCGCAAAATTCCAGCAGGACCTGTTGGCTGGGGTCACCGTCGCAGCCGTGGCGTTGCCATTGGCATTGGCGTTCGGGGTTGCATCCGGCGCGACGGCTGCCGCAGGGTTGGTCACTGCCATTCTGGCAGGCGTACTCATCGGCGCACTCGGCGGCGCGCCGTATCAGATCAGTGGTCCCACCGGCGCGATGTCTGCCGTGTTGATCGTGCTGGTGCAACGTTATGGACTCGAAGGCATTTGGGTGGCGGGCTTTCTTTCGGGCTTGCTCTTATTATTCATTGGCATCATGCGCCTGGGTCGCTTCATTGCATTCATCCCCTCGGCCGTCATCAGCGGTTTTACATCCGGCATCGCGCTCATCATCTTTATCGGTCAGATCGACAACTTCCTCGGCGTAAAAACCGAAGCCGTCGAAACAGCCGCGTCCAAATTCCTTGGCTACTTCAAAGGCGGATTCATCCCAGACTGGCATGCCATTGTGATCGGCTCGGTGGTGATTCTGACGATGCTCTTGATGCCCGCCAAATGGAACGCGAGATTCCCCTCGTCGCTTCTCGGTCTCATCCTCGCCACGCTTCTTCACTGGACTTTGGGCTGGTCCACACAAATTATCGGGGACATCCCTCAAACCTTGTTGCTGCAAGACCGCCTCAGCTTCGCCAACGTCCCCTGGCAGAATCTCTCCGATTTCGTCGCCCCTACCCTCACCATCACCGCGCTTGGCGCGGTTGAGTCTTTATTATGCGGAGCCGTCGGCTCGAACATGACCGGCGTGCGCCTGCAAGCCAACCAGGAACTCATCGCGCAGGGGATCGGCAATATGGCAATCCCCTTCTTCGGCGGCGTGCCTGCCACGGCAGCAATTGCGCGCTCCAGTGTGGGCATCAAATCGGGCGGGCAGACGCGCATGGTCAGCATCATCCATGCAATTGGAATTTTGCTCTCGATGTTCCTGCTCACGCCGTTGATGGAGCAAATCCCTCTCGCGGCGCTGGCGGGCGTGTTGATGGTCACTGCCGCGCGCATGAGCGAATGGGAGACGATCAAGTTCATGTTCGGCAAAGTCTTCAAGACCGACATGATCGCCTTCACAGTCACCATGCTCGCCACCATCGTCCTCGACCTGACGCAAGCCATTCTGATCGGTTCCTTCCTTGCAGGCGCGGTCTTCCTCAATAAAATCGCCAGCATCGACATTGAAGTGCAGGACGTAGATATCAAACGCTTGCGTGAAAAAGGAATCAAGACCGACGGAAGGTGCAGACATGTGCGTGTGGCATTTCTCACGGGTCCGCTGTTCTTTGCAGCGACGGGTCAGTTCAATGAGGCGTTCTCGAACCTAAAAGATACGCATGCGCTGATTCTCTCCATGCGCGGCGTTTCCCTGGTGGATACGGCTGGGATCGAGGCGATCCACAAATTGCATGAACGTTTGCACAAGCAAGGCGGCACGCTGATGTTCGCGGGGGTCCACGATAATGTGCGCAACATGATGGAACGCGGCGGGCTTGTCGAAAGTATCGGCGTCCGGAACTTCTTCTGGTCGAGTGACCAAGCCATCGTCGAGGCGGAGAGGCGCGGGTGTAGGTTTTGTCGATAGAAGAGCTAAGAGGCAAAAGCTCAGAGGTTCAGAGGACTACTTTCGCATGGATGCAATAAGCCGATAGAGAAGGAAACCAACTTCGCTGC
>JACPVC010000206.1 GCA_016191955.1 Chloroflexota bacterium
GGCGTAATACTTCCACGCCCTGGTTGGCGAGAAAGAGCATCTCTTCAGCCATGCGGTTGAAGACGGCAGGGTTGGCGTAGTTCAAGTCCCATTGATAGGGGTGGAAGGTGGTCCACACCCAATGTTCTTTGCCGTTGATAACAAACAGAGAAAATGCGCCAGAGTGTTCTTCGGGAAAAATTTCCCTGAGATTCTGCTCGAAGCGGCTGGGCAGCTCGCGGCTGGGGAAGATGCGATAGAAGTCCATGTATTCTTCATCGCCTGCCTTGGCGCGTTCCGCCCAGAGATGTTCATCCGAGGTGTGATTGAAGACTAAATCCACCACAAGGCTAATGCCAGCTTCACGAAAATCGCGCGCCAACGAGGCAAGCTGCTTCATTGTGCCAAGCGAGGGATTCACATTGCGATAGCTGCTGACGGCATAGCCGCCGTCGTTCTCGCCTTCAGGCGCTTTGAAGAGCGGCATGAGATGAATGTAGGTAAGCCCGAGTTCCTTGAAGTATGGAATCTTTTTACGAGTGCCATCGAGGTTATTGGCAAAGAGATCCACATAGCAAACGCCGCCCAACATCCGATTCGACTGGAACCAATGCGGGTTCCGTTCACGCGCATCGTCGAGTTCGCGCAAATCCTGCGGACGGTTGAACCACGAACGAGCCATGCTTTCCACGAGGTCTTCAAGATGGTAGAAGAAATCGTAACGGTCGCTGTACACCTCGGCATACAATGCAAGCAGGGTTGAAAAACTTTTATGCAGACGCGCAGTGAACTGCTCCCATGCCTGTGGGTCTTTAGCGATGGAGTGTTTGAGGGTTGTTTCAACGCGGGGAAGAATATGTGCCAACAGCCTGCGCGCTTCGGTTTCGATTTGATGCGCTTCGATCATAATGCTGTCTGTAAAGACTGTTCGGCAAGCGCAATCGCGCCCAACATGCCGGAACGATTGCCCAAACCGGGATTGACAATATAGGTTTCGATATTTTCAAGGATGACGGGCGATTGAACGTAACCGTTGATGAGTTCACGCGTCCGCTTCTGGACCTTGGGCAGGAGCTGCGGAAGTGAGCCCACGCCGCCGCCGACGATGATGCGCTGCGGCGAGAGAGTCATCGTATAGCTGGTGAGCGCCTGCGCAATGTAATCCACTTCAAGGTCCCAGGCGACGTGGTCGGGAGTCAGCAACGAACCGCGCATGCCCCAACGTTTTTCGATGGCAACGCCCGAGGCAAGCCCTTCAAAACAATCGCCGTGGAACGGGCAGACTCCTTCAAAGGGATCTTTCTCCAGATCATGCCTAAGCGGGATGTGTCCCATTTCAGGGTGGATCAGCCCATGCAGGAGATTGCCTTCCACGTAAGCACCGCCGCCGATGCCGGTGCCGACAGTGAGGTATATAAAGGTTTGCAATCCCTGTGCCTTGCCCCAACGCCATTCTCCCAAGGCAGCGCCATTGACATCCGTATCGAACGCGATGGGAAGGTTGAACTCATTGCGCAGCATACCGACCACGTTTGCATTCGCCCAGCCGGTTTTTGGGGTCGGGAGGATGTGTCCATACGTCGGTGAAGCAGGGTTCGGGTCGAGCGGACCAAAACAGGCGAACCCGATGGCGGAGAGTCCGCCCAGGTTTTCTTCCTGCTGTTTGAAGAAATCGATCACATGCGCCATCGTCTCTTCCGGTGTGGTGGTATCAAAACGAGCCTCAGCGCGGATGTTGCTGGGTCCGCTGCCGACTGCGCAGATGAATTTCGTGCCGCCACCTTCGATGGCACCGTAAAGAGGGAAAGCGTTATTTTTCATTTCTGTATCTGCATCCAAAAATAGGAATAAGGTCCGATCTCAAGGGTTGTATTCAAGAAAAGAGACTGCCCCGTGAACAGGTCGATGCAAGCCGTTTGATACTGTACCGGAACATCCACGTGCTGAAGTGTACCGCTCAAGTTGTTGAAGATAAGCATGATGTCTCCATCGTGCTCGCGCAAATAGACCGCCGCCGCCGGGTTGCCCGTTTCCACCCATTGCATGTCGCTGCCGCCAAAGGCAGCGTGGTTCTTGCGCAGGGCGATCATCTTTTGAATGGTATGGAAGAGAGAATCCGGGTCGCTCAACTGGCTGGCAACATTGACGTGCCGATAACCCAGGTCGCCTTTCACCAGTTCGGTGAACGGTGTTTCAACGCTAAAGCCCGCATTGGGGGAAGAATCCCATTGCATGGGCGTGCGCACTCCGTTGCGGTCGAACAAGTCGAGGTTGTCGCCCATGCCGATCTCATCGCCATAGTAAATAATGGGCGCGCCCGACAATGTGAACAACAACGAGTTTGCCAGTTCGATCTTGCGGCGGTCGTTATCCAACAAGGGCGCGAGGCGACGGCGGATGCCAAGGTTAAGTTTCATACGCGGCTCGGGCGCGTACTCCTTCCACATCCACTGACGTTCCTCTTCGGTGACCATTTCCAAGGTCAGTTCATCGTGATTGCGCAGGAAAGTACACCACTGGCAATTCTCCGGGATGGACGGCGTGCGGCGCATGATCTCTGCCATGTCTTCATAGCGCTCCTTTTTGATCGCCATATAAATGCGCGGCATAATGGGGAAGTGAAAGCCCATGTGGAATTCATCGCCGTCACCGAAGTAAGGGCGCACATCTTCGGGTCCCTGGTTCGCTTCACAAAGCAGAATCCGCCCCGGGTAGTGCTCGTCCATAAAGACACGCAATTGCTTCAAGTAAGCGTGGGTCTCCGGCAAGTTCTCGCAATTGGTGCCTTCGCGTTCAATGAGATACGGAACCGCATCGGCGCGAAAACCGTCGATGCCGAGGTCGAGCCAAAAACGCGCCACGTTCAGCATTTCTTCGCGCACTTTGGGGTTGTCGAAGTTCAAATCTGGCTGGGTCGAATAAAAGCGATGCCAGAAAAATTGACCGGCTTGTTCATCCCATGTCCAGTTTGATTTTTCAGTGTCCACAAAAATGATGCGCGCGTCTTTATAGATTTGGTCGGTGTCACTCCACACGTAATAATCGCGGTAGGGTGAGTTCCTATCGGAACGCGCAGCCTGGAACCAGGGATGCGCATCGGAGGTGTGATTCAGCACCAGGTCCATGATGATGCGGATGTCGCGCTGATGCGCCGCCTCAATCAGGACTTTGAGCTGGTCCAGCGACCCATAGGCTGGGTCTACGCTGTAATAGTCTGCAATGTCGTAGCCGTCATCGCGCAGGGGCGAGGGATAAATGGGCATGAGCCAGATGCAGTCCACACCGAGGGTTTGCAGGTAGTCGAGTTTCTCGGTCAACCCGCGCAGGTCGCCGCGCCCGTCGCCATTGCTGTCTTTGAAGGCGCGGACGGAGATTTCATAGAAGACTGCGTTTTTGTACCAGAGGTTGTTGGTCATAAAAAGGGCCTGCTGCTCTATTGAGGACTAAGCCCCCAATAGAGCATTAATTTTCTTAGATCGTGATGGAATTTTGTTTGATGACTTCGCCGAACCAATGCGCGCTTTGTTTGGGAATGCGCTCCATGGTCTCATAGTTGACACGCACCAGCCCAAAGCGGGGACCGTAGCCGCGCTCCCATTCAAAGTTATCGAAAATGCTCCAGATGAAATAACCGTTCACATCCACACCGGCTTCGATGGCTTCATGAATTTTCTGGATGTGTGCCTTGAGATAGTGGATGCGGTCCCAATCGGCGACGAAGCCTTTTTCGTCGGGGGCATCCGGCATGGCACAGCCATTTTCAGTGACGTATAGTTTCGGGCTGCCATAGTTTTCCTTGACGTAGATCAACTCGCGTTTCAATCCGTCTGGGTCGATGCCCCAGTTCATTTGGGTCTGCCCCCAGCCTGCGGCGCTATAAGGCGTGATGCGCGCCTTGTTGAGTCCACCGAAGACATCATAGGAAACGTAGTCGGTGTTGTAGTAGTTGAGTCCAAGGTAATCTATCGGCTGGTGGATCAGGTCCATATCGCCGGATTCAATTTTCGGCTGGTGTGAACCGATAAAGTCAAATAATTTCTGCGGGTAGGTCCCCTTGTAGATCGGGTCGAGGAAGAGAGCGTGCGTTTCATCATGGACGCGCTGGGTCGCATCAATATCTGCCTGGCTATTGCTGGCGGGAAGCAAGCCGTTAAGATTCAGAATAAGACCGATCTCGCCTTTGTAGCCGCCTTGCCTGAAGATCTGCACACTGCGTCCGTGCGCAAGTAGAAGGTGGTGTGCGGCTTGATAGGCTTGTGAATAATCGCAAATGCCGGGCGCATGCACGCCAGTGGCATACCCAAGAAAGGAGGCGACCCAGGGCTCATTGTGGGCAGACCACAACCGGACGCGGTCGCCGAGGCGTTCAAAGACGTAGTTTGCGTATTCGGCAAAACGATCCACGGTTTCGCGGTTTGCCCAGCCGCCCTTATCCTGAAGGTTTTGCGGCAGGTCCCAATGATAGAGCGTGGTCTTGGGTTGGATGCCCGCCTTGAGCAGTTCGTCTACGAGCCGGTCGTAGAAATCGAGTCCTTTTTTATTGGCTTTGCCTTCGCCACTTGGCACTACGCGCGGCCATGAAATGGTGAAACTATAATGCGGAATGCCTAATTGCTTCATGAGCGCAACGTCTGCGGGCATGCGGTGATAATGGTCGCAGGCTTTGTCCGCGTTCTCACCGCTTATGATGTGATAAGGCGTGCGCGTGAAACGGTCCCAGATGCTTTCGCCACGGCCGTCTTCATTCCATGCGCCTTCGATCTGAGTTGCCGAGGCAGCTACGCCCCAAGTGAAGCCCTTTGGAAAATTCAATGTTGTCATAACGAAAAAGTGGACTGGCTGCCCAGTCCACTCGACTCCTTGTTAGCCTTTGACTGAGCCTGCAAGCAACCCGCGGACGAAGAAGCGCTGCAGTGAGAAAAATACGGTGAGCGGCAGGATCATGCTGATGAATGCCCCCGCAGTGAGCAGGTGCCAGTCCTGTCCCTTCTCGCCGACGATGGCGGCGAGTGCCATGGTCATCACCCGGTTTTGGTCGCCGAGGAAGATGAGTGAAACGAGGTAATCGTTCCACACCCACAAGAACTGGAAGATCGCAAACGACGCCAGCGCCGGAACAGACAGCGGCAGGATCAGGTTCGTAAAGATCGTAAAATGCGACGCCCCGTCGATGAAGGCAGATTCCAAAATGTCGCGTGGGAGTTGGTTGATGTAGTTGAATAACAGGTAAATGGCGAGCGGCAAGCCAAAGCCGGTATGCGCCAGCCAGATGGCAAGGAAAGTGCCGTTGATGTTCAGTTTGGTGTAATCCTGCAAAATGGGCACAAGCGCAATTTGAAGCGGAACGACCAGCAGCGCCACAACAATGGTAAAGAGGAATTTTCTGCCAAAGAAGTTCATCCAGGCAAAGCCATAGGCGGCGAAGCAGGCGATCAGGATCGGGATGATGGTGGCGGGGATAGCCACTGCAATCGAATTAAGGAAGGCGCTGTTCAGGTTATTGCCCTGCCGCACGATCTCCTGCCCGCTCCCGTCTTTGAAGCGGATTTCCTTGCCAGAAAGAACATTCTTGTAGTTCTCCAGGGTCATGCCGGTTTCAAACCATATCCATTCCTGGGTTTGAATATCGATCTGGCGGGTGCGTTTGTTGCCATACCAGGTGAGTTGTTTGCCGTCCGGCATAACGACGCCCGCACGCCATTCCTCGAACGTGTGCGTTACGCCGTCCACTGTGATGGGACCGTTAACATCCACACTTTCGTCTATTTTGATCTCGCCTGTTTTCACATATTCATTATGAGGGAGGATGGTCCACCAGCCGGACTGGAATATCTTTTCACTGTTGCGAAAAGAGGTGATGAAAACGCCCAGGGTCGGCACGATCCAGATCAGGCAAATGAGGATCAAGGTGAAATTGACGAGGAAGTTCGAAAGATTGTTCTTTGTTTGCAGGCTTTTCATCAGAAGGCTCGGCTTTCCCTGAACTGTCTCAGGTTATAGATCATGACGGGAATGACTGCGATGAGCAGGATCACCGCAATGGCAGAAGCCTGCCCCGCGTCGCTGTAGGTGAAGCGCTGCAGGTAGAACTCATTGGCGATCACATTGGTGCCGTTATTGCCGCCCGTCATCACGCGCACAATATCGAAAAGTTTGAGGCTAAAAATAACGATGGTGGTGGTGACGGTGATGAGCGTCCCTTGAATGGAAGGGATGGTAATGCCAAAAAATATCTGGAATTCGCTGGCACCGTCGATACGCGCGGCTTCGAGAAGCTCAGCCGGAATCCCCTTGATGGCAGAGGACAGGATCACCATGGCGAAACCCGTCTGCAACCAGACCATGATGACAATCAGAAAAAAGTTGTTATACGGCGGCAGGATGAGCCAGGGCTGCGATTGCCCGCCGAACGCCAGAACGATTGCGTTCAACAAACCAATCTCTGAGATGCCCACACCTTCGCCTTTGTAGGTGTAAACGAACTTCCAAATGACGCCCGCACCCACGAAGGAAATTGCCATGGGCATGAAAATGATCGCTTTATAAACCGCTTCATAGCGGCTCTTATCCGCCAATACAGCGATGATCAGCCCCAGACTGACGCAGAAAAATGTACCAAATACCATCCACATAAAATTATTGCGGAAGGTCTCGATCATGATCCGGTTTGTAAAGGCATATACATAGTTGCCGAAGCCTTCAAATTTTTGACCCGTTGGGTCGCGAAAACTAAGGACGAGAGTACGAAAAACAGGAATGGCAAGAAACCAGAACAACAGCGCCAAGCCCGGTCCGACAAAGACAATGGGCTGAACACGCGCCACCCATTTACCGGGCAGCAACTCTACGATCCAATTTGCCACTGTGTAAAGAAGCGCAACGCCTCCCACTCCCCAAAGAACGGCAAACACAACGATAACGATCTTGGATGCAGTGGTATCTCGTAGAAATACAAATCCCCGTTGCAGTAGAAAAACAATGACGACTGCGGATAGAACGGCAAGGATGAGTCGAACTGGTTTGGAGTCGAGTACGGGTTTCATCAGCACATTCTCCTGAAAAAGAGTTGAGACTTCGGGAGTCTCATAATCACTATAACACTCCCGAAGTCTCGTCGTTTACAGCTTTGGCTTACTTGGGCCAGGAAGCGTCGATTTGCTGAAGGGCGGTATCTTCGTCAATGGAACCGCTGACGTAGTCGGTCATGGATTTCCAGAAGGAACCAGCGCCCACGGCACCCGGCATGAGGTCAGAACCGTCGAAGCGGAAAGCGGTTGCTTCCTTCAAGACCTGAGCCACCTTGCGGGTAACGGGGTCGCCGTACCAGTCGAGGTTGGAGTCGAGGTGCGGGGAGATCGCACCGCCGGCTTCGATCCAGCCTTTGACGGACTCGCCAGTGGAGAAGTACTGCAGCACCGCGCGGACTTCGGGGCGGTCATTGAACATCGCGTAGATGTCGCCAGCGCCGAGCACGGGTTTGCCATACTGCGGGTCGATTGGAGGCAGGTAGAAGAAGTCGTAATCAACGCCCGCTTCAAGCCCTTCGGGGAAGAAGGAGGTGATGAAGTTACCCTGACGGTGCAGCCAACACTTGGTGGGTTCTTCGAACATTGGTTTGGGGGCATCGCCGAAGAAGGTGGTGGGGATGGAGGAACGTCCGCCATAGACGTAGGCATCGTTGAACCAGATGTCGGTAACGTACTTGAGGGCAGTGCGCACTTCGGGTGAATCAAACTTGAGTTCACCGGCAACCCAGGCATCGTAGTTCTCGAGCGAGGTGGTGCGGAGCATGGTCTCTTCGAGCCAGTCGGTCATGGTCCAGCCGGTGGCAGCGCCAGATTCGATACCAATGCACCACGGGGTGTCACCATCGGCAGCGATCTGCTCGGTGAGCGCCATCATCTCGTCCCAGGTCTCAGGAACGGTGTAACCGGCAGCATCAAAGGCAGCCTTCGGGTAGAACACGAGAGATTTACCGTTCGCGCGCGCCCAGACACCAGCCATGATCGGACCATCGGGACCTTCCATGGTTCCCATCTGGAGCCAGGATTCGATGTAGTTCTCAGCGAGCCAGTCGGGGTTGACGACTGTGTTGACATCGATCGCTTTGCCTTCAGCGACGAAGGAAGCGAGCAAACCGGGCTGCGGGAAGTCCACAATATCGGTCACAGTGCCGCCTTCGACCGCCGCGCGGATGGAGGCTTCGAATTCCTTGGAACCGGCGTATTGGATGTCGATACCAGTCGCTTCTTCGAACACCTTGACGGATTCATCGAACTTGACTGCATCCGCATCGGTGAACGGACCGGACATGGTCACAACGGTGCCATCATACATACCGGCGTAAGCATTCGCCAATTCCTGTCCCTGCGGGAGGGCTTCAGGACCTGAGGCCTCGGTGGCAGGGGCTTCAGTGGCAACTTCGGTTGCAGCAGGAGCTTCGGTAGCGGCAGGAGTTCCACACGCCGCAAGTAACATGGACGCAACCAACATCAGTGCCAAAACTTGCCATAGTACTTTTTTCATTCTTCTCTCCTTGAAAAGATCGAAATTAATAGTTTTTTATTTGATTTTACAGATGGGGGAAAGGGTAGGTCAATTACTGGGGAGTCACCTCCAAATAGTAGGAACGATCCGCTCGAATTGATGGTGAAAGAGTTTTTATGAAAGCACTTTCATAAACGAGTATAGCACAACCCAAATAAAAGTCAATAAGCAATTTTTTGTGATTTTCCAGGTTTGAGAAAGATTGCACAACCCCCATTCCAATGCACAAAGGCATGTAGTCTACAAGTTTATCTATAACTTACTTTATCTGCGCGAATGGACTTTAGTGACCCTTTCAGGCAGTTGCCCGTTCGACCAAAGCCAACGGTAGGCTGATATGCTGTAATGTCCTGCCAGTGTCACCGATACGTGTCAGCACCATTTCGGCAGACAACCTGCCCGATTCATCTAAATGCTGGCGGATGGTGGTCAGGTCGACATAATCTGCCATGTCGATATCGTCAAAGCCGATGATGGCAACATCATCCGGAATTTTCAGGCTTAACTGGCGGGCAACTTTCATCACACTTAATGCTTGAATGTCAGATGCGGCAAATATGGCAGAAGGACGATTGCTCATGGTCAAAAGATCATATGCCGCCTGCCGCGAATTTTCATGCGAATAAAATGCCTGCTTGATATTCTTTTTGGGCAGGGCGATCCCGGCATCTTCCAGAACGCTTATGAAGCCCATCAAACGAGATTTGACCGGGTGGATGGCATATCGTTCAGGCGGTTCAATATCTCCAAGAAAGCCAAAGGATGTATGTCCTTTCTTGATGAGATACTCTGCTACGAGACGCCCGCCCTGTTCATCGTTGATGACAATGCTGTTCAATTCGTCGTGCGAGAATTCGATCAGAACGGTCTGCATGCCATTTGCAATCAGGCGTTGCACATCGCGGTTCTCAATCGCAAGTGACATGATAATCAAGCCGTCCAGGTTGCCCATGATCGGAATGGACGAGATATACCCCTGAAGATGCTCCACCGAATCGACAGGGTAAATGACAAGTTCATAGTTTGCGCGCGATAACGTGGCAGCCACTCCGCGCAGGCGTTGGACAAACGAGGGCGCTGTAAAGAAGGGCGTGATGACCCCGACACGATTCGTATATTTCAATGCGCGCGCACGCGCCTCTGCTTTAGGAATAAAACCAAGTTTATCAATGGCAGACATCACCAATTGACGCGTTTCCGGGTTGACTTTATCGGGCGCATTCAAGACACGTGAGATGGTCGAAATGCTCACGCCGGAAAGTTTGGCAACATCATAAATAGTGGGGGATTTTTTGGGGTTTGCCATAATGAGTGAAAGCGAAATGAAAGCACTTTCAGTCTAACACGAAAGTGCCTTGAATTCCAGAAAATAGGAACTTCGGATTACTTGGATGTTTTCAAAACGGGAGGAGCGTTGCCAGGTCCTTGTTTGGTCACTTCCACCCAGAGGGAGGCGGCGAGTTCGTAACCGATCAAATGATCCTGCGGCTTCATCTGCAATCGCAGCGGACCTTTGAACGGCGCGCAACTAAACAGATGAAACGAGGTTCCGGGCACGAGTCCCAGTTCGCCGATGTAGCCGAGCTTTTCCATATCGTGCGTGCGGACGCGGCTGATGACGCAATCTGAACCGGAAGGGACATCGATCAGCGGCGTATCTTTAACGACGGGCATGACCCCATCCTTTGAGGGAATCGGCTCACCGTGTGGGCAACGAGTAGGGCCGCCCGCCAGTTCATCCATACGGTCTTCGATCTCATCATTGACGCCTTTTTCGAAAACATCCGAGAGACCGTGGGCGGTCGCCCAATCATATTTCATCACTTTAACAAGGAAAACTTCCGTGAGGCGGTGCCGCCGCAGGGACGGCATGGCGATCTTCTCACCAGTAGGGGTAAGGCGCACGCCGCGATAGGGTTCATGGACCAGATAGCCAAGCTTTTGCAGACGCTTGACCATACTGGAGATCGCTTGTGCGGACGAATCCACATGTGAACTTAAAAGGGACAGTGGGACCTGTTCATGGTCCTGTTGTAATCGGTATATCTCTGCGGCATAGCGCTGCATGGCGAGGCTTACAGTCATAGTACTCCAGCATGTCATTCTGAGCCGCTTTGCGGCGAAGAATCACTACAATATTCATTCTCAGAGACCTTCACCGCGCTGCGTCCACAAGGCGGTACACGCATGTTCCACCACAGGTGTGAGTCGCTCAGGGTGACATAAATCTTCAATCGGGTTGAAAACTCTTCACAACCCGATATAGATAAAATTTAATACAAATATCTAGATTATTCAGATCGCGGTGATTATACTACGCAGCATTAACAGTGGATAAAGATTGTCCTTTTTATCCGCCTACATTACCCAAGGAGATTTTGTACGATGCAAACCAGCAAGAAACTTTTTACCCTCTTATTTATGATGGCACTTCTGCTCAGCGCTTGTGGTGGTGCGGCAACAGCCGTCAGCGAGGAACAGGCCACCGAGGTGGCAACAGCTACCGAGTCCAGCACTGAAGCGGCGACCGAGGCGGCAGCGGAAATATCCGGCGACCTGGTCATCTATTCGGGTCGTTCCGAACCGCTCATCCAGCCGGTCATCGATGCGTTCAAGGCGAAGTATCCGAATGTGAATGTTCTGCTCAAGGCGGGCAGCAACAGTGAGCTGGCAAATGCTCTGATCGAAGAAAAAGCCAACTCGCAAGCGGATGTGTTCATCACGACCGAGTTGCTCACGGTGCAGTCATTGGTGGCTGAAGGCGTGTTTCAGGCATATGCCCCCGCAGGTGTGGATCAGATCCCCGCTGAGTTCATCGGCGAAGGCAATCTGTGGACCGGCCTGACCCGCCGCGCGCGTGTCATCATCTATAACAAAGATTTAGTGGCAGAGGATGAAGTGCCCGCCTCGATCTTCGATTTGACCGATCCCAAGTGGCAGGGTCAGGTCGCCGCTGCCGGCTCGACCAACGGCGGTATGCAGGCACAGATCGCCGCGATGCAGCAACTGCTCGGCGACGAAGCGACAGAAGAATGGCTGAACGGCTTGATCGCAAACGAAGTGACCTTCTTCGGTGGTCATACGGATGTGCGTAAGGCGGTAGGCGCAGGCGAATTCAAGATCGGTTTAGTCAATCACTATTATTATCACTTGCAGCTTGCTGAAGGCAGCAATGTCGGCGTGGTGTACCCAGATCAGGGTGAAGGCGAGATCGGTCTCTTCACCAATGCGACGGCGGCGGCTGTGGTGAACGGTTCGAAGAACCCCGCGGCGGCACAGCCATTTTTGGATTTCCTCGTTTCGGCGGAAGGTCAGAAGTTGTTCGCCGAGCAGAATTATGAATATCCTTTGCTGGCAGGCGTGGCGTTGAAGGAAGGCGTCCAGCCTTTGGATGGTTTCCATCTCGCAGATGTAGATGTTGTGAAAGCAGCGGCAAATTTTGACGCGATGTTCGACCTGATCGAACGCGTGGGTTTACCGTAGATCATTAACCGCCAAGGGCGCAAAGAACGCAAAGTTTTTTTCTTTGCGCCCTTGGCGAACTTGGCGGTTCAAAATTGGTTCACCTTCTCAAGTTTCCCTGCTAAAATGGTGCGCTAACGCACAATGGAATTAACCCGCACGAACTTAACCTACCAAAAGATACGTTCTCGAATCAGCCCGCGGCTTGCACTTGCTGCGGGCTTGGTTGCTTTATTTGTGGCAGTGCCGCTGGCATATATTTTCATCCGTGCTGTGAGCGCCGAGCCGGAAGCCTGGCAAAGACTGTTCCAGGAACGTATTTGGAAATTATTCGGCAATACACTCGCGTTGGTCATTGCAGTTACGGGCGGCGCATTGTTGACGGGCGTGACGATGGCATTCCTGACCGAACGCACCGACCTGCCCGGCAAAAAAATATTCCGTTGGATGCTTGCCATGCCGCTTGCCATTCCAGCGTATATCGGCGGGATCGTTCATCTGTCGTTGCTTCGTCCGCGCGGCGGGGTGATTCCACAGTTGCTTGAAAATCTTTTCGGCCAGCCTGTGCCGACACCCAGCCCGCTTGGGTTCTGGGGCGCGGCGTTCATTCTCACGCTGTTCATGTATCCATATGTGTACCTTTTGAGCGGTGCGGCATTTCGGACCCTGCATGCCTCGCTCGAAGAGGCATCTCGTATATTTGGGCGCACGCCTATTCAAACGATCTTTCAAGTCACATTGCCTGCGCTCCGTCCCGGTTTGATGGCAGGTGCCTTACTCGTTGCCTTGGATATTTTGGCAGAATACGGCACTGTAGCTTTACTCCGCTATGAAACTTTTTCTTCGGCAATTTTCGTCCAACTCTCGGGTCGCTATGACCGTTCGGCGGCTTCTGTTCTAAGCGGCATTCTCGTCGCTTTAGCCATTGGCATCTTGTGGAGCGAACTGCAATTCCAAGGACGTGCCCGCTTCACTCAAATGGAAAGCAACTGGCGTCCCGCACCGTTGATGCCATTAGGCAAGTGGCGCATCCCCGCGTTCTTGGTAGTGCTTGGCGTTGTCTCAGCCAGTTTGCTTTTGCCGGTTGGGGTTTTGCTCGTCTGGAGCATTCAAGCCTTCCTCGACCCTGAGACGATGTCGATGCTCTTCCACACCGGCTCACAGGGATTTGGCACCTACATCTGGAACAGCTTATGGAGTTCCTCTGCCGCGGCAGTGATCGCAGTTTTACTCTCATTGCCGGTCGGGTTGTTGGCTGTTCGTTATCCGAATCGAGTTTCGAAATTCATCTCGCGTCTCTGCCAGGTGGGATACGCCATTCCCGGCGTGGTGATTGCGCTGAGTTTGGTCCTGCTTGTGAATCGTTTTCTTCCATTTTTATATGCGACCCCGCTCGTGGTGGTCATTGCGTACGTGCTGCGTCACATGCCGCAGGCAGTGCGAGCAAGCGAGTCCGCGCTAAATCAACTTTCGCCGTCGCTGGAGGAAGCCGCGCGCATGATGGGGCGTACTTCCTTACAAACGTTGATTCAGGTTACCCTTCCATTGATATTGCCAGGTTTACTGGCGGGTGGGTCGTTGGTTTTTCTCACCTCGCTCAAAGAATTACCTGCTACATTATTGCTGCGACCGGCTGGCTTTGATACGCTTGCCGTCCGCGTGTGGGTCTGGGCGGGGGAAGGCTTTTACTTTCAAGCCGCGCCTGCCGCTTTATTGCTCGTGCTTGCTTCAGCCTTGCCGTTATCCTTCCTCCTGCGCAGGGAGCAGATCTTCAAATGACCAAACTTGTAGTGCAAAACCTCGTCAAACGATTTCCTGGTACGCAGCAATCGGCTGTGAACGATATTTCCTTTGAATTAAGCGACAATGAAATTCTCGCGTTGGTCGGTCCTAGTGGATGCGGTAAGACGACAACTCTGCGTCTCATCGCCGGGCTCGAACGGCCGGACTCCGGCTCGGTGCGGCTGAACCAGCGCATCGTCGCGTCTGAGGCGGTCTTCATCCCACCCGAACAGCGTGGAGTGGGCATGGTCTTTCAAGATCACGCCTTGTTCCCGCATCTCACTGTTTATGACAATGTAGCCTTTGGTTTGCGCGGCAAGACCCAGGCGGAAGTCCGCACGGCGGTCGGCGAAATGCTGCACATGGTGGGGTTGCTCTCACATTCAAAACGTTACCCGCACGAACTCTCCGGCGGTGAACGTCAGCGTGTGGCGCTGGCTCGTGCGCTGGCTCCACGCCCGGTGCTTGTCCTTATGGATGAACCGTTCAGCAGCCTCGATGCGGACTTGCGCGCCGGCGTGCGTGAACATGTGCGCGGAATCCTCAAGTCTATGCGCGCGACGGTCATCTTTGTGACTCACGACCAGGAAGAAGCCCTTTACATGGGTGACCGCCTTGCCGTGCTGCAAAAAGGTGAGTTGGAACAGATCGGCACGCCGGAAGAGATCTTCCACGAATCGAATACGCGTTTCGTTGCCGAGTTCATGGGCGACAGTGATTTTCTCAAAGGCATTGTCAGGCATGGTGGTATTCAAACCGCCATTGGGCTCGTCCCACAAATTGTGGATTTGCCCATCTCGACTCCGGTTGAAATCGCCATCCGCGCCGACGATGTGGATTTTCATGTGGACGGATCGGGTAATGCACTCATCATTGACCGCTTCTTTCGCGGCGCGTTCAACCTTTATCGCCTGCGTCTCGATACGGGGCAGGTCATCCACGCCATCAACCCGCACACGAACATCTTGGCGGTCGGCACACGCGTGCAGGCTTATGTCAGCGCCGAACATTCATTGACTGTGTTCACAAAATAAAGCTCAAGCGACTAAAAGCCTCTGTTCGTAACAGAGGCTTTTTTATTCTCGATTCCCATATTCCATACCGTACATGGTGTGCTCAAGCCGTCGTCCTCGACGGCGCAAGGAGCAGTTTGTATTTTTACTCGTATTTGCACGGTAGGGAATTCTCCCTAAACTACTTCTCAAAATTATCAATGTAGTTGAAAACATAACTCCATCTCGATTGAACAACAATCCCTAATGAGTGGGAATATATTTTCATACGCATATCTGGATTCCTGTTGTGCGAGTCGATATACTGCGCCCAAATAAACAGGACATATATTAGACGTTATCGGTAATTAGAAAAAACGTCCCGAAGGTTGTTATTCGGCATTAAATTTACTCGCTCAAACCTTCGGGACGGTGGCATATATGTTATTTCCGATAACGTCTATTGTCCAATTTCAGCCAGCAGGAGAATGCAACCATGTTTCAAACCGATATCGTCCTCAGCCCCGAAATGACCGAAAGCGAACGTCAGCAAGCCATCTGCGATGCTTTCAACAAAGATCGCTCGCAAATGACGTTGATGCTTGCCCATCGATTGCGAATCCCCGAAGTAGACATCATCCGCGCATTGGATGGGGATACTGCGTATGAGCTCGATTTCTCGCGCTGGGAAGAACTCATCCGCGCTTTCGAAGCGCTCGGCGATGTGCATGTCATCGTCTCGAACGGAGCCGCGACCATTGAAGTGTATGGTCAGTTCGGCAAGTTCACGAACAGCGACGGCTTTCTCAACATCCGCACCAAATCGCTCGATATGCATATCCGCAGTTGGGAGTTGGCATCCGTCTTCGCCTTTCGCAAACCCAGCCACCTCGACGGGCACGAATCGCTGTCCTTCCAATTCTTCGATAAACGTGGCAGTGCTGCCTTCAAGGTTTTCCTCAACTTTGGCGGCAAAGACCCCGCGCCTGAACTCGTGGAAAAATACAATGCCCTTATCGAGAAGTTTGCGAAGTGATGTGAGTGCGATGCACTTGTGCCACCGCTCACTAAACTCTAGTAAAATTCTTCATAAATCTATATAGTCCTACAGGAATTTACGTCTAAAATTACAGACATGAGGTGAGGGCGCAAAAACGCCCTTGCTTTGTTTAACCAGTATTCAATCAACTGATTACGAGACGAAACGACAAACCATGTTCATCAAACGCCTTCAACTCGCCCTCATCCACACTGCCGTCGCCATGACACTCGTGCCCATCAACAGCACGCTCAACCGCGTCATGATCTTCGACCTTGGCATCTCCAAGACCCTCTTTACCCTGCTCGCCATCTTCCCCTATCTGCTCTCCCCCATTCAAGTTGCCATCGGTTCCTTCGCAGACCGTCATCCAATCTTCGGGTATCGGCGCGTGCCTTACATTCTGGCAGGGCTTATTCTCTGCGTGGTCGGTGTTGCCGTCTCGCCGCAGGTCGCCATCCTGATAAGTCAAAACTTTACACTGGGCATCATCGTTGGCATACTCGCTTTTGGGATGTGGGGTATGGGTTACAACCTCTCTGCTGTTTCCTATCTCTCGCTTGCTTCCGAACTCTCCGGCGAAAAGGAACGCGGCAAAACCGTGGCAACCATGTTCACCCTTATGGTCATCGGTTTAATCGCGACGGGCATCAGCCTGAGTCGGATGGTTCCAACGTTTGACCCGCTCACCCTCCAACGTGCCTTCCTGATCGTCGCCGGTTCAGCCCTGACTTTGGGCTTGCTCGGCCTCATCAAACTGGAGCCACGCTTCGGCGGGTCCGCGGACTTAAGTCCGCAATCCGAAACCTATACCGTCAAGCAAATGACGGCTGCCATCACCGAGAATCCCGTAGCAAAAATTTTCTTCGTTTACCTTCTCTTGCTCCTCGCCGCCATCTTGGGTCAGGATGTTCTACTTGAACCCTTCGGCGCTCAAGCCTTCGGCATGACCCTCGAACAGACGTCGCGCATCGTCTCCATCACCAATAGCTTTACGCTCATTGCTTTTATTGTTGCTGGTTTTCTGGATGGACGTGTGAAAAAGAAATACGTTGCCCAATCCGGTAATCTCGCAGCATTGCTTGGCTTCGTCATTATTGTCATCAGCGGATTGGTCGCCAATAAAAATCTCTTCTATGTCGGCATCACCCTGCTCGGATTCGGTACCGGCATCTCCACCATTGCCAACCTGTCCTTGATGTTCGACCTGACCGTGCCGGAAAAAGTCGGTTTATACATCGGCGCCTGGGGCTTCTCGAACGGACTCTCCCGCCTCGTAGGTTTGCTCATGGCGGGCATCGTTGCAGACCTTGCCACGCAACTCACGGGAAACGCCCTGAGCGGCTATCTCGTTGTCTTTACCATCGAGGCGTTGATGCTGTTCATCGCCGCCATCATGTTGTATAGTATCGATGTCAACGTTTTTCAAAAGAAAGCACACGAACCTGACTTCACAGAAAAGGTCGCACTCGCGACAGATTAAGAATGCAAAGAGGAATCCATATCAACTATGACAAATGATGAATGGCTTTCCCTGGGAGGCGCAGCGGATTTGCTTGGCGTCCATCCGAGTACGGTGCGGCTGTGGTCCGATAAAGGCATCCTGCCTGTCCACAAGACGCAGGGCGGACACCGCCGCTATAAGCGTGGAGAAATCCTCCTTTGGGCAGAATCAAATTCAAAGTCCAGAGAAGAGGCGCTTGAACCGGAAGGGATGATGCAGGAGATCGTCAAGAACGTCCGCATGCAGATATCCGAAGGACGGCTTCAAGAGGAAACGTGGTATCAAAAGTTGGATGAAGATGCCCGTATCCAATACCGCACCAGTGCGCGTTCGTTGTTTCAGGGGTTGATGACCTATGTGGCAACGAACGGACGTGAAGCCGAGTCTGAGGCGTATGCCATTGGGTACGAATATGCATCGCGCGCACGGCGCTACAATCTCAGCTACGTGGATGCGGCTAAGGCGTTTTTATTTTTCCGAGACACGTTGGTCGAGTCGGTCATCAAGGTCTACACCGAAGCCAACATCCCGACAAGGCGAGCCACCGAAATGTACACAAGGGTACACACCTTTACAGATGACATTCTCATTAGTTTGTTGGAAACGTATCGTAAGTTGGAGAATGCAAACCATTAACTTCCTCGCGGATTGTCATCCTGAGTAAAGCCACGACGGAAAGGGATCGCCGTTCCAAGCCAAAGAAACAAGAGCTTCAGCCGCGGATTACGCGAATTTTCGCGAATTGGTTTTAAAATCAGTGCGAATTCGCGAA
>JACPVC010000207.1 GCA_016191955.1 Chloroflexota bacterium
CATGGTTTCCAACTACTTTTGACAGGTCGCCCCTACTGCGCAAGGGGAGTTAGGAAATATTCTCTAAATCTTTTTGCTAGCCTGTTCGACTACCGCAAGCACTTCGGGCAAGTCCATGCCAAGTTCGTGTAACTTCTGAGGCGTAGGAATGCCGTTCACATCCCAGCCACGGCGTTCGTAGACTGCGTCCATAAGAAGTTCGTATTGCGCTTCGCGGTACTTGCGGAGATGATTCATCTTCTCTTCGGTAGACAGGCCCGCCGGGTCGATCTCCACCAAGCGTTTCAACTGCTCGTCATAACGATCCTGGCGCGATTCGTATTCCACAGCGGTCACAGGTCCCATTGCACGGTAGGGCGGATAATCATGCTTGCGTCCGACACGCCCCATGCGCAGGGCGAACACCTTTTGGAAGTTATATACACGTTCAGACTGTGCGAGCAAGTCTTCGACCTGCGTCGGCTTGCCCGTCACACCTTGATGGATCCACGTGTAGTTCTCAACATGCTCCTGCACTTTGGCAGGTTCCTTGGTTTCCTTGTTGTTGGCGGGAGAAATATCATTCCACGGAAGTTTGCACAGTCCATGCAGACTGAACCACGTCCGCCACATCGGGAAGTAATGCAGCGCCTCCGCCTTATCCTTGAATGACGGCAAAAGATTCTGCACCTGATCCATAAAGATCAGCCACGCTTCGTCATGCTGCGGACCTTTGGTCGCCATGCCGTACCCACCCTGTTGGGCAAGCGATTCTTTGGTCAGATATTCTGAGACTTCCATGCCCTTCAATTCCATGCCAATGTCATGGATGAATTTCGGGGCAGCGCCGTATTCGCGCACGAACAGTTCTTTCATGTAGCGCACACCCTGCCCGACGACCACGCCGAAGCCATCGCCGCGCGCCATCTGGTGAATGAGTTCCAACGCTGCTGCGCCGTTGCCGAATTTCAGTTCAAGTCCGCCGGTATGCTCCTTGGTAATGAAACCTTCTTCATAACATTCCATCGCAAAGGCAACGCAGTTGGCAAATGAAATGCTATCCACGCCGTAAGTGTCGCAGTAGAAGTTGAGTTCCAAAACTTTTTGCGGGTCGAAGTTGCCGATGTTCGAGCCGAGTCCGGCAGCGTTCTCGTATTCAGGTCCATCTACCAGAACGCATTGACCAGCATAGGGTCCGGTTAGAACCGGGAAGTGATCCACGCCGTGCGAGCAGCTCATCGTACATCCCAGCCAGCATCCATCCGGCAAGCCCTGAGTGAAAGCTTCCTTCCAAACTTTCGAATCGATCTTGTGCGTCTCCGCATGCGAACCATAGCGATAGTTATGCGTCGGCAGCAGATCAAAGTGATCCATCACTTCTACGATGTTTGCCGTGCCAACCTTGCGCATCTGATTCTGCTTATCGTCGAGCTCTGTAATTTCCTTGTTGATGCGCTGCCCCGCCTTGCGGACGAGCGCCATATCTGCCACGCCGTTCTTATCGCCGCCCATATCGGTGTAGCGGATGACAATGGCTTTGATTTTCTTATCGCGGAAAACACGCCCCGGACCGCCACGCCCCGCCTGCTTGAAACGCGCTTCCTTGCGGCGCACGTCATACCAGGTGGAGTTGATCAACGCATAGCGGATATGCTCCGCCGCCTGACCTGCAGACAAAACCGAGATGCCGCGCCTGCCTTTTTCATCGCCTCCATATCGCGCCGTGAGTTGATTCGCGATCTCATGCGAATCCAACACCGTGAGTGAATCTCGCTCGATCGTCACCCTGCCCGTATCTCCATCAATAAAGATGATGACATCATCCGCAGCCTTGCCTTGGATTTCAATCGCATCGAAGCCGGAGAATTTCAGAAACGGCGCGAAGTAGCCACCCACATTGCTGTCGATCACATTCTCCGTCAGCGGACTCAAAGTCACCACTGTAGATTTGCCACTGCCCGGGTAGGCTGTGATCCCACAAATGGGACCGTTGGCGATCACCAGTTCATTTTCAGGGTCATTCCATTTGGTTTCAGGTTTAACAGCATCCCACAGCAGTTTGAGCGCAAATCCGCGCCCACCTGTGAACAGATCCTTCATCTGCTGTGTGACAGGTTTTTCACGGAAGGTGTTATCGCTCAAGTTGATGTACAAAGTTCGGTTGGCATAACCGCGTTCCACAGGACGCAGTCCGTACGTAAACTCCCCCAATAAAGTGGTTTCTGCAAGGTCAGCAGGTATGGTCATGAATTCAGTCTCCTATAGGCAATTCGATTGGCATTTCAAAACATGATTCCATTATCGTGGAAAGCCCCCTGCCTGCCTACTGATTATCTTCCCTTTCTGGTAGTGCCACCTAACTGCTTTTTAGCACACTCATTTTGAAGAAAGAAACACATGTTTTGTGGTTTAATCCGCGCATGGATTCCTCTCTCCTCCCCTTCTTTCAACCGAAAGGCGTCGTCATCGTCGGCGCATCCACCTCACCGGAAAAGCTCGGCTACGGCGTGGCACGTAACCTCATCCAAAGCGGATACACAGGCGCAATTCATCTCGTCGCACAAAAAAGCGGAGAGGTTTTCGGGAAGAAAATTCACACCTGTCTGCAAGACATCCTAGACCCGGTTGACCTTGCCATCCTCATCGTCCCAACCCAAGCCACGCCTCAAACGATTCAAGATTGCGGCAAGCGCGGCATCAAAGCAGCGGTGATCGTCTCGGCAGGCTTTCGTGAAGTCGGCGAAGAAGGGGCGGTGCTCGAACAACAATGTGTAGCAGTTGCCCGCGCACATGGCGTGCGACTGCTGGGTCCCAACTGCATTGGCACCATCGATACGCATCTCCCGCTCGACACAACCTTCCTCCAACCGCCCATGCCTGCACAAGGCGGCGTTGGCTTCATCTCGCATTCTGGTGCATTTGCCGCCGCCATCATCGACTGGGCGCGCGGACAGGGTTTCGGCTTCTCACGTATCGTCAGCCTCGGCAATCAGGCAGACGTGAACGAAACCGACATGCTGCCCATGCTCGCAAACGACGACGCCACCAAAGTCATCGTGATGTA
The DNA here is from genome assembly GCA_016191955.1 of Chloroflexota bacterium. Classification (GTDB taxonomy): domain Bacteria; phylum Chloroflexota; class Anaerolineae; order Anaerolineales; family Villigracilaceae; genus Villigracilis. The sequence goes on from JACPVC010000207.1 coordinate 3,044, forward strand.
CATGGAAAGCATCTCGGACGGCAGGCGCTTCGTGCAAATCGCAAGCGAAGTTAGCAGACGCAAACCCGTCATCGCCCTGAAAGTCGGTCGCTTCGAGGCAGGGCAAAAAGCTGCCGCATCCCACACCGGCGCGCTCGCCGCATCAGACACGGCTTTCGATGCCGCCTTCGACAAAGCAGGCGTGCTGCGCGCCGAAACCGCCGAGCAAATGTTCGACTGGGCGCGGGCGCTGGAGGCTTGTCCGCTGCCGAAGGGCAATCACATTGGGATTCTCACCAACGCAGGCGGACCCGGCGTGATCGCCGCCGATTCACTCGAGCATCACGGCTTGATCCTTGCCCGATTAAGCGAGTCCACGCTGGAAGTTTTATCTGCCACCCTTCCGCCCGCAGCCAATGTCCATAACCCGGTCGATATGCTCGCCTCGGCATCGCCAAGTCAATATGCCGAATGCTTGAACATCCTTTTGCAAGATGAAGGCGTAGACAGTGTCATGGTCATCCTGCCGCCGCCACCGATGTTCAAAGCCGAAGAAGTAGCGAGGGCGATAAATGAGGTAATTGTCACGCAAAACGCCGCCGAGGACGGCGGCTTGAGCAACAGAAAACCAGTGATAATTGCTTTGATGGGTTCGACGTTAGTGGAAGAAGCAAGTAATGAGTTCCGAGAAATGAGGGTCCCAACCTATCCGTTCCCGGAACGGGCAGCGTCTGCGTTGGCGGCATTGGTGAGGAGGGCGAAGATCATCGCCGACGATGGACGATGGACGGTGGACGATACGGTCCACCGTCCATCGTCCATCGTCAGTTCTTCCCCAGACGATCTCATGCAAGCCTACGGTATCCCAACCGCGCCGATCAAACTTGCGTGCGATGAAAACGAAGCGCTTGCCATTGCGAATGAACTCGGCTTCCCGGTGGTGATGAAGATCGCCTCGCCCGATATTCTGCACAAGTCGGATGTGGGCGGGGTGCAGTTGAATATCGAAGACGCCGATTCCCTTTCCGCTGGGTACAGGCAAATGATGAAGCGCATCAAGGCGCTCATCCCGCTGCCGCGAATAGATGGCGTCCATATCCAACGCCAAATCCCGGAGGGGCAGGAAGTCATTGTGGGCATGGTGCGCGACCCGCAGTTTGGCGCGTTGATGATGTTCGGCTCAGGCGGCGTGGAAGTGGAAGGACTCAAGGATGTGGCATTCTGCCTGGGTACGCTGAATCAAGCCGAGGCGCAGGTAATGATGCGTAAAACATGGGCTGGGAAGAAGTTAAAAGGCTTTCGGGGGATCCCGCCTGTAGATGAGGAAGCGGTCAAGGATGTTTTGGTCAAATTATCACGTCTTGCCGCAGAGCATGAAGAGATCGATGAAATCGAAATCAATCCGCTGCGTGTGCTGGCTAAGGGTGTAGTGGCAGTGGATGTGAGAATCAAAGTCAAAGGAGAATAACATGACTGCATATGTAATATTTGATGTTGAAGTAACAAACCCTGCGGACTATGAAGGCTATAAACAACTCGCTGCGCCAACCGTGGCGTTGTACAGCGGCAAATATATTGTGCGAGGCGGGCAAGCGGAAACGCTCGAAGGAGATTGGTTACCAAAACGGATCGTGGTGTTGCAATTCGAAAATGTTGAACGCGCCAAAGCATGGATCAACTCCCCTGAATACAGTGAAGCACGTGCCTTACGACATAAATATGCTGTCTCTCAAGCCATCGTTGTCGAAGGGATATGAGTTGAAAAGCCTCGAAAAATTTATTACCCAATTCGAGGGAAAGACCATCAGCGTTGCCTTGCACGATCTTGAAACAGGAAAGGAGCTTTACATCAATGCCGACGTGATGATGCACCCTGCCAGCACGATGAAGGTGCCGGTGATGATGGAAGTCTTCCGCCAGACACAGGCGGGTTTGCTATCGCTGGATGACCGACTCGAAATTTACAACTCGTTCACCAGCATCGCAGACGGAAGCACATTCACACTTGAAGAAGCAGACGACTCTGAACTGATGTTGTATCAACGCATCGGCGAGACCGAAACCATCCGCGAGTTGACACGTTTGATGATCGTGCGCTCATCGAACCTCGCCAGCAATCTCCTGATGGACAAAGTCACCACCGCCCGCGTGGATGCCGTCGTGAAAGAGTATCGCATTGCAGACATGCACATCATCCGCGAGTTGGAAGACAAAAAAGCATTGAGCCTGAATTTGAACAACGCTACTAGCGCGCGCAGTTCCACGCGCATGCTGAAATTGATCGCAGAGGGAAAGGTCGTTTCGCAGCACGCCTGCGAAGAAATGATCCGCATTTTATTAGGGCAAGAGTTCAATGAAAGCATCCCTGCGCTTTTACCTGCTGATGTAAAAGTGGCGCACAAAACCGGCTGGTCTGGCAAATTCTTTCATGATATTGGCATTGTCTATCCGCCGAACCGCAAGCCGTATATTCTCTCGCTTTTTACGTATGGATTTCCTGGGAATGACGCGTCGCAAGCGCATAATTGCATGGCAGAGGCATCGAAGATAATTTACAAAGAGTTGGTTGAAAATATTGGTTGAAAATAATAGAAAGTGGTGAGTGGAAAATTCTTCAACCTACTTTCCACTCACCACATCACTCAACAAGGACATCCATGATCACCGTATCCACCCTTACCTACTACCCCGTCAAAGCCTGTCGCGGGTTCGATGTGCCCACCAGCAACATCGGACGCATGGGACTCGAACACGACCGCCGCATGATGGTCGTCACCCCTGAAGGCACATTTCTCACCCAACGTGAATATCCGCGGCTGGCGTTGATAACTCCGACCTTGCATAACGAAGCGCTCACCCTCTCCGCGCCGAATTATGATTCGCTTCAATTGGGAATTCAAAAATCCGGCGCACCCGCTCCCGTGGAAATTTGGAGCAGTAAAGGCGTGGATGCCATCGACCAGGGCGATGAAGCCGCTGCATGGCTGTCAAATTGGCTTGGCACATCAGTTCGCCTCGTCCATATCGCGGATGGCTTCAAGCGCAGATTGAATCCGAACTACGCCATCAACGCCGATGACCATACCGGATTTGCAGATGGCTACCCGATCCTCATCATCTCGGAAGAATCGCTTCAGGACTTAAACTCGAGGCTTGATTCGCCGCTCCCGATGAATCGATTCCGCCCGAACCTTGTGGTCAAAGGTTGTGAACCATTCGCAGAAGACACGTGGAAGCGCATCCGCATCGGTGGCGTGGAGATGGCGCTGGTCAAGCCATGTCCGCGTTGTGTGGTGACAACGATTGATAAAGAGACTCTTGCAAAAAGCAAAGAGCCGCTCAAGACCTTGGAAAAATTCCGCAGGCATGAGTTGGGCGCGATCTTTGGGATGAATACGATTCCGTTGAATGAAGGCAATGTAGAAGTTGGGATGAGCGTGGAGATTTTGGAATAATTCTGGCGGTCGAGTAGCCCCGCTGGTTTTCGCGGGGCGTATCGAGACCACACCATTGAAGGTGTACTTGAAATTGAAAGTTGGGTATTACGTGTGGTCTCGATACGACGGCGAAAGAACATCGCCGTCTACTCGACCACCGGGGACTTTATGAAAGTTGACTCGCATACTTATCCGCAAACAGCGCAGGTTGACCACCCGTATGCCAGAAAAGAATCGTTTCGTCTTTTTTGAAGAAGCCTTTGCGGATGAGGTCGATCATCCCAGCCGCCGCTCTGCCTGTGTAGACCGGGTCAAGCAGTAAGCCTTCGTGTCTGGCAAATAGATTTATCGCTTCCCGCTCGCCTTCACCGAAAACACCATAGCCTGCCTGACAGTATTTGTCATTGGCAAAGACATCGTCGCGCGTAAAGTTAATACGTTCACCGAGTCTTTCACTGGCATCTGAAGCAAGAACCGAAATATTATTTTTTAAGTCATCTTCTGACTCGTCAATACTAATTCCAAGAATCTTCCCTTTGAAACCAAATACCCGTTGCCCTAGCACAAAACCAGCATGCGTCCCGCC
>JACPVC010000041.1 GCA_016191955.1 Chloroflexota bacterium
GGGGTGCCTCTCGACATCCAGGTCAGACTTGGGATCAGGCTCTGGGCACCACTTGCTTGCGACCTTGGGGTTGGCTGCTACTTCCGGTTGTAGCACATTTTCATGCTCCAGGGTGAACCCCGTTCATGTTGACTTGGGTTAAATAGTACAGCGAGATTTATCTCGCCGCATCTCACTGGCGACATAAATGTCACCGTACTTTGCAACTGGATTCTATATCGTCTTCAACAATGCCTGGCGGCTGTTTCGCAATCGGTCGGCGATGATCTCGGCGATTCGTCTCATCACGGTGAAGCCGTGTTCTGGGTGCTTTTCCAGCAGTTTCATGAATGGGTCGGCAGGGATGATGAGTAGGTTGGAGTCCTCGTCGCATTCGGCGCTGGAGGTGTAGTGATGCGGCGCGACCAGGCTCGACCAACCAAAACTCTGATACGGGCTGGAGATAAAGGAAACGGTCACACTCTCGGGGCGCGAGGTTAATTTGACGCGCAGGGCAACGCTTCCCTTCAATAGGAAATGCAATTTATCTGCCTTCTCACCTTCGTGGAAGACGAACTCGCCCTGTTTCGCAGAGGTTTCGTTGCCTATGGCAGCGATCTCTTTGAGAAGCGAATCCGGGAGTCCATTGAACAGACTGAATTGGGAAAGGATTTCCGTGTCAATCATAATAGGTAGCCTCCAATCTTCAGGGTAGGATGGGCGGAATGGGGCGAGGCAGGTCAGAGATCCGGCGTGAGGCGCTTGGTCCTTTATTTCATCTGATTCTTGATGCTGTCGCGCCAGTCCAGTGAACTGCCGAGGACGAGTCCAAAAACGATGAGAATTACAGCGACGAGGATGGCGACCCAGATGGCGAGCGGGGATGCCCAAAGCCCCGGCAGGATAAAGATCACAGCGATGCCGAGGATTAATGCATAGAGTGGGGTGCGAATGACGTGGGGGAGGTCTTTCCAGGCGCCGGAAAGTTTGAAGGGCTTGCGCATGCGCCGGGCTTTGTTGGTGATGCCGCGTTGGATGTTGCGCTGTTTGACCGACGGGTCGCGGTCTGCGATCTGTTTTTCACGAAGTCTTCTGAGTCGTTCCTGTTCCTGGTTCGACATGTCAGCCTCCTTTGTGTTTATAATATTTTACAGGAAATTATAAAAATGTCAGTCACAAATAATGTCACAAGATTTTTGGATTCGCGCAAGGTGAAGTACGTGGCGCATGAATTGCCCGCCGAAAAGCTGGGCGCACTGGAAGCGGCGCAGTTGCTGAACCTGCCAGAAGGACAGGTCTTCAAGACCATCGTCACGAAGCGCGAAAAGGGCAAGCCGGTGCTGGCGGTCATCCCCGGTCCGCGTGTGGTGGATTTGAAATTGCTGGCGAATTTTTTAGGTGAGAAGAAAATGCATTTGCCGACCGAGCGCGAAGCCGAGCAGTTGACCGGTTTGCAGGCGGGCGGAATCTCGCCGCTGGCGCTCATCAACAAGGGTTTTCAGGTGGTCATCGATTCGTCGGCGCAAGGCTTTGAGACGATCTACATCTCAGGCGGTCAGCGCGGATTGAATATTCAACTCGGCGCAAAGGATTTGGCGGCGTTGGTCAATGCCAGGTTTGGCGAAGTCAGCCGGGAAGGGTAAAACACCAAGCCGCTTTTGATCGAGATTCTTGACGCAAAGTCGCCACACCTGCCCTGACGGGCGGTGCCAGGGAGACCTCAAGATTCAATTCTTTTTCTCTACCTACATCGAAACGCTCACGCCGCCGAGGACGGCGCAAGGAGCGCTTTATTATCCTTGGAACTCTTTAACCATCTCCCCGTTGACCCACAAGGAATATTTTCCGGCGGGGTAACTTCCCAACGGGAAGGCGACTTCGAAGGGGGCAAGCATTTGAATACATATTTCGGCGGGGTTGACGACCGAGTACACGTCCACGTTGACTTTGTTACCCGCATCCGGCGGGCTGACGGCGATCCGCAGTTGATGACACGGCGTGGGTAGTTCGCCTTTCAGTTGCAGCATGAATTGAACCGGGTAACTTTCAAGCGTTGCCAGCCCTTTTGCTTCAAGGAATACTTCTCCACGGGTCAGAGCGCTGTCTGCCGGGTTGGGCATGAAGTCGTTGCTTTGTGGGGCAGTATGTGTGTCGCTATTGACGGGTTGGTCCGGTGTAGGGGTGGCGCATGCAGTGACGAGGAGCAGGAATGCGATTAGGGATATAGCTGTTCGTTTCATAGGGTTCTCCTGCTTATCAGACGAAATATTTTGATGGTTGGTTCCTTAGTAGGAAACGAAATCACCTGCGAGCGAGTCGTTGATCCAAACGTAATACCTGCCGGGGGAATATGTGCCCAGCAAAATGCTGGTCTCGAATTGTTGGAAGACGTTGTCGCACTGAATGTTGGGGTTAACCAGGCTGTAGACTTCAATGAAGACGTTGTACTCTTCATCGGGCGGGCTGATCTCCACGCGCAGTTCATTGCAGACGCTGGGCATGTATCCCACCAGCCCAAGGACAGCGCGCGGCGGGGTGAAATCGTACCTTTCCGAAAAGTCTACAGATGTAATAGTGACCGAAGCGATCTGCCATCCGACGTCTTCCAGTTTTGGCTCGAACGGGTTTTCGTCCGACGTGATGCGATACGGCGGCGCTGCTGTGGGGGTAGGTTCGGCAGTAGGCGCGGCAATGCAAGCGCCAAGCAAAACCGCAAAGAGGAACAAATGGATGGGTCGCATTCCGCTGTGATTCTCCATGACGAATCATATCACGGTCTTGTTGTGTAAAAAACTCACTCTCAGCTATTCAAGTGAGTTTTTCTTGTCGATCATTTTTTCTCTACGGTACAAATCGCTCCTTGCGCCGTCCCCGGCGCAAGATTTTCTCGGACCGGGTAAAAAAGACATTGGGTTATAAAACGGGTTAATCAACCGAATGTCTTATTGCTCCAATGCTTTCTCCATTGCAGCGACTGCGTGAATTTTTGTAGTCGGGAACAGCGGCGCGCTGCAATCGGTTTCTTTAATGAGTAATTCGATCTCCGTACACCCAAGAATGACTCCTTCTGCACCTTTTGCAAGCAGGTCATTCATGATGCGTTTGTATTCCTCGCGTGACGCATCGACGATCCTGCCCAGCACCAATTCCTCGTAGATGACGCGATGGACAATATCACGGTCTGCTTTTTCAGGGGTGAGTACATCCAGGGCAAAGTTGTTTATCAAACGCCCCTTATAAAAATCATGTTCCATCGTAAAGCGTGTTCCCAACAACCCAATGCGTTTTATTCCTGCCGCAGCGATCTTCGCGGCTGTGGCATCGGCAATGTGCAGAAAGGGAATATGTACGTTTGCCGTAATTTGATCTGCAAGTTTGTGCATGGTGTTGGTACACAGCACAATAAAATCCGCGCCACCGCGTTCGAGGTCTTGCGCGCATTTTACGAGAATTTCCCCGGCTTTATCCCAGCGATCTTCGTGTTGCAATTTTTCAATTTCGGCAAAATCCACGCTTGCCATCAGGCTTTTCGCTGAATGTAATCCCCCAAGCTTTTCCTTCGCCGCTTCATTGATGATGCGGTAATACTCGATGGATGATTCCCAACTCATCCCGCCAATTAATCCGATGGTCTTCATGAATGGACTCCTTCGAGGGGTGACTTCTTGAAAAGTTGAGGCGCGATGACGTACACTCCGCTTCCGCTCACGGCGACGGTTGAATCAGCCAGCCGAAGCTCTCCCGTGCTGATAACTTTCCGTTCGCCCACTTCTGTAATGCGCGCAACGGCAAGGATAGGTTGTTCGAGCGGCAGCATCTTGTAATAGTTGATGTCGATATTTACCGCCACCACTTTGTACCCCGCCGCCCAGACTACCAGCCCCATCACCTCATCTAATATCGCCGCCGTCGCTCCTCCATGAGCATGCCCAGGCGGACCTTGATGCGTCTTGTTCAGCGTAAACTCGGAAGTCAGAACTCTGTCATCGTCCACAAACATCGTAATACCAATCGAACGCGGATTTTCGTTTCCGCACACAAAACACCAGCCATGATAGGGGATTTGTCGTTTCATGGCGATGATTTTATCCTCTTTCATGCTACAAAGTGCCGCATAGTGTGCAAGCAAAGGTTGTCAGCATCTCTGCTCAAGCCGCCGTCCTCGGCGGCGTTTTATGAGGGAAATCCCGCGCCGAGGACGGCGCTGGGAGCATAGTACCTGACATGTTTTGCTTGCACACGCCGCATAATCCTGTAAGTTTGAATATTAGACACGGTTGAAATTAACTTCAAAAAAATCATTGTTCTTGAAAATAGCGGTAAAATTCACAAATGATGATCCGCGTCAAAATGATCGCCAACTATCGCGATGTTCTCCCGCCCGAAGCAAAGAACGGGGTGGTGGAGTTGGACGTCCCCGAAGGGACAACGGTCTACGACGCCATCTCCCGTTTTGACATTCCCCTCAACGATGAAAGTGTAATTGTACTCAATGGTCTCACCGTGGACATGTCCACGCCTCTCAAAGAGGGCGACATGGTCACGGCATTTTCCGCAATCGCTGGCGGCTAAATTCTTAACCACGAAGGGTCACAAAGGGTCACGAAGGAATTCTTTCTTCTTTTCTCTTTTTCATCCTTAAAATTTCATCCCTCATCCTTTCAAAGGAGCTCTCATGTACGGCTGGCACCTCAAAATCCTACGCATAAACCTCACCACAAGAAAAGTCACCACCGAAGATGTAGACCCGAAGATCGCGCGCGATTACCTTGGCGGGCGCGGATGGGCGATCCATTATATGTA
>JACPVC010000231.1 GCA_016191955.1 Chloroflexota bacterium
CCCTGCGCGGAGAAATACTGACAGACCCGGGTCACATCACGTTGGAAGATACTCCACGAAGAGGGATTCGAATCCAGAAACACCACCTGTGGAAAATCAATGAACTTGATGTCACCCTGCCAATACAGGATGTTATATGCCGAAAGGTCACCATGGATGCGGTCCTTTGAAAGCATAATGTCGATGTTACGGACCACGCGTTCGAAAAGCGGCTTCGCTTCGTCTTGATCCAGTGAGATATGACTGAGGGCTGGCGCAGCCGTCCCGGCATCGCCGACAAACTCCATTAAGATGGCGTTCTTTTCCTTGGCGTAAGGCTTGGGCACATCCATGCCTGCCTCAAACAACATTTCCATCGTTATAAATTCATAAGCGATCCAGGATTGATGACGCACTTCTTCTCCGTAGCTGGTTCGCTTCGCAATGGCATTGATGTCGGCTTCTTTCCACAAGGCGTGACCATCTTCGTCCAAGTCGTGGCGACCGACGCGATATTGCTGGTCATTCTTCAGGTTACGCAGCGAACGCGGACGGTATATCTTCGCAGCGAGCAGCGGCGCTTCCACCTCGACCCCAGGCTTGCACTGGTAAATCGAAGCTTCCTTGCCGCCTTTGACTCTTCGCAGAACGTCCGATATCCATTTGTGCTCGTAGAACGCGCCAAGCGATTCCAACAACCACCATTCCTCGAAGCGCGCAGCTTTGTAGGTGAATTTGAAAGCGGCGCGCGAGTCGTCCTGCGTGCGCTTGAACCCGGCTTCTTCCTTCGCCAACTTCCGAGACATCTTTTCGTAGGGACGGCGTTCGTTGATCCCAAGATGTGAATTTAGTCTGCCTTCGTCATCGAGTTCATCGAACAGTTTGTACAGGTCGTCTTGATTGTTATTTGTATTCATTGCTGTAAACTACCTTATTTACATTCGCTCGCGCGAATTAAAAACAAAAACCACAGGAAACGACATCCTGCGGTTGGCGTAGCGCGAGTTAGTATCTCACGCTACGGGAAAAAGAAAACCGCAGGCGGAGCACGCCTGCGGTTGAAGGTTAGCGAAACAGAACTATGCCAACTCACGCGGAGGCGCGCTGAACAAAATGCCAGTGAGTACCAAGATAGCTTGCATGTTTTCGAGCCTCCTTTCGTGGAATAAGATAGTGCCCAAATTCTATGACAACCGCAAACCCGCGTCAAGCCCCAAATTCTGTTTACTTCACATACTTATCGAAGAACAACTGGGTCTTCGCCATGAAGACGAACCACGGGTCGCCAATAAAGGAGTGCTCTTCGCCTTCGTAACCGAAAATCTCCGCATCGACACCAGCTTCGATGAAGGCAGTGTACATTTTCTGAGACCATTCCGGCGGCGTGCCTGCGGAGGTCTTACCGTCCTCCGCGCCATACACAACCTGGACGGGCGCGGTGACATAGTCGAAATGATAGAGCGGAGAAACAGCTTCCAGCATAACCGGATCAGACGTCGCGTCGAAGTAAGAGGCGGTGAGGTCGGCGGGCAAATCCAATGGCAGGATGTCCGAGGAGTTACATCCAAAGGTAGCTTCACCAGTTAATACATCCCCAATACAGCCGGGACCCCACCGCCCGATCACATCCGCAAAGTCGGCGCTGACGGATGAATACAAGACTGCGGCTTTGATGTGCGAATCGATGGTGAGGACTTTCGCCGTCACGCCGCCGCCCATGCTATGACCCCACATTCCAATGCGAGACGTATCCGCCTCGGGGATGGACGGGAGCGCGTTCATTAAGTTGATCACGTCGATGGCAAGCCCGGAGTAAAAAAGACTCTCGCCCATATCCGAGCCGCCCCAAGTACGGTAATCGGACGAGACCGTGAGATAGCCGCGGCGGTTGAGAAAATCGGCGGCGCGGTCGGTGCCATCGCCTGAGTGATAGAGATAGCGCGAGAAGAAACCGTGATTCATGACGATGACCGGATACGGCGCTTCGCCAACTTTTGGAATTTGCAGCACGCCGGTGATGGTCAAGCCATCGCTTGGGTATGAGATGAGATAGCGGGTGAAGTGTTCAGTTTCCAAAACAGGCTCGCCGCGTGAGATCGTGCCGCTTTCGTACTCGCGCGCGCGCAACCCTTCGATGGTATAAGGCTGTATCGCCTGCTCGGTAGTGAGAGTCGGAGTCGGCAACGGCGTTTTCGTCGGCGCGGACGTGGGCGGGACGATGGTCACGACCAGGGTCGGGAGGGTTTGTGACACTTTAGCAGGCTGACATGCCGAGATAACCAAAATAAAAAAGAGTGGGATCAATCTTTTCATACGTAATCCTGAACGATGTCCATTTCTCCCTCTTCTAAAATTTGCTCGACTCTTTTCAATAAATCAGCCGTGGTTACTTCATCCAAATAGGACTCTCCGCAAGCGGGGCAAATCTGCGCCGGGACCTGGTGAACCACCGCCCTGAATTCATCCCGTTCAAAGCGGATGGAGGAAAATCCACGGACGGTCTGTGCTTCTCTGCAAACCACACAGTTCATCGTCGGCTCCGCCAGTCTTTTTTCCATTTATCGAGGGTTGGAAGATAGACGGTGATCACGGTTGTCTGCCCTTCGTTTTCCGAAGTCACCACATGGAAGGGACGTTTGCCCTGCAGACCGAATAATAAGCGGCTCGGCTCGGGCATTTCGGACGAATAATCCTCGATGACATCTTCCGCCTTCAGCGCCTCACGGACTTTGCTCACGGAAACTTCGCGTTCGAACATTCGTTGCACCGCATGGGCGCGAAATAATAGGGAATTCATCCGGTGATTATAAAGTGCGTCACGCCAAATGGGTGGACTTGTCTGGTTTTCTGCGAAGGCGTATGATTCGATGTGGGAGGAGTATTTTTTGTCCACTGGGGAGTAGCGCCGTATATAATAGGATAGTATGTAGGACTTACACAAACCCCAAGAGCAAGCCACGAATTTACCCTTCGGGCACGATGTCGCGAATTCACGCGAATTGTTTAAAAATTCGTGGCAATTCGCGTAATTGGCGGCAAAAGACTTTGAACTGTGTAAGTCCTAGTATGTATAGATGATAGTTAGCTGGAATTTTCTCGATCCGGTGTCACACACGGAGGTTCACAATGTCTGAACATGTAACCATTGAGGTGTTGAAGGGCTTTCTGAAAGCATTCAACCGCCACGACCTGGATTCCATCATGGACTATTTCGCAGAGGATTGCGTCTTCTACATGCCCAGAGGCGCCAAGCCTTGCGGTGACAGATATGTTGGGAAGAAGGAGGTTCGGGCAGGGCTGGCAAAACGATTTGAAGGGTTACCAGATGTGCATTATGGAGACGACCAGCACTGGATCTGTGGCGATGATTTCGGAGTCTCTGAATGGACGCTTACTGGCACAACGACAACGGGGCAACACATCGAAGTGCGCGGCGTTGACCTGCTTGAGTTCGCTCAGGGAAAGATCATCCGCAAGGATTCTTTCTGGAAAATCCTTGAGTGAGCCGCAAGGTCGCATTCGCACAAGCTGATCGTCATCGGCGATAGCGCGATGATTACGGCGTATTCGTTTAATGAGAAGCTGGTGAAGTATTTTTGAAACCGTGGGGGGCGTATTATTCGGTGCGGAAAGAGTAAGTTCTTGTCCGTTGGGAAGTGGGGCTGTATAATGCAGTAAGATATGTTTCTGTTGCAGAGATACAAACTATATAACACCTGCAAGGGGATTTTTGGCAGCTCAACTCCGTAAAAAACATGGTTGGGCGCTTGTTAATTCATAATTCAGGGAGTCAATAATATGACAGTTGTGGTTGCTTGGACACGTAAACTTACTGACAGGTGTGAGGAATTACTAATTGCTACAGACAGTCGTTTAAGTGGAGGGCGCAATATTGATTGTAGCCCTAAAGTATTGCCGCTTTCCCGTTCAGATTGCGCTATTTGTTTTGCTGGGGATACCGATTTTGCCTACCCGATGATGTTACAGTTTGTGCTTGCTATCGATTCGTACAGGCCATCAAGAACGCGGGGATTAGATTTTACAGAAATAAGAAGCCATGCTTTAAAGGTCTTTGACGCAATGGCTAATAAAGTTTACACGCCTATTCCAGATATGAAAATCCCCGACGTTTCTTTTCTTTTAGGTGGTTATTCTTGGATACATAAGAGATTTGAACTTTGGAAAATTAAATATAACAAGGGCGAAAAACGCTTTGAATTTGAAAACAGTAAAAGGTTAAAAAAATTCGGAAAAATTCTTTTCGCAGGTGATAGAGCAAAAGACCTTAGAAATAGGTTGATAACACGATTGCGAAATGACGAAAATAATCGTACAGCATCACAAACACCAAGAGAAGTGAATATGGAGCCATTTGAAGTTTTGCGCGATTTGTTACGTGAAACTAAGAATAGCGATTCTATTGGCGGACCGCCACAACTACTGAAAGTCTATCAACACATAAACGCTCTGCCTGTACCAGTCTTTTGGCCCAGTCGGGAATCTAATAAAATCACATTACTTGGTAGACCATTATTGGGTTACGAACGCCCAGATAATTGGATACTAGACCCAGATACTTTGGAAACAGTTAATCCTTTAGATGTCCCTAACACCAAATAACAACTTGAGAAAATGTATCCAACAAAAACAGCGACTGTTAGGTAGTCGCTGTTTTTGTTGGATAAGTTAATGCTTTCCACTTAACAGGAAAAAATCATATCCGAGGTACCGCGTCTGAGCCATTCAAGGGCTTATGCTCTAACTTATATTCTCCCAAATATTTTTTAATATCATCTACATTCTGTTTTGCCTCATCTAAATCTGTATCAGATAATAAACGCGCCTCTAGTTGTTCACCTTTGGTCTCTAACACGGCAATTCGAATTGGTCCATTAACCCCGCCCGCATTTATTCGAATCGCATGATCTAATATCCATGTAACAGCAAATATCGCTTGATTTACAGTTGGCAAACCATCTTTCCAGAATATTTCTCGGATAAATGCTAGGAATGGGTCTGTAATTGGCTGACCACTTCCCATTGAGACGTACCAAATTTTTTCAGTCTTAATCTCGGGTTGAAAATCAGAAACAGCAAATTCACACAAGGCAGGTTTTTTCTCCGCAGGAAAAGCTACCAATGCTCCATAGCTCCCCATTTTGGCTTGGGTATATATAAAATCATCAATTGCCAGACGAGACAAAGTTTTGCATGTCTCAATATCTCCCTTAAATTGTTTATCATCCCAATGTTTTTTGACAATAGCACAGAATCTCTGACCCAAGCCTATTTGTCCAGTTCCGGCAACAATCACATGATTTCTTATTACCTCGATCTTTTCTATTGGTTGCTCCATAATGTTGAACTGACCATTTATGGAAAATGTTGCGGAACTGTCAGCACCTATCACAATGCCATCTTTACATTTTATACCCACTATTGATGTCATAATTTAATCCTCAAAAACACTATTGGCTTTCATTTCTGGGTAGGCTTTATATATCGCCGATACAAGTTGAGCAAATGTAAGTTTCCTCACAAACTCAGACACTTCAACAACGTATCGTTTTTCTTTATCAGGGAAACCATTAAGAATTTTCTTGCCCTCCTCCAAACCTTGTCTCGTCAACTGATACTGTCGTCGATCACCATTATCAATTTGAACAAGTCCTTGCATCGCCAATTCTTCTAATGTTTCATATACCATCTTATCAAATGGTCCATAGTTGTAGGGCTGAAAATCAAAAAAAGGACCACCAATACTTTTTGATATATTTTGATCTAGCAAAAAAAATAATTTTTGAACTTGCACTGGACTATACCAAGTTTCATTTGCTGGAGCCAATCCAGCAAGGACAATTTGATGTCTGTTCATGTGCAACCGTCCTCTCTTAAATTTGTTTCTGAGTTTATTGAAAATCTTTTTGAATTATATCAAACATGATATTGATTAAAGGGTGGATCGATCTTCTTTCCAAGTATCGTTCTGAGCAAAGCGAAGAACCTCTATGATTATCTCAGAGACCCTTCGCTGTCGCTCAGGGTGACACGGTTGGGCGCGTAATAAGGTAAGTTATTTATACAGGTATCGTAAAGAAAAACGAACTGCCAGCGCCTTTTTTACTTTCAAACCAAGTCTCACCATCGTGCAATTCGATAATATGCTCGACGATCTTCAAGCCAAGTCCCATGCCAAGGCGCGGATCGTCCTTGTCTTCAAGGATGGTCTCGAATGGCTCGAAGACTTTCTCCTGGTCTTCTTCGGCGATGCCAATGCCGGTATCACTAACCTCGAATAAGACCCGGTCCGCTTCCCTCGCCACGCGGACAGTGACCGTGCCCTTATCCGTAAATTTGACGGCATTGTGGATGTAATTCAGCAATGCCTGTGAAAGCCGGGTTGGGTCACCCTCAATGGGCGGTAAATTTTCTGAAATGTCATCTTCCAAGGTAATGCCGCCCTTATGCTCAACCAACTGGTCAGCCATCATCAAGACACCTTCCAGCAAGGCGTGGATATCCACTTCCTGTAAATCCAGTTCTATACGGTTCGTGACCGTCTCGGCATAATCTTGAAAGTCATTCACCTGCACCACCAACGGCATGAGCGCGGCTTTGATGTGCTCGATCGGCGAGTCGGGGATGTCGATGTAATCTTCCAACTCCTCGATGCGGTATAGGTCATTGACCTTCGCCTGCACTTCGGCAAGTCCCTTGCGCAGGTGGTTGGACATTTTATACAGAAATTCGTTTTGAATGTCGGTCATCATGGTTAGCTCCTGATATGTCTCTTGAAATCGTTTAGACCGAGATTCTTAACGCAAAGACGCCAAGTCGCAGAGTTGTAAAAGGTTCTTTCCTTGCGACATTGCGCCTTTGCGTTAAAACATCCCTGCCTCATTCTTGAAAACCAGTCGTATACAACTCGTAATAACGTCCCTGCAAGGCGAGGAGTTCATTGTGTTTCCCCTGCTCGACGATCTTTCCGCCATCGATGACCACGATTTTATCCGCATTCGTGATGGTAGACAAACGATGCGCAATTACGAACGAAGTGCGCCCCTTCAACAAGATCGCCAATGCGGATTGAATCACATGCTCAGTCTGCGTATCCACCGAGGAAGTGGCTTCATCCAAAATCAAGATGCGCGGGTTTGCCAGCAAGGCGCGCGCGAACGAGATCAATTGACGCTGACCCACACTCAAGGTCAAGCCGCCTTCTTCAACCGAAGTATCGTATCCCTTCTTCAAGCCCATGATGAAATTATGAGCGCCCACCGCTTTTGCGGCGGCAAACACTTCGTCATCTTTCGCGTCCAAGCGCCCGAACAAAATATTTTCTTTCACAGTCCCGTTGAACAGAAATGGGTCTTGCAAGACCATGCCCATTTGAGCGCGAAGCGATCCCTGAGTCACCGTCCGCAAGTCAACGCCGTCGATGAGCAAGCAGCCATCGGTCGGGTCATGGAAGCGCGCCAACAACTTGACGATGGTCGTCTTCCCGGCTCCCGTCTCGCCAACCAAAGCCACCGTCTCGCCGGGGTTTACATCCAAATTAATTTGATCGAGGACGAGGAGCGGGTCATCCGAGTAATGGAACGAGACGTTATCGAATCGCACCGCGCCGGTAATGGGTCCCATTTCTTTGGCATTCGCTTCGTCCCGAACTTCGACGGGCGTGTTCAGCAAATCAAGGATGCGTTCCCCGCCCGCCATCGTGGACTGAAGCGTATCGAAGCGGCGGCTCAAGTCGCGGATGGGTTCAAAGAAGCGGTCGATGTAAAGCACGAAGGCGATCAACACACCTGCCGTGATCGATTCGCCGAGCACTGCCGTCCCACCCACATAGACAACCAAGGCAGTCGCAACTGCGCCGAGCAGGTCAATGACCGGCGTGAATAACGACGCGACCCAAACCGCGTCGAGGCTGGTTTCAAGATAATAACGGTTCACATATCCGCTGAAGGTATTGTAATTATGGTTCTGGCGCGAGAACGCCTGCACCACCCGCACTCCGTTGACGTTCTCCGCCAACACCGAGTTGCCCCACGAAACCGCGGCGCGGACTTTGCGATAATTCTGTCGCGCTACTTTACGGAAGGCGATTGTCGCCCCCACCATCACCGGCAAGACGGCAAAGGTCAGCAGGGATAATTTGAAATCCAAAGCGATCATCGCAATCAACGTGCCGATGATGCCAAGCAGGTTACGCACGATTGCCAACACCGCCCAGGTGACAAACTCGCGCAAGGTCCCCACATCATTGATAACGCGGGTGATGACGCGCCCCACACTGTAGCGATTGTAAAAACTCAGCGAGAGCTTTTGCAGGTGCGCAAACATCGCCGTGCGCACATCGTATAGAACATGCTGCCCCACACGAGCCATGATGCGCACGCGCCAGTAGTTGAAGCCCAATTGAACAATGGACACCACAAGATAGGTCAACGCAATATTCCGCAAGGCGATGGGGTCAGCAGCGGTGATGCCTTCATCGATGGCAAGTTTTACAAAATACGGTCCAGCCACCGAAGCCGCTGTGACGATGACCATCATCGCAAGCGCAAAGATCATGCGTTCATAATACGGTTTCAGGAATTGAAGCAATCCCTGCGCCACTTTGGGGTCATAGCCCTTGTCTAACTGTTCTTCAGACTTGGTGATGAATTCGGGAGGAATGATTTTAGTCATAATTTTCTACATCGCCCTGAGCGGAGAAGCCGAGCGTTCGTCGAGGCTTCGTAGTCGAAGGGCAGGGATTCAAGTTATTTGTTGTTATCTACATACTCACGCTTCGACTGCGGGACGAAAGAACATCGTCCCTCCGCTCAGCGCGGCAGTAGCTCCTTCGCCCTGAGCGGAGAAGCCGAATGCTCTTTGAGGCTTCGTAGTCGAAGGGCGGGATTTCAAGTTAACCTTTGTTTTCCAACAACTCGCCCTTCGACTACGGGACAAAAGATCGTTGTCCCTCCGCTCACGCGTGCCGGCGCACGGTGCAGGCAGGGCGGCAGTTTACTTTTTATTTTTTTCTCTTCTTTTTCTTTCCGCTTTTACAATTTCGTGAATCGACTTGTAATCACCTCGCATCAGAGCTTCCTTCTTGACGCGACTCCATCCTTTAACTTGGTGTTCAAACGCTAATGCTTCGGAATATCTTGGAACTTCTTCAGAAAACCATAATAACTTTACCGGTCTGCGGCTAAATACATCGTAAACGAAGTTCTTTGAAGTTTTCGCCTTGTGAAATTATGCAATTACTTTCTTTACGGTGTACTAAACGTATAAGAACCGGGAATTAAGCCTTCTTGGTGTTGCCACAACCTCTTATCTAAATCGGATGTACTGCCAGTGTAATAAGAACCATCAGAACATAAAAGGATGTATACGCGATAGGGCATCTATATTTCCCTTTCAGTTTACAGCCGCCCTGAGCGGAGCCGCGTTCGTTGCAGCGCAGTCGAAGGGCAAGCTCTCAAGTTATTTTCTGTTTTCCATAAACTCGCCCTTCGACTACGGGACAAAAGATCATTGTCCCTCCGCTCAGGGCAGTGGTTACCCGGAATTCGACCTTCCTGCATAAATGGTGTTTTCATGCATTGGCTTTTCGCCGAATATCGGTTGAACGCCTTCGATGTCCTCGTCGCGCTGAACCAATTGCAGGTCGTGAATCTCTTTATACAATCCGCCAGCGCGGAGTAATTCTTCATGCGTGCCTTGTTCTACAATGCGTCCTTTATCCATCACTAGAATCAGATCAGCGCGGCGGACGGTACTCAGACGATGCGCGATCACAAAGGTGGTACGTCCTTCCATCAACTCATCCAATGCAGACTGGATGAGTTGCTCGGTTTGAGTATCCACGCTGGAAAGCGAATCATCCAAGATCAAAATGCGCGGGTTCATCAGCAAGGCGCGCGCAATCGCCACACGTTGGCGCTGTCCGCCAGAGAGGGTCACGCCGCGCTCACCGACAATGGTGTCGTATCCCTTTGTAAAACCCGTAATGAACTCATGCGCCTGCGCAGCCCGCGCCGCAGCAATAATTTCTTCTTCAGTCGCATCAGGTCTGCCATAGGCGATGTTCGCGCGGATCGTATCGGAGAACAACAGCGAAGTTTGCAGCACAATGCCGATCTGCTTTCGCAGCGAAGTCAGCTCAACGTCGCGTACATCGTGCCCATCCACCAACAGCACGCCAGCGGTCACATCGTAAAAACGGGGGATCAAATTCACCAGCGACGTCTTGCCCGAACCGGTCGGTCCGATCAGCGCGACGATCTTGTTTTGCCGGACCATCAAGTCGATTCCAGAGAGCGAGTGATTATTCTCGTCCTGATATTTCAACGAAACGTTTCGAAACTCCACTTCGCCTTTCAACGTGGACAAAACCAGCGCCTCTTTCCTGGACCTGATCTCTGGTTCTGTATCCAAGACTTCGAATACGCGTTGAGCGCCCGCCGCCGCTTCGCCGCCCGCATTGACCAGACCGGTCAACGCCTGGGCAGGCTCTCCCATCATGAGCAGATAAGCGTTGAACGCCACCACCGCGCCGATAGTGAGAGTCCCATCGATGACCATTTGCCCGCCAAAGTATAGGATCAAGATGGTGCCAATGGTAATCAGCCAGTTCGTAGTGGGCATAATCTTCGCCCACTCGTCGATGACATGCAGCCACTTGCGATAGACGTCCTTGTTCGACGCCTCAAAACGTTGAATTTCATATTCCTCCCTGGCAAATGCACGGACGACCTGCACCCCGGTCACATTTTCCTGCAAACGATTTGAGACCTCACCCACTGCCATATCCACATCAAAAAACAGCTTGCCGATTTTCGTACCGAACCACCCCGTCATCAGGATGAGCGGGATCATCGGCAACAAAGCAATGAACGCCAATTTCGTATTGGCAGATACCATCACGCCCAAAATACCCAAGGTCAATAACACGAAACGTATTAACTCTGGAATGGAAGAGCCGGCGAATTTTTCGATGGCGCGCACATCTTCGATGCAGCGCGAGATCAACTGGCCAGACTGGGCATGGTCATGGTACGAGAACGGCAGGTATTGGATGTGGTCATACATGCGATTACGCAAGTCATAGCCCACGTGCGCCGCCACCCATTCAGAAACATATCGGTTGCCCAAGCCCAGCAGCGCTGAGACAAGCCCAAGTCCAAACAGAAGAAGCGCGGAACGGACCAGATAAACCGTATCGCCGCGCAAGAGTCCATCATCGACGACTGTCTGGATGATACGCGGGATGACCAGGTTCAATCCTGTAATCGTCAACAACATCAGCAGGCTTGCGAACACCTGCCATATATATGGGCGAAGAAAGACAGCAGAGCGTATTAGATTTTTCATGTTCGGGGAAATTAAGGATACCACAAACAAAAAGCGGACATTCAAATGAATGTCCGCTCAAATTCAGGCTGGCAGGGGTTCCTGCCTATATACGCCGAGTCGCCGGAATGAAAATCGTGTCAGCAGGGAAAATGCGAGCACGATCAACCAATCCAACACAAAGACACTGCGCGGGAAATTTTCGAACCTTCCTGTGGCATATCCGAGATAGGCGGCAGTTGCAATCACAAGCGAACCCAGTGAAACGGAAAGAAGCACAGAAACCGCCCATTGATTACCCGGCTTTACAAGTGCATCGTGACGATATGTTCCAAACGCAAGCGCCAGCAGCGGGCGGATCAAAAACGCGACCCACAACACCAGTCTTTCCATCTCAAGATAGGAGCGGTATTCGCGTCCGTCGCCAAAGCGGAGCGGGAACATTAGATACCCAAGCAGGAGTATGACAACGATGTCGAGCAGGAAGACGCGAACACTGTTGTTCTTGAGAAAGCCCTTTAGCCATTTTCTGAACGGCGTATCGACGTAAAAATGCACAACAAATGCAACGAGGAGAATAAGCGGCAGAAAGGTCAGGTCTAATATGCGTTGAACATCGACAACGCCGGCTGATGCCAACGCCCAACTATACAACCATTTGACGGGGATGTGCAAAATATAAATGGCGTACGATAACTCGCCGAGATTTACCAGCACCGGATGAACAAGGAAACGCGAAATAAAGGATTGATCCATGGTCAGGGCAACGATGAACAGGATCAAGAGCGGCGCTAAAAAGCCGGTGATCGGCTGGATCATATGCGGCAGCGCCGGATAAAAATTCAAGCTGACGACTGTGTAAGTAGCCAGGACAAGGAAACTCCCAGCGAGGACCGCCAGTCTCTTCCTCGTACTGATATTTTCCTGACGACCTTCACGCAGGTACCAAATGGCGCCAACCACACCCATCACAAAAGAGTTGAAATAGAAAAGCGGGAAGTACAGGATGAATTCCCGGTATTGGTCGATGTACCCGATCCAGAGAATTTGAAAGATAGTCGTACTGACTGCCCAAACGATCAGCGAAAACCGGATCAGTTTTCGAGTGGGCTGGCGATAGGTCCAGATCAGGAAGAAGGGGAAGAATAGATAGAAGAATACTTCCACCGTCATGGACCAGGCAACAAAGTTGAAAGATTGCGAATACTTCGGAATCCATGACTGAAGAATGAAGATATTCGCCAGGATTTTGGCAGGTTTGATTCTAAACAGGTCATCGTAGTAATAGATACATGTCAGCAAGAATCCCATAATGTATAGCGGATACAGCCGGATCAAACGCGTGCGCCAAAAATTGAGGTAATTGAATTTCTCTCCGGGTTTGTAATAAACAAGCGCCATGACAAAGCCGGAAAGGATAAAGAGATACGAAACCCCCGTCGAACCGGAGCGGATCAACGGCTCCAGCGGGAAGAACAGCAGCGGGTCAAGATAATGCCCAAGCGTATCGTGCGCGAACAGCACCAGAATAATAATGACAAATCGTGTAAATGTTAATTGTTCAATTCTTTTCATCTTTCCTCAAAAG
>JACPVC010000087.1 GCA_016191955.1 Chloroflexota bacterium
GGGAACCGTATATTGTATTTCGCCCATACAGGGCATACAATGGAATCGTCCGGGCGGGAAACTAATTTTAGAGATTTGCCGTCTTTCACTCTTAAGAAAGAAAGGAGGTGAAATGTCATGGCAAAAATAGACCAAACCATCGTCATCCACGCGCCTGTGGAGAAAATCTTCAAGTTCATGTCCGATCCCAATAACCTGCTCGAAATCTGGCCCGCCATGGATACGATTCGTAATGTAATCCCAAGCCCAAACGGCGGCTTCAATTTCGAATGGACCTACAAAATGGCTGGCATGCACTTCGACGGCGCATCGGAAACCACCGAGTATGTGCTCAACAAGCGGCACAGCACCCGCAGCAAGAAGGGCATCGAAAGCACCTTCCGCTGGGAATATGAGAGCATCGCCGAAGGGACGCGCCTGCACCTCGAAGTGGAATACAAAGTCCCCCTGCCGCTGATCGGCAAACTTGCAGAAGCGGTGATCCTCAAACAGAACGAGCACGAAGCCCACACCATGCTGCACAACCTCAAAGACCGCATCGAGATCGAAATGCCCGTTACCGCGTAGAAACGCCCCGCCCAGACAGTACACCAACAGCCGCCCTCGATGAACGGCGGTTGTTGGCAATCAAACAGCAATACAGGGGAGTTGACTTTCAGAACTTGCGCCCTATAATTTAATTGGGCGCGGTTCATGCAAGGAGTGAAGTCTCATGCTGAAAGAGGCTGGCTCAACCTCATCAAGGGGATATCAGGGCGATCCTTTAGTGGTTCCCATTTCCAAACCTCAAGCTAAAAAGAAAATACGAAGGGGGGTGATGTTCAGCGGCATTTCCTAGGTTGTCGGTTTTAACTACTCACCTTACGCAATTTTCACTTTCTTGCGTCCTTCACCCTTCGACTGCGCTCCTCGTCCTTCGGCAGGCTCAGGATTCACTCGTCGCTCCGCTCAGGGCGGCTGCCGCGCTGAGCGGAGAGCGGGTGCTGAGCGAAGTCGAAGCATCGTCCCGCTCGTAGTCGAAGCGTAGGTGTGTAAGGTGAGTTAACTATTCGGAAGGAGAATCACCATGAAAAAAATAAACCTTGCGGTCTGCCTCGTGCTGATCGCCAGTGTCGTCTTGCCGTTTACCAGCACGCAAGCCGCAGCAGACGGGGTGGACGACCTGCGCGGTCGCTGGGACATAGAGGCATTCTTCGCATCAGAGGAGCCTCTTCCAAACGTAGTCTTATACGTCAATGAAATGCGCGCCAGCACCACCCTCGCAAACACCTACTATGCAAATGGCTGTATGCGTTCAACAGACACCAACGCCTTTATGCCTTTATCCATCCGCGCCGTGTATGACGCGCAAAACAACGCCTACAATGCGACCATTTACAGTACGGTGATTCCAACGGAGGGCGAGCCGTTTGTCATCCGCTTCACGGGTATGGTCAATGTGGGCGGGGAGAGCGTAAAGGATGATTCAGCCGGCGGCGCATTGAAGACAGATTTCAACACCGGCGAATGGAGCGCCGTCCATCACGACCGGCGCGTCACCAAATGCCCAAGCGTCCGCGATATTGGGCTGGGCGCGCAGGGAGATGTATACACTCATTTGGATTTGGGCAACAACCATATCTCCAGCGTCTACGAAACCTACACCATCATCGTATCCTCCGGCATGTTGATCGAAGCGCCAGACGGTTCGACGTTCACAGCGCAGGAATACACCGACATCTTCAGCCCCGATGTAGACTTTGTGGGACGCTTCCGCTTCGTTGGAGACCGTGAAGGTCAACCCATCAGCGGCGGCGTGTATAAATTCACCCTGCTGGATATTTTCGGCGACCCGATCCCCGGCACGGAATCAACCGACGTTTGGATGGGATGCAACCAGACCGCGCCCATCAATTTGACAACGAACTACGAACCCGGCTCCGGCGTGACCTTGGGCTGGGACGCCGTACCAGACGTCGCCGGTGAATTTGAGCCGATGCACGATCCGCAGATCGGCTTCTATCAGATCGGCATCGACCCATTCCATTGGGGAGGCGCGGCTAATTTCGGGTCGAACTTGATCCGCAGCACACAGCACCTTATCCCGTGGAATCCTTTCGAGCCTGGTTCCACTGGCTTCCCGGATGGATTCAATTATGGCGTGTCGCTCTCCGAATTCGCGGACGGCGATTACAGGATCAACGTCTATGCCTTTGCCGATGCCCAGCCCGCGAATGGCGGCGCAGGGCTGGAATGTGATGTGACCGATTCGTCTCACAGCCTGGTGATGAGCAAGCAAGGCGAAGAAGTGACCTTCAACCGCATCGGTTCGATCTCCGGCTATGTTTTCGATACTGAAGGCAACCCGTTGGGCGGCATCGGCGTGGATGTTGAATTCGGCGGATACGGAACTTGCACCGACGAGAACGGGTATTACATGATGCAAGAGATTCCGTTTGGTTCATACAACGTTGTGGCAGGACGTCAATTCTGCGGTGAACATCCGTTCATGGAGCAGATGCAGACGAATGTACAAGTCGGCGCTACGAATGTGAACTTCATACTGGAGCAGGTACCCGTATATCCATCGGTTCTGCATGTTGTACCTGCCCACCCGGAAATTCACGGGCACGAATGGAACCCAGATGCTTTCATCACGATCTATGTGGATGAAGACGACGACCTCACCAATGGCTTCCTCTATACTGCGACCAAGCAAGTCAACGATGAACCGACCTGGTGCATCGCGCCCTGCTTCGACGTGAGCGGAGTGCCGGAACTGCCGAACGGAATCCTACCGGGGTTCGTAGTGACCATGACGGATGGAGCCATAACGCGCATCGTCCACACCACGTCGCTGATCTGGGAGGGCACAGACATCGTTGTGGATACGGTCTTCGGCAGGGCGGAGCCGGGTACGTGGGTCGAGGTCACCTCGCATGGACCTCTTATGGGTCAGCGCCTGGTGCAGGCAGATGAGAACGGATTCTGGACCGCCGATTTCTCCGTGCCGGGCGTTCAAGATTTCGAGCAGGACGTATTGGATCTCACCCCCGGTTTCCACGGCAGGAGCATCCAATTCGAAGGCAGTATGCCGGATAACGGCACCCTGGCATATTGGTGGATCGACGAACCTGCGCCATAATAAAGTAATTCGCTTTAACGGTAGATGCAAGGTGACGGTCACTTTGTACGCTCTGTGATGGGGCGCAAATGTGACCGTCGCCGCATTGACCAGGCGTGAGGTGGCGCAAAGTGGCGTTTTGATTGTAAAATCCTTATATCCAAACTTTAGACATAAGGAAAACGCCATGAAAAATAAATTATCGTTCCTGATCCTGCTCGCGGCATTGACCGTCTCTTCGCTTGCGTGCAAACTGTTGAATGGCAACCAACCCACACCAGCCGACGCGTCACCAGTCTCGAACGTCTATATGGCAAGCGACCCGGAGGGTCTCAACAAAACGAACGTCTTCGCCCCGAAGGATGCGATCTATATCTTCTTCGATGCGAACCAGCCGAAGATCGGCACAGCCTTCGAAGCGCGCTGGTATGTATTGAACCTGCCGGAAGAAGTGGACCCGAACGTTCCCTTCACGACCAACAGCTACATCTACGACGGCGGCAGTACAACCATCCAAGCCTATATTCAAAGCTCTCACGAGGACGGCTTCGCCCCGTCCTTATGTAAAGTGGAAATTTACATGGACGGCGTCAAGGTGGCTGAACAGCTATTCAGTATCGAATAAGGCCGCGCAAAGACTCGTAATAAATTACCCACAGCATACGTCTACACAAAAACCAGACACATGGAGATTTGTCTATGAAACTCTTCTACTGGCACTATGGGATCATCGCATGCAGTCTTTCGACCGCGACTTTACACATTATGTGTTACCCGTACTTTGGCTGGCTAGACTCGATTGTCTTGAACGGCTTTGGGTCACTGGCTTTGTTGGGGGCGTATTTTCTGCCCATCCCCTTCTTTAGAAAAAGGCGTCCCATCGTCTACTGGACGATCATCGGTTACACCCTGTTGACCATCGTGCTCTGGATCTTCCTGGGCGATAAGGCGTTCAACTTCGCGAACACCTCCTGGATCGGGTATTTCGCCAAAGTCTCCGAAATGTTCCTGCTGGTCTTTATGGGATTCGACCTGCCCTTGCGCAAACCCGTTCAGGTTAAAGAAAGGGTATAAAGCATCGTAAATATGGCTTTGGCAAAGTCGCTTGAAAAGCAAGGTAGTTAAGAGCAAAGCTTAACGCGACACCTGCACCGCACTGCGCATGCAGTGCAGGTGAAAGCACGAACAAAGCGAATTCCGCGAAAAAAACTTGCGTTTTTCGCCGTTTTTGCGTAATTCGCGTTAAGACTTTCTGACTTTGCAACAGCCATGGCATCGTAAAGGATCATGCGACTCACCCCGAAATCAAAGTTTCGCAGGTGAGTTTGTTTTTAAGGGCAAATGGGATGCAGATGAAATCGAGATTCTCAACGCAAAGGCGCAGAGCCGCAAAGAAAAAACATTGATTCTTGGCATCTCCCTGGCACCGCCCGCCAGGGCAGGTGTAGCGGCTTTGCGTTAAAACCGGCGAAAATTCAGCAAGATGGCACTTGCATTAATTGTTCTTTTGACCTTACGGGAGGTGTGCGCTAAAAGTTTGTAGATGACCTGCTCCCTTCGCCGTCCTCGGCGAAGGGTTTACTCGCAGAACGCCGCCGTCCACAGGATGCTTCGCAAAGGACGGCGGCTTGAGCCAAACTACTAACAGACTTTGAGTGCTCCCTATGGGAGGTGTGCTTGCGAAATCCCCGTCAGTTTAACGGATGGGATTCAGCGTTTCCATGATTTTCTTCCGATACCAAACCCTACCGGATAAATCTTCAAAGAAGCCATTATGCCCGCCGTAACGCTGAACGATGAGTTCGGTGGAGGGATGCAGTTTGAGGTCGTAAAAATCCTCGACCGGGATGATAGGGTCATCCTGGGAAGTGATGATCGTGGTTGGGACGGTAAGAGCCGCAAGCGCGTCATCCAGAACGGCATATTTGCGAAAATAATCTGACGGATTTTTATAGTCGCTGTAACGATTAAGCAGCACTTCGGTCATCCCGGTGATGGTTTCGAGCGGAAATACATCGTTGAAATCGTACAGGGACGGGTAGAGGGTCTGCTTCTTCAGCAGCGAGCGCGACCAATTCCTGCGGAAGTATCTTTGGAGAAAGCGATATTTATCAATCGCATAAGTGGACTTTTCGGGGTCGAGGACGGGGCTGATGCTGAAGATGTGGCTCAGGTTTGGGATGGGCTGCCCGGCACACTTGCGGGCGATGCGCAGGGCGAAGTTACCGCCCATCGAAAAGCCGATGACGTAAAAGGGAAGTCCACTCTCGTATCCTGCAACTTGTTGAACGGCACCGAAGACTTCATCCAGCAAAATGGCATAGAACAGACCGGGGTTGAGGTGATGCGTCTCACCGTGGTCGCGGTAATTCAAGCGAAAGACAGAATAGCCGTTTTCGTAGAGGAATTTGCCAGTGCGCAGAATATAAGCAGAGTTGACGCTGCCTTCCCAGCCGTGCAAGAGCATAACCAGACCTTTTGCCTGCCCGTCGGGTTGGGGTGAATAAAATCCCTGCAAGCGCACGTCATCGATTGGGTTGAGGATCACTTCCTGGGCATGGGTTAGCACGGGGTTATTGCGCCGCATGCCGAGTTTGTTACTGGCGAAGAGGGTCTGGGTAAAGGCATTTCTCAGATAGAAGGGCGGAGTGAAGAGGTTGGTCATAAGGCTGGGATTTTATCTGTCACTGATTGGGGCTGTCAATCTGGCTATCAACATTGGGATTGCAGAATCACAGAACAACCCCTCCCCAGCCCTCCCCAAATGGGGAGGGAGCTTTTTGACCTGTAAAATTTCTGTGTTTCAATAACAGACTTCGCTTTGCAAACGGATGGGCTTCTGCCCTTTAATGGACGAGTAAGGTAGCTAAATTGGGTGTTATAGTGGAAACTCATCCTGACCAAATGGTTTTGATTCTCCCTCAAAATAATGCATATGCGATTGAAGTTCATCCCAATTCTTTTGATCTTCGTCCGTCCATTCCGGCTTATGCATGTAAATCAAATCAAGTGAAAATCCTTGGTTAGGGACATAGACTTCCGTAGCGATACCAATTACAGTCGCCCGATCCTTAAACTTGCCTCGTGCAACGAAGCATCTTAATAATAGTTCATTAGTTCTGTCTTGACGACTATCACCCAAAGGACAAGCTAAAAACACATAAGTTGCATTATCAGACTTACCTAGCCGTGCACGAACTTTGTGTGATTGTTGTAAAAAATCATTATAGGAGTCACCGAGCAACCTTCTTTGGTATCGATGCTCTGACGCCATCTGACGCAAAGCCAATTCTGTATCGGATAGGTTTGATCTAGGTTCCAAGGTACCAGCTAATAAATGTTTTGTTATATATTCAATTAAATTATCCCAGACGATACTAACTTTGTCCGCTTCTTTCTTATTGATATACTGTGGATTCTGCAAAAATTTATCCCAAATGCCTGACCCGATTGAAATAAAATTCGTTGCAGTTGGGAATTCCCGTCCGTTATGCAAATATAAAGCTAATAGATCTTCTTCTCCACCTTCGATATCTTTCCATGCACTATTACTAACAAATACAATCTTCTTAGTTAGATATTCAAACAAATCAGGCGCGGTATCCAGTTCTTCCATGATGATTGAGAACGAAACCTCGTCAAATACATGGACAAATCCTTTACCATAATCTCCAGATGGAATCGGAATTTTTCTTTGTGAGCCTAAACCAACGACAATTCTATAGATAGTCGGTTCAGAAGGTAAAGTTAATCCAGCTGAACCATCTGCACGAATAACGTACGGCAAAGAGCGTATCGTTTTCTGAGCACCATATACAGATCTTATTCCGGCATCAATCACTTCGCGCTTCCATCGCTGTATATGATGATCAGAGTCGGACTTGAGCTTACTTTCCTTTACACTGAAGATAGCAACATTCGATCCAAATACGGTTAATACATCACATAATTCATTCTTGTCTGGTTTTTTGGGGTTCGCATAACTCCATAATGACAGAAATGATTTACGTGTGACATTGTATACAAATTCCTCAGATTTATTCTGAAAAGTCATTTTAGCAAGAATCCAAGTTTGCACTTAGCATAAGCATTTTATATGGAAAGGCTAGACTAGCTCCGCCCCTGCGCTTCCCAAATACAACATTGTTACTTTGATTCGGCATACGAAATTTCCCTGTCGGGTTTGGGGAGGTGTCGCATAGCGGCGGGAGAGGGTATAGCAATCAGCACTCACTGAACCCGCAGGCGTAGCACTTGCGACAACCTTCTTCTAACACTGCAGCTTTACTAAATTCGATCTTAACACACCTAGCCCTTCGATTTGACCATCGCTTTTAGCATGGTTTTCACCACAACAAAGTCCATGTGTTCGAAAGCCACGGATTTTCCTAAAAGACTTTCCGTGAAATCCGTATCTTCCGTGTACAACGCTCTATTTATTCTTGGTATTACTCCCCTTCGTAAGCCACTTCCCCACCAAGGAACCGAGCCAAGTAATCAAAGTCCACGGGAGGAGCGGGGCGAGCAGAATACCCACCAGCCCATACAGACCGCCACCCACCATGAAGATCATCGCCACGGGGGTTGCAATTGCAAAGGCGATCAGCACCGCCCACCAGGCTTTGTCTGCGGTTTGACGGTTGAGGAAGAGCGAGAGGACTAGTCCGCCCAGGGCACCGGCGAAGAAGAAGTACAAATAATCCTGCCACAAGGCATACGGGTTGAACTGTCCAAACCGGAAATAGAACGTGAATACCTGCCAAAGAATGGCGAATACCCCAACTCCCAGCGCCCAATATAAAGTCTTTTTATTCACTATAAATTTTCCTCTCAATAAACATAGGGGCGGGAAGACCCCGCCCCTACACCAATCTACCAACTTACCAATTTATTAGCACTCACTATACCCACACGCATAACACTTGCGGCAGCCTTCTTCGTTGATGACGGCGGCTTCACCGCATTCGGGGCAAATGTCACCGATCTTCATTTTGGGGGCGTGTTCGGCATGGCTTCCGCCGTTACTACCGCCGCTTGTCCCCGAATGGGGGTTGGATTTGACTTCCTCAACCGGTGCGCCGTCCTTGCTGTTCAGGTAGCCTTCGAGCACCTGTCCAATGCCATCGGGCAGGGAACGCACGCGGTTAATGCCGAAGCCCAGTGAGCGTCCGCCGCCGATGCCGATCAGTTGCACGACGACTTCGCGCAGTCTGTCCGTGGGGGCGATGGGCGACGCCATGCGCAGGATGTAGGAGATCAAGCGTCCAATCGCCTCGGAGACGGCGGCAATTTCAGAGCCAGCCTTGGCGGTATTGATGAATGCCTCGAAGGGCTGGTCACCGCCGTTTTCGTTGATGGTGATGAACGCCTTGCCCACGGGCGTGTCGATGTTATACGTCCTGCCGGGCAATGCCTTGGGGCGCGGCTTCTTGGTCCCATGCCAGAGGGTAGGAGAGGCTTGGATAACAGGAGCAGTCTTCGGTTCGACCGAGGCGGGAGTCTCTTTCTTTTCCGCGGTGGCATTTGTCTCCAACACCACCTTGTCGCGTGAGCCGGTCACATAGACGGTGATGCCCTTGCAGCCGAGTTCCCATGCGAGTTGGTACGCAATCGCCACGTCGCCTTCGGTGGCGCCTTCGGGGAAGTTGACGGTCTTCGAAAGTGAGTTATCCACGAAGGCTTGTAGCGCGCCCTGCATCCGCACGTGTTCCTCGGCGGTCACATCGCCCGAGACCACAAAGGTGTCGCGGATGTTCTGCGGCAGTTCAGGCACATGCTGGCAGGTTCCCGCGCTCATCACCTGCTCGACGATCTCCTGACGTTTCTCTTCGCCCAAACCGAGTTTCTTCAACGCCTCATCGAAGCGCGGGCTGGCGTAGGTTAATTTCAAATCCTTGCCGTTATCGTTGACGTGGCGGATGTATGCCAGCGCGAAGACGGGTTCACAGCCGTAGCCTTCACAACCGGCGACGGTGGCGATGGTGCCGGTCGGCGCGACGGTGGTCTGCGCGGCGTTGCGGATGCCATGCTCTTTGATGCCCTTCACCACCGCATCCCACTTAATCTCGGGCCTGTTCCAGTTATGCTCATAGCTGACCAACGATTTGGGCGCTTCCCACTTCATATCGTCCATATCGTAAATGGAACCTTGAATGGCGGGGAACGGTCCGCGCTCCTGGGCAAGCTCGACGCTCGTCACCATCGCATGATAGCGCACGAACTCCATCACCTGCGCTCCGAATTCCTGCCCTTCCGCCGAACCGTAGCGCACGCCCACGTGGTACATCAAGTCTGCGAGACCCATGATGCCAAGCCCGATACGCCTCGCTTTGTGAGCCGCTTCTTTCAACTGCGTCACAGCCGGAACATACGCATTGGCTTCTACCACATCATCAAGGAAGCGCGTGGACGTCACAACGCTCTTGCGCAGGCTTTCCCAATCGACAGAACCATCGGGTCCGCAATGCTCGTTGAGATTCACCGAACCGAGACAGCAGTTCTCATACGGACCAAGCCATTGCTCTCCGCATTGGTGTGCCACAACGCCGTTGGTAATCACGCTGTGCGTCTGCATTTCGGTCAAGTCATAAACATCCGCATAACCTGCATCTTCAATCGAAATGATGGAGGTTTGGAAGTTCTCCGAATTTGAATTGCGAGATTTGCCATTGATGAATTCTTCAACCTTGCTTTGTTTGGAGGCGTCAAGGAAACCGATCAATTCTGTAAAAGTATCGCGATTTGCCTTATCCAACAGCAATTCGTAATCTGCATGGGTAAAGTATTCTTTCAAGCCACCTTTTCCATCTGGAAGTGCGCGGAAACCATCTGAGCGGCGCTTGTGGATGCGGCTGACAATCCCAAAGTTCTGGAGAAGGATTTGCACATCTTGCAATAATTCAAGTGAGGCGCTTGCTAATCGGACAGAACAGGATTTTTTGAATGAAGATACATTCACAGTTCCATCGGTGGTGAACAATCCCTGTAAGAAACCGATCACAGCTTCACGAGGCGCGCTCCAAATAGAAGCAGGCACACGTTTTTCATGAGCAGGGGCATGCAGGACACCCAGCGATTCAAAGAATACATACGGCAGTCTGCCATAGGTCAATTGGCGCACAGAACCACGTTCGTGCAGATGTCCCGCTCCAAAATGAGCCTGCATGGTTTCATGAACAACACTTAGCAATTCGTCGCTCTCGTAGTTGAAGACCATACCTACCGGAGAATTGCTCGTCGGGCTAAGCCATCCGTCACCTACCAACGCACCGAGAACGACGCCCAACTCGTGCGACCATTGGGTCGGAAGTTTGGAATATTGCTCCGCAAAATCTGCACGGGTGGTTGTGTGACCGGAAGCATGGTCACCGCCCCGCGCCATAACTGCCATCTTTTGGCGCATCGCTTCTATATTCGGAAGTTCGTAATTTCGGCTCCACACGCCTTCTCCCGATTGAAGGAGGAGTTCGTCACCTTCTTTGAGGTCGCCTAATTCCACATACCCACGGTCTGATGTCAGGAATTTATGGTCAGGTGTGGCGGTGACCGAATAGCCGTGTTTGGTGGTCATCTTCAAGACACGGGTATTTTCTCTCGTCATCCAGGCAGGCGAGGAAACGCGATAGGCAACGCCAAAATCTTCCTCTGCATTGCCATGCCCACCTTGCGGCGCGCGCAAGTCAGTCGCCACCATGAAATTCGCACCAGACTCGGCAAGTTCCTGAATGGTGAGCAAGCCCAAGTCGGTAGTAATACGGGTGGAGCCGACAAAGCACGGATTCGTCGCTTCAAGCGGATACAAATGCGGAACGGGGTTGCCGCGATTCGCCGCATCAAGGAACAACACGCCAGGTTCACCGTTGTGGTGCGCCTGTTTGACGATCTTATTGAATAACTCGCGCGCATTGACTTTCCTATAAACATTTATCTTGATCCCGGTCGCTTCCGCTTGTTCGAGCGTGCCGCTGAATCCTTTTTGTTTCATCTCGATCAAGTCAGGAAAACGCAGTTCCCATTCCTTGTCTTCCTCCACGGCTTGCATGAACGCGTCGGTGATCCCGACCGAGATGTTGAAGTTGGTGATGGAGTTCTCATCGATCTTACAAGTGATGAAATCTTCCACGTCCGGGTGGTCCACGCGCAGCACCGCCATATTGGCGCCACGGCGGGTATTATGCGTCACCATGCCATAAGCAAGATAGGTGTGATTGTCGGCAACTTCCAGGTCAAGTGTGAGCGCTCGACCCGCCTCTTCCACGCCACGGACTTCCACAAACCAGTATCCCTCCGCGGAGGGCGAATTTTCAAATACATCGGGATAGTCCCGCTTTAATAACTCGTATCCCGACCATGTCAAATTGCGATCATCGCGCATGTAGCGTAAAAGTTTGCGGCGCAATCCCGGCTCGGTGGCGCGGAAATTAATATTCCTGCCGCGTTCCTGTTTATCAATTTGCCCGAGGGTGATCTCTTCCAAAACAGTCTGAAGCCAATACTTCGGATTCGGCAGAACATGAGAGGTCTCGCGGCGCAAATCACTTTCCCATGCATAGGCCGAGACAAAGCGTGAGCGCTGGTCACAACCGATATTTTCGCGCCAGGCTAGCAGCCCAACCGTTGAAGCGATTTTCACTCGATGAATGTCAGAATTGCCCCAACGATCCAACCCGGCAGAAGTCGTACTAATCCCGACCGGGCAACCCAGACCAATCAATAACGTAGCTGCTTCTCGCGCAAGGCGGGCAGAGGAGGTCGTCAAAGTAGGGTAGCCATGTGTCAATGACCCATCTGCTTCAAACAGCCCGCGCAGATACGCACCCACAATATTTTTCGGTGACTGGCGGACCAGGCGTGGGATGGATACGTCGCGGCTTCCCTGTTTCTCCAATCCATTCAAATACAGGAAATCCTTGATTGCGCGGTTATCCATAACGAATGTCACCGAACGATCATTCGGCTTCTGCATTTTATGAACGTTTACATTGAAGAGTCTCTGCAGCATTGCAGGCATTTCCTCCATAAGGTAGGAAGAATGAGCCACACTGACACCCACGCGATGATCATTTTCGGCTTTTCCCATAAACCCGTCACCGGCAAGATAACCAAGGAAGAATGCAAATTCTTCATCCAGAATGGAAGGTAATTCAGCCATGATCTGGTTGCCGTGTTTTTGCGAGGGCATCTTCAAGATTTGCAAATTACCAGTATGTTCACCCAATCGCATAACGATCCAATCGCCCTGCCCAAGATCCTGGAGTTGCTTCCATTGAGGGCCGGAATCGGTCATTACTTTCACTTTGTGATTGGGTGTGCCTGTAATACTCAATCCCTCGCGGGTATGCACGCGTTGGACTTCCGCCATGCCGTTATTGAATCCGCGCATGGAGTCTTTAACCCCTTCATCAGTCGGCACAGACAAATCATGTTCCTGCCAGCCTTCCACGTTTGAATTTACGATTTCATCCAAACGTAACAATCCGTTGGTTGTAAACACAAGAGTCTCAGGCAGCAAACAACCGCCCTGCGCAATCTCACCGAAGGCATGGTCATAGACGCGCAAAAAGCCGACCGGTCCTGTAGCCTGACCCGCCGAGGTTTGCACGTGAGTACCCTTGGGGCGTAAACGCGAGAAGGAGAATCCATTGCCGCCGCCTGTCTGCTGGATCAGGGCAGCGTCGCGCAACGTCTGAAAGATGCCCGCGCTGTGACGTCCCATATCGTCGGTAATCGGGAGTACAAAACATGCGGCCAGCTGTCCCAACGGAGTGCCGGCACCGGTAAAGGTTGGGGAGTTCGGGAAAAATTTCTTGCTCGAAAGTAAATGGTAGTATTCAACGGTGCGGGCTTGCACATCCGCGCCCCATTGTTCTTCGACCTTGGCGACATGATGCGCCACACGCCAGAACATCTCTTCGACGTTCTCAGCGGGCTTACCATCGTCACCGCGGCGCACGTAACGCTTCATCAGCACCTGACGGGCGTTATCTGTCAGCGCTGCCTTGGGCAGTCCCTTCGCCATGGGCGGCGTCGGCAATAAGCCGTTTTTTACGATTTTGGTTTCAGCAGATTTTGTTGCCATCTCGGACTCTCCTGTAAAGTTTTTTTTATCACATGGACGTTTACCCATGTGGTATAGACATATTAGAGAAACGAAAAGGCAAAGACAGTCCCCCCTTGAGGGTCTTTGCCTTGTAATTAATCTTCGAGTAACTGGTCGATCTCGGTGCGAATGGACTGGAGATCATCCAAGCCCAAATACACAATCGCATAGCGGATGTACGCGATCTGGTCCACCTCCTTCAACGTTTGCATAACGAGGTCGCCCACCACGCGGGAGGAAACCTCGGCTTTACCCATCTTGGTCAATTTCACTTCCACTTGCCCGATCATGCGCTCGATGTCCGCCGCCGAGACGGGTCGCTTCGCACAGGAAATGCGGATACCGCGTGCCATCTTCTCGCGGTCAAACTCCTCACGGTTGCCATCTTGCTTGATGATGAGCGGCGTGGCGAGGATCGGACGCTCGTAGCTGCTGAAGCGCTGGCGGCACTTCAGGCACTCACGCCGACGGCGAATCCCGCCGTGACTGTCGTGAGAGGTGTCCAACACCTTCGAGTCATGATGTTTACAATACGGACAACGCATCCGAAACAGGCTCCATAATTAGAACAAATGATTTAGCCATATATGGGCGTAGAAGCTCTGCATCCCCGTACATATGGCTAATGTGTTCGGCATTTTAGCACCATGACCAATGCTTGGCAAGAGGGTATTTGGAAACTGCAATCTTAAAATATTGACTCAATTCCCCGCTTCAGATTCTTCGATGCAGAGTGCGTCGCACCATACGGGTAGACGTATCTGATAAAACAGACGAATCTACACTGTAGACTCGTCTCAATCATGTTGGTGCGACGCACCCTTTTGCCTCAGATTCCTCGCAAAAACTCCATCACATGCGGGTTGAAATCTTCGGGGTGGCATTGATGCGGCACATGTCCGCAGACTGGGAAATGATGTGCCTTCACCAAATTCGGCAACTGTTCTGCCAATTGCGAGAAGGACGAAGGCGAAAGGGTTTGGTCGCGCCCGCCCCACAGGAGCAGAGTCGGCTGGGTAATGCGCGACAGGTCCAGGTCCACGTGGCGAAGCGTGCGCGGAATGTTGTAAATGCCAGACGACGCCCGTTTGTAATCCAGCGCAGTCTGATAGCGGATGTGCTCCGGCAACACATGCGACTCGCGATTCCCGATGTAACCGCTGAAACTGGTCATATCCACAAAAAAGCGGAAGAGCTGATACGGCGTGCGTTCGATCAAGGAGGTGTTGATCAACTGGTGGTGGAACATCCGCTGCAAAATGAGCGGCAGTTGTCCCATCGAATAGAACGGGTTGACGATCACCAGCGCCTTCACGCGGTCTGGGTTGCGATAGGTGTACAACAACGAAAGCCCTGCGCCCAATGAATGCCCCACAAGGATGAACGGCGCTTTGACATTCACCGAATCGATCCACGCCGAAAAATCGGCATACGCGTTCTCCACGGAATAATCATGGGCATGCGTGGGTTTTTCGCTCTCGCCGTGACCAAGCAGGTCGAGGGCGTAGCCGGCGTACCCGGCGTCTGCTAGTGCGGGCATCAGGTCGTCCCAATCATGCAGAGACGCAGCAAGTCCGTGAACCATAATGACCGGCTCCCCCACGCCCTGATGCACATAATTGACATTACGCCCGTTCGTGAGCGTCGTAGTGCGATATTCGATCTTGTTCTGTACTCTTACATTCATTCTTCATCTCTCAAAGAGCCGTATGGCAGCGGCATGGCATATTGGGTTTGATGCTACTGCAATCAAATTAATTGTAGGTGAAATATATTTCTGTGAACCTTACACACAATCAACAAAAAAAACATTAAGTACGGCGACATAAATGTCGCCGTACCGATTTTACTCGCTCGCAATTTGCTTTCCATAACGCTTTGCCAATTCGCGCCTCAGCACTTTGCCGATAAACGTGCGCGGAAATTCATCCATAAAGATCACGAAGCGCGGGACGAGGTGCGGCGGCAGGCGGCGTTTGCAATAGGCAATGACCGACTCCGCGCTGGGTTTCTCTTTGCCTGCGATCACGAACGCGAATGGATGCCCAGCCACGGCAACGACCGCCACTTCCTTCACCTGTGGGATTTCATAAATCACTTCTTCCACATCGCGCGGGAAGGCGGGTTCCTTGCCGCCTTTTTCGGGATACCACATGTCGGCTTTGCGGGCGATAATGTGACAGAAACCATCTTCATCCACTTGCGCTACATCGCCGGTGAGCAGCCAGCCGTCGTCCGTGATAACTTCTTTTGTGGCAATATCGTTCTTCCAATACCCCATCATCACCTGCGGACCGCGAACGGCAAGCTCGCCGATTTGTCCTTGCTCCACTTCCTTGCGCCCCGTCATCAAATCGACAATGACGGCTTCGGTGGAGGGCAGCGGCACACCAATAGTACCGAGGCGGCGGTTCTTCCCCAGCGGGTTGGCATGTGTGATCGGCGAAGCCTCGGTCAGTCCGTAGCCTTCGACCAGCTTGCCTTTGGTAAGTTTCTCGAATGCCTCCTGCACCTCCACCGGCAAAGGAGCAGAGCCACTGATGCACGCCTTGATGGAGCGGATATTATATTTACGCACACCCGAAAAATTATTGATGGCAACGTACATGCTCGGTGAACCGGGAAAGATGGTCGGCTTATATTTCTTGATAGATTTCAACACGTCCAACGTTTTGAACTGCGGTTTCAAGATCAACGCCGAGCCCAGTGAGACGGGCACGTTCAAGGCAGCCGTCATGCCGTAGCTATGGAAGAAAGGCACCACACACAAGAATCGCTCCCGACCTTCAACAGCGCTCGGCAGCCAGTGACGCGTCTGCAAGGCGTTGGCGACCAGGTTACGGTGCGAGAGCATCACGCCCTTAGACAACCCGGTGGTGCCGCCAGTATAAATGATGACTGCCATATCATCTGGCTGGACGTCCACGGCGGGAGATTTCGTATCTTGTTGCAAGAACCAGCGGTTCCAGTGCAGGGCATTGCGAAAGTCCAAGCCGCGGTTACGCCAGCGTGAGATCAAGTATTTCGGTAATGACAAATATTGTCCGGGGTCGGTGAGCACTACATGTGGCACGCCAGCCCCATCTTGAATTTGCTTCGCCAACCCCGCCCAAGTGGACATGGTCACCAGCACACTGGCATCCGCTTCCTTTACCTGGCGGATCAATTCCTCTGGCTCGGTCATGGGCGGAATCAAAACCGCCACACCTCCCGCCTTCAATGTGCCATACAAACCGATCACCATCTGCGGGATGTTCGGCATAAGCAGCACCACACGCGCACCCTTGCCAATCCCCTGCGCCAGCAGCGCATTGGCAAAACGATTGACTTCGTGATTCAAACCGCGGTAGCTTATCTTCGAGCCTTCGAAGAAGATCGCAGGGCGATTCGGGAAACGCCGCACAGCCGAACGCAAAAGGTGATGCGCAGGGATACGCGGTATGTCCACGGTGTAAGGCACACCTTCTTCGTAATGGTTGAGCCACACTCGCTCGCGTTTCAGGTCGTCGCGCTGAGTCTTGGAGACGACAAAGGACTTATCGCGCCATGATTTTTTGGACTCGCCTTTGAGGAAGTTCGTAATCGCCCGATCCACTGCCTCACGCCTCTCCAACATGACCATGTGGCCGGATGCGCCAATATCAACATCCTCTGCGCCGGGAATGGACCCTGCCACTTTTTCAAACAGTGGACGGTCGAAGACAATATCGCGGTGCCCTCGTATGACGAGGGTCGGCATGGTGAGCTGCGAGAATTTGTCCCATCCGCGCCAGATGGCCATATTGCGGTGATAGAACTCTCTGAGCGCATGAGGCGGGGCATGGAGCCACCTGCGCGTAAAGGGACCAATAAGCCTCAAGACTGTCGAAGGCAAGATCAAGCCCAGCTTGAAAAGCGGACTTAACCTGAACTCGCCAGCGGTGGCGATGATGATCAAATTTTCGATATGGTCAGGGTGGTTTAGGGCATAGTCAGTAACGATCGCACCGCCGAAGGAATGTCCCACTAAAACAAACGGCGGAGATACTTTCAACTGGGTCAGAGCAGTTTCCAGGTCCAGTTGGATGCGTTGCATGTCGTAGCCTGTCGAAGGCTTGTCGGAGAGTCCATGCCCGCGCAAGTCCAGGGCAACGACGCGGTTATCCATCGCGAACTTTTGCATTTGGTATTGCCACTGCTCCGCCTTGCCGCCGAAGCCGTGGACAAAGACTATGGTATGTTTTGGGCTTGCCGGGGAAACGTCGATGGCGGAAAGCCGCACCAACGGGTTTGAGGAAATGCGTACTTCGTACCGGTAGAGATCGAAGTCTATGTCCATTGAATGAGTTTACAGGAGACGGAGAAGATTGTCAATTTTTATTGTGAAATTCGGTATATAATGCGAAATATGAGCATCGAGAAAGTGGTCGAAGCCATCATAAAGGAAGCATAGGAACGCGGCGATTTTGATAACCTCAAAGGCAAGGGGCAGCCTATTGACCTCGACGCCTACTTTGAGACCCCGGAAGATCTGCGCCTTGCCTACTCTGCTTTGAAGAATGCCGGCATTATCTCTCCTGAAGTGGAATTGCTCCAGGAAATTGCCGCTCTAAAGGAACGGCTCACCAACACCTACGAGGAAAGCCAGCGCAGCAAGATCAAGAAGCTCATCAACGACAAGCAGTTGCGGTTGAACATCATGATGGAACGCCAGAAGAAACACCGCAAGGGATAAAACATGCCCGCCGCGCCGAGGATGTATGCCCAGATATGGGTACGGCGGTGTGAGTGCAAGAAAACCTTCTTTGACAAAACCCGCCTGCCCTGCTATACTTCCAAGCGTTAAGTTGACTTTTCTGGCGCTAAAGCGCCATTTGTTTGAGAACAATCGTGTTTTACCGGCACCGATCTTCGCGAGCAAGTCAGCGAAGGTCTTTTTGTTTGTTTGAGGGAAAAGACCTTTCACCATTCCGCCGAACCAAAACCAATGGGAACTTTGAGGGATTCTCATTCTGCGTGCATGCAGGTATCGTGTCGGCACTTACCTTGACTTTAACCGCATAGGCGGTTTACTAAAATTTTGAAATCTGTGAGGTATACAGAAAAACTATATGAGTAAAAAAAATAAATTAAGAATTATCCCGCTCGGGGGGCTCGGCGAAGTGGGAAAGAACATGATGGCGTACGAGTTTGGTAACGACATCATCGTGGTCGACGCTGGCATCATGTTCCCGAAGAATGACATGCTGGGTGTGGACTACATCATCCCAGACTATGAGTATTTGAAGAAGCGGGCAAACCGCGTCCTGGGCTTGTTCATCACTCACGGACACGAAGACCACATTGGGGCGATCCAACATTTTATCGAAGACATTCCCGTCCCGGTCTATGCCACGCCGCTCACCCGTGGGCTGATCGAAGCAAAATTACATCGCAATGGCGCGCAGCACAAAGCCCAGATGAAGACCATTCAAGCGGGTGAAGCGACCAAGGTGGGTCCCTTCACGCTCGAATATTTCCACGTCAACCATTCCATCCCAGATGGAGTTGGCATCGGCATCACCACCCCGGCGGGTCTCATCGTTCACATGAGCGACTTCAAATTCGACCAAACCCCGGTGGATGGCTGGCCCACCGACTTTGCCAAACTCTCCGAATTCTCGAATCGCGGCGTGGACTTGTTGCTGTCTGATTCGACCAACGCCGAGCGCCCCGGTTGGACTCCTTCCGAGATGGTCATCGGCCCCGCCTTCGACAAAGTTTTTGCAGACGCCAAAGGACGGATCATCATCGCCACCTTCGCTTCGCTCATTTCGCGCGTACAGCAAGTGGCAGATGCCGCAGCCAAGACCGGACGCAAGATGGCATTAGCCGGTCCGAGCATGGTGGATAACGTCAAGATCGCACGCAAGATGAAGTATCTCGAAATTCCAGACGAGCTCATCGTGCCCATTGAGCAGGCTCTGCAAATGCAGAACCACAAAGTGGTCATCATGTGTACAGGCTCGCAAGGCGAACCGTCTTCCATCGTGGGGCGGCTCTCGGCTGGTACCAACCGTCAGTTCGACCTCAAAGAAGGCGATACGGTCGTACTTTCCTCACACCCAATTCCGGGCAACGAAGAGTCCATCAGCAAGACCATCAACCGTCTGCTGAGGCGCGGCGCGAAAGTCATACACGATGGCATCGCCCCCATTCACGTATCCGGGCACGCGGCGCAGGAAGAGCAGAAGCTGCTCATCAACCTCGTCAAGCCGAAGCACTTCATGCCGATCCACGGCGAACTGCGCCAATTGACGCGTCACGCCGAACTTGCCCAACAGTTGGGCATCGAACAGGAAAACATCATCGTGACCGAGAACGGTCAGGTGGTGGAATTGGTCGGCAAAAAGCTCATGCGCGGCGAACGCATTCCTGGCGATTATGTCTTCGTCACCGGCGAGTCCATCGGCGACATCGACCACGACGTGATGCGCGAACGCAGTCAACTTGCCCGCAACGGCATCCTGCTGATCGACATCAGCATCGAAAAGAAAACCGGTCGTTTGCTGCACGCTCCTGAGATCATCACGCGCGGCTTCGTCTCCCCCGAAGAAGCCGAAACCCTGCTGCCCGAAATTCGCAAGCTCGTCTTGCGCATGGTCCACGATGACGGCTTCGACGACGAGAAAGACATCATCAACGCCGTGAAAAGTTATTTACATCAACAGACCAAACGCAGACCAATGGTCTTCGTCACATTGAGCAAAGCATAAAATTGTAGCGCGAGATAATATCTCGCGCTACTTTATTTTTCGGGCAATTTGTCGATCCACCTTCCCCATCGGGTAATCCTCCAACTCGCTGAGCTTCACCCACTTCAAACTTTTATTTTTAGGGATGGAAACCCTGTCGCACAAAAATGGATGTACTGTGACTCGAAAGTGGCTGTAGGCATGTTCGACGACTTGCAGCGCCTCTTTTTTCTTAACCTGTAACTGGGTCGCTCCCTTCAAAGCTTTGACCAACGCCTTAGCCGCTTCGCCCTTCACTCGCGCGTTCGGAAATTCCCACATCCCCCCCAACAACCCCTCCGCCGGGCGTTGACTCAACAACACGCGCCCACGCTCCACAATCACCGCCGCCGCATGGACATAAGATGGTACAGCCTTCTTCGGCTTCAAGACCGGGCGTAACTCTTGCGTCCCATTTTCACGCGCCTTGCACAATTTCATTAGCGGACACAGCAAACAGCGCGGGTTTTTCGGCAGACAGATCGTCGCGCCCAAGTCCATCAACGCCTGGTTGTAATCGCCTGCCTGACCCGTGGGCAAATTCTGCGCCGCCAACTCCCAGAGAATTCTTTCACCTGCTGGAGAATCCGCAAACTCATCGACATCGAAGAGACGCGAGAACACACGTCGCAAATTACCATCGAGAGTTGGCTCATCCATGCTGAAAGCCATCGAAGCAATCGCGCCGACGGTATAGCGACCAATGCCGGGCAAACTTCGCAAATCGTCCAAATTACGCGGCAACTCGCCGTTGAATTTTTCAGCAACAACTTTTGCAGCTTTATACAAGTTCCGAGCGCGGCTGTAATAACCAAGCCCTTCCCACGCGTTGAGCACATCCTGCTCGCTGGCAGAGGCAAGCGCTTTCACGGTGGGAAATAACTTCATCCATTTTTCAAAATAAGGAATGACCGTATCCACCCGCGTTTGCTGGAGCATGATCTCAGAGACCCACACCGCGTATGGATCCGGATGGTCGCGCCAGGGGAGAGTCCGCTTTTGGGTGTGGTACCAGCTTAGGAGTTGGGAAGCAATGCGGTTTTTCATGAGTTACCAGTAAACATTGGATAGTAACCAGCGGACAGTGATCAGTTATCAGGGCAGGGGTCGGTTAGTGGAGCGCTTTGGTA
Source organism: Chloroflexota bacterium (assembly GCA_016191955.1). Classification (GTDB taxonomy): domain Bacteria; phylum Chloroflexota; class Anaerolineae; order Anaerolineales; family Villigracilaceae; genus Villigracilis. Next base: position 21,085 of record JACPVC010000087.1, read on the forward strand.
TGAGGTGCCTTTGAAAGTGACCACACGGACATTGAGAAGGTCGTTGTCGCCGGAGCAGGCAAGGACGATGCTATCCGCTCCTTGCGGGAAGTCCAGCAATTCCTTGGTCGGGTAGATCAGGTTCTGATGGCTGGAATTGATAAGGATGAAACCGATGCGGGGAAAGTCTTGTATGACATAGGCGGGCCAGGGATTGGCAGAGGAAAGACCCTCCCCTCTCCAATACATGCGCGGGAAGAGCAGCCTGCCCTCCGCGAGAACCGCTTTGGGCTGCTGAAGAAATGCTTGAATCTCGTTCCGGTCATACCCGCTCGACTCAAGTTTTGCGATCAACTCATCTTGCGTGGATGTGTAACGCGGTTCGGCTAATCCCTTTGCAAGCCAGGGCAAAGAGCCAACGAACACAAATGCCAGCACAGGCAAAAGATGCAGAAGGCGGAAATCGCCGAATTGAATCGTCTTCACTTCGGGAGCTTCGTACTCTGTAAGTATTTTTTCGCCCTTCACACCAAACAATAGGGGCAAAGCGCCGAAAATTTCCGCGACGCCAATTGCAAAATAGAAGTAGACCACCCAGTCCACGGGCATGTTGTAGCGCCAACTGGAAAAGCGAGCGATGCCATTCGACAGCGCATACCCCAAATTGAACACCAGCGGGATGAGCGAAAGCCATCTCATGCGCCGCCACGCCGCGCCGAACCCGATTGCGATGAGAGCGAGATAGACCAGGAGCAGAATGATGTTGTACCACTCCAGCGTTCCGTTCCATTCGACCCAATACAAGTTGACGGGTTCCTGCAATCCGTTGAACGGCTTGATGAGCGGTAACGAAAGCAGACCGCCAATCTCCGTATTTAGGAAATGGGAGGTGATAAAGTTCGCCACATAGGCGGGGTTTTCGAGAGTAAAAGAAACGATCCGTTCCCGCACACTGTCGGTTTTCGGGTCGAACTGGCTGAGGTCGAGGTTGCCAGTGAAGGCATATTGGCTGTAAATGATCGCCACTTGATTGGGGTCATCAAAGGAAAATTTCCCTGAAATAGTGTAGTTGTGGGTCAACCACGGCAGGACAGCAAGCAGCATGGTAGCGGCAAAGACAATGCCTGCTTTGATCCACTCGCCCCATTTGAAATTCAGGACCAGCAAGACCAGCAGGAACAGGAATGGCAGCGTCAACATGGACTGGGTGCGGAACAAGAGAAACACGCCAAAGGCACCGCCCGTAATCAACGTCGAGCGAAGGTCCCGCCGTTCGAGCCACCAGAGGATGACCAGACAGATTATCACGATGCTAAATGCCGTTGGGAAGTCGGTGGTAAATACTTTGGAGTTGGCAACGCGGGTATTCGAAGCGATCCACAAACCCGTATATTCGCGGAAGATGGCGAAGAGGGCAACCGTCACACCGGCGGCGGGAGAGTGAAGTTTCTTTGCGAGAAAATATAGCGCAACGGGAAAGAGTGCCAACACCAAAGTCTGCGCGGCGATGATGGCAGGATAGCTCTGGTCAAAGAGCAAGTGCAGGAAGGCAAGAAAGACTACATACAGCGGACGAGGCGGAATCCCACCGAAGTAACCGGTGCCGATCAGCAGGCTTTGGGCAGAAAAATCATAAAAACCGGCATCTGAATATGGCAGTGGCATGTTCGTCGGCGGGGTAATAGAGACATAAAAGCTGTTTGCCAGAGTCTCAAGTGGAACGCCGGGCCAGAGGATGGCGGCGAGGAGATAAAGAGCGAAGGGAATGAAGGATAAAGGATGAGGGATGAGGGATGAGTTGGAAAGTCCCACAGGGAGGCTTCGCACTGATGAGTGGAAAGTGGAAAGTAGAAGAGTGGAAAAACCAATGAGAAGTGCGACGACGAAGTGCCAGCCTTGAATGGCTACGCCGGGTTCGCCCCAGTAGCCGGTGTCTGGTGTGATGCCGATCTTGGTGATGGCGACGAAGAGAAAGACAATAATCAGTGAGCAGTAAACAGTGAAGGCTGCAAGATAGATTGGCTTGCGGTCGGATAAAGAGCGCGAGTGGAATCCGTTTTTGAGGAGAAGGAGGAAGATGGTCGCTTCGAAGGCGAGGAAAAAGAGGAGCCAGAGGAGCGGGCTGAGACGTTCATAAAATGGCAGGAGTCGCTCTGGGTTGAGATAACGTAAGAGGAACAGGATCAGGCTAAACGTCAGTGTGAGAAGCGCGGAAAATAAAATGACTGGCGTGGTGATAAATCGTTCGAAGCGTGAAAGATCGCGGCGTGCGAAAAGTCCCAATCCAATCCCTGCAAGAAAAAGCCCCCCCATCACGCCAAGCAAAACCAGGCGTGCGAATGAAATACCTTCGGATGGGATGCGAAGGAGAATGACTATGGCAATTAGAGACTGAAATGCCGCGGCAAAGAAAAACCACGGCAGGAATTTGGTGAATTTATTTTGCATGTCTTTTTATGTCGTTGCGAGGAGGGTGTCCTTCCCGACGAAGCAATCTCAAGGCTTGCAGAGGTCTGTTGTTTCGGGCAAAGAACAACTGCGCCCTCGCAATGACGGGAGTACCTAAAACTGAAACCCAGCGCGAACGGGCACGACCTTATAGGAATAGTTTTTGACATAGCCGAACAAGCGGTCTTGCAGCATGCCCCACTCCGGCGAGGCAAGCACGCGGCGTGCTTCGAGCGCGTCGGTGGCGAGCAAGCCAACCTGGATCTGCGGGTAAGAACCGTAGAGCGTTGCCCAGGCTTCGGCGGGCTGCAAGCCAAGCCGCTGCACGCCGGGCACGAATTCACCGATGATGAATTCGAAATATTCCTGATCGCGTTCCGCCGCGATGTCCCAGGTCATGATGACTTTGACAGCCATGCTATCCTTGTTGGTAGTCAAGCACGACCACCTTCGTTTCCTGCGGCAGAGACGAGCGTGTGGCTTTCAAGGACGGCAAAGACTCGACCTTGCCGAGACCCATTTCCTTGAGGAACTTGCTCAATGGATCGAGTTTGACCTTGACGGCGTCGGTTGCATAATGCATGGGGATGACAAGATTCGGCTCGATGGTGCTGACCACCTCCGCGGCTTTGGCGGCGTTGAGACTGTTCCCGCCTCCCACCGGAAGAAGGAGCACGTTGACCGTCCCCAAGGCTTCGACTTCGCTTTGAGTGGGGACTTCCTGCAAGTCGCCGAGGTGGGCAACGGTAATGCCTTCATAATCGAACACATAAAGCGTATTGCGAGACTTGTCTTTTGCTTTCTTGCCGCCGCCCGCGGTCTGCACGGCGGTGATGAATACGCCGCCGATCTCGAATTCGCCTGCGCCATCGATAATATGCTCCGAGCCTTTGACGACGTCCATATTGTTGTGACCGGGCGCGTCGTGGCTGACGGTGACGATATCCGCCTTGAGTTTGAGTGCGCCATACCCCACCGCCTTGTGATCGAACGGGTCGGTGACGACGGTCGCGTAATTGCGTTCTGTCAGTCTAAAACAAGAATGTCCATACCAGGTAATTTCCATGTAACTAGTGCCTCCGAAGAGGATATTATACCCGATGGACTCAAGTGCCCGATGAAAAAAAACATAACACTCTTTTCAGGAAAAGCAGGCAGTCGTTCGACGTAATCGCCGCAGGAAATACCGCGTCATTCGCAGGGTACTGCAATAATTCAACACATACTGAACGATGATGGAGGGTTGGAATTCATAGATTATCTGCCTTCATTTTCATAATCATATCTTCAACATCCTTCACATATTCCTCGACATGTTCGGGCGGGGATAATTTTCTTGTGTTATGTTCGTTGTCACGATCCAGTTGCCAGTTGAGCGGATTATTGACAATATACCACGCAATATTTTTTAGTTCACGGTCGTTGCGGATGATGTGTTCGTAGTAGTTGCGCTGCCAAATTCCCGTCATATTCAATTCGCGCCCAGCCCGTGATGTGACCGATGCTTTGAACCCCGCGATGAACGACCCTAACGAACGCGGCGCCCTCTGTATGGACGCACGACGCGCGTCCTGTTGGTCGGTAGGGGCGGATGGCATCCGCCCAGTATTTGGATCGATGCCATTATCAGGGCGGACACCGTCCGCCCCTACGTGTTCCACGATCCAATTAATCCCGTGGGCATGGTTGGGCATGACGACAAATTCATCGTCAAACAATCGAATCTCTTTGCGGATTTCGCTTGATCGAAACCATTCTTCCTGTACGATCTTTCCCAGCGGGGATAATACCATTTCGCCGTTTTTGATCTCTCCAAAGATTCCATCGCGATGATAGGCGACCATTGTGACGAAATACGCGCCCGGTTGGGTGTAATCATATCCCTTCAGGCGAATGGATCGGCGATGGTGAATTTCAGGGTTGTATTTCATGGTTTATTCCTGTAGGGGCGGACGGCGTCCGCCCTAGTGAAAAGGGCGGACGCCGTCCGCCCCTACGCCAACCTCCCACAAATAAAAACGATTGTACAAGACTTAACTATGAGCGTCAACGAAGAATTATAATTCCCCATCCTCTCCTATAGGAATCTAAATGCCCAAAACAAAAGTCATCCCTTACCTCGAAGCCCTATTCTCCGTCCTCGTTTGGGGCGGGACGTTTATTGCCACAAAGATCGCCCTGCGTGAAGTTTCTCCCGCCACCATTGTGTGGATCCGCTTTGGGATGGGGACAGTCATTCTCGGCATCGTGGTCTTCGCCAGAAAACAATTCGCCTTGCCCGAAAAAAGCGAATGGTTGTACTTTGCGATGCTTGGCTTCCTCGGCGTGACGTTTCATCAGATCCTGCAAGCCACGGGTCTGCAAACCGCCAAAGCCACCACCACCGCATGGATCGTGGCAACCACACCGGTCTTCATCGCCATCCTCGGCTGGATCGCACTCAAGGAGAGGCTGAACGGAATCCAAATTCTCGGTATCGTATTGGCGGCGTTCGGAGTGCTGCTCATCGTCAGCAAAGGGAATTTTGCAGCGCTGTTCACCGGCGAGGAGGGCACCATTGGCGACCTGCTCGTTTTAATCAGTTCAGTCAATTGGGCGGTGTATACCATCCTTTCACGGCGCGAATTGGCGCGTCACCCCGCGGCGCGGATGATGTTCTTCGTGATGCTGCTCGGTTGGATACTCGTCAACATCTGGATATTCGGTTTTGGTCCCGGTGTCAGTGAGCTCGCAAACCTTACTTCCTCCGGTTGGACCGCGATCATCATCCTTGGCATTTTCGGCTCCGGGCTAGCGTACATTGCGTTCTATGACGCGCTTCAAGAAATCCCTGCTTCGCAGCTCGGGGCGTTCTTCAACGTCGAGCCATTGGTCACTACAGTCCTCGCGTCATTTATGATTAACGAAGCCATCACTGCCATCACGCTCATCGGCGGCGCGATTATTATTTTGGGCATCTGGCTGGTAAATAGGAAAGGATGAATGATGAGGGATGAAGGATGAAAGCGCGAACGACTCCAAACGCGAGCATCGACAAAACCGAAAAGGGACACTTGTTGAAAATCCCCGCCGGAGATTCGTCTGCCTACCGGTTCGCGCAGATCGACGATTACTTTGGTCTACCTCGACGAAAATTTCCGCATCACTCCTTGACGTTGAGCCTGCGTGCGCGGACCTCGAGCCTTTCCATCCCCGGAACCTGGGGCTTCGGCTTATGGAACGATCCGTTCGGTATGTCGCTTGGGTTTGGCGCGAATCGACTTCGCCTGCCGACACTTCCGAACGCGGCTTGGTTCTTTGGGGCATCGCCAGAAAATCACCTGTCATTTAGCGACAAGCCTGCGCAAGGTCTTCTTGCCCAAAGTTTTCGCTCGCCCAAGTTTCATCCGTCGCTCATTCCTGCCGGGCTGGCGCTGCCCTTCTCCGCAAAGGCGACGCGCCGCATGTTGGGCAAAATCATCGGCGAGGACTCATCCGCCCTCGATGTGGATGTGACCCAATGGCACAGTTACAAAATAGATTGGAACGAGAACGGCGTGAAATGGCTCGTGGACGATTTTCTCCTATTCGAGTCTCCCGTCAGCCCCAATCCCCCGCTTGGCTTGGTCGTGTGGATCGACAACCAATTTGCCTCATTCACCCCTGAAGGCAAGATCGGATTTGGAGTGTTGGAAGGTGATGAAGCCTGGTTGGAGATTGAAAATTTGGACGTAGGCAGAGGTTGAGCAACCAAACCGCGATACGCAAAACACCAATTTTTGACTGCGTTTCGTGTCAGGTGTTTTACGTTTTACGCATCACGCATTACACTTCACATCCCCAACCCCTTCGCCTCATTCCAAAAGGAGTCCATTTCCTCGAGGGTCATATCCGATAAATTCCGTCCCTGCGCTTTGGCGCTTTTTTCCACATAAGCGAATCGTTTCTTGAATTTCAAATTCGCCTCCCGCAGCGCAGACTCGGCATCCACATCCCGCCAGCGGGCGAGATTGACAAGCACGAAGAAGAGATCGCCCAACTCCCCTTTTACCTGCTCAGGATTCTCAGCCGTCTTAACTTCCTCAATCTCTTCACGGATTTTATCAAGCACGCCCTCGATCTCGGGCCAGTCAAAACCGACTCTTGCAGCGCGGTCTTGATACTCCTGCGCCTGACTCAATGCGGGCAGCGCAGCGGGGATGCCATCTAAAATTCCCTTGTCTTCCTTCTTGCCCTTGCGTTCCTTTTCTTTCAACTTCTCCCAGTTTTGCAAAACGCCGTCCACGCCGTCTAATTTCAAGTCGCCAAACACATGCGGATGCCTGCGCACGATCTTGTCGTAGATATGCCTGGTCACTTCGGTCATGGTGAATTCGTTGTCTTGATAGGCGATATACGAATTCAACACAATCTGCAAAAGTAGGTCGCCAAATTCTTCACGCATGCCGTCTATATCATCGGCATCGAGCGCGGATAAGGTCTCGTAGGATTCTTCGAGTAGATGCTTGCGTAAGGTTTGGTGAGTCTGCTCTTTATCCCACGGGCAACCATCCGGCGCGCGCAAGTGAGCAACGATTTCAGCAAAGGCTTCGAAGGACGTGCCCATGCCGAGTGATGGAATGAAGAGTGAAACGGGATAGGAAAGATCTCCGCCTCCAAACTCGCCGAGGCTTGTTTCTGTCACCCCAGCTTTTCCCACCGCTGACACTTTATGGCTACCCGGATAGACTGCCAGCAACACCGTCCGCACCTGAGCCGCCATTTCTGGCGAGTCGATGCCGAGGATCAATGTGTCCACATCCGGCGGGGTGGGAGGATAATGCCGCAGCGTAAACTCCTGCCCATTGAGCAGAGTCAGTTTCGAGGGCGGGCTGAGGCGCAGCGTCTCAAAGATGGAATTGAGGATAGAAAAGTCCATGAAATGTCCTATGGTTAAACGCGTAATCCGTAATGCATAACTCGTAGCTTTTACGGATTACGCATTACGGATTATTGTAAGGGATAAATCCCAAAAATTTTAACGCTTGGTGTAGGTCGGAGCCTTGCGGGCTTTCTTGAGACCGGGCTTCTTGCGTTCCTTGATGCGGGCATCGCGGGTGAGCAAACCCTTCTTGCGAAGAGCGGAAGTCCAATCCGCGTTCATGATCTGGAGGGCGCGAGCCACACCGAGGCGAACGGCGTCGGTCTGTCCAGCTACGCCGCCGCCGCTGACCAGAACGGATACGTCATACTTGGCGGCTGCTTCCCCCACCGCGCCGAACGGGCGCAGGATGTCTTCAACGTCGCCGAAGCGGCTGAAGAAGATTGCGCCTTCTTTTTCGTTCACGGTGAACTTACCACTGCCAGCAGTCAAGCGCACACGGGCGGTGCTTTCCTTGCGGCGTCCGATACCTTCGAAATATTGAGCCATATTTTCTTTCCTTCTTTATTCCAAAGCCTTAAGTTTCTGAGCGCCATGCGGGTGTTCAGCGCCACCGTAGACCTTCAAATGCTTGAGCACGGCACGTCCCATGCGGTTGTGCGGCAGCATGCCCCACACCGCTTCGCGCAGGGCGCGGTCGGGATAGGTAGCGAGTTGGTCGCGCAGGGAAATGCTCTTCAACCCACCGGGGTAACCGGAATGGTGTTGATAGACCTTGGAAGTGAGGCGCGACTCAGTCTTGGTACCGGTCACGGTCACTTTCTGTGCGTTGACCACCACCACAAAATCGCCCATCTCCACGCCGGGCGTGAAGGTCGGTTTGTGCTTTCCAAGCAAAAGGTGCGCAATGCGCGTGGCAAGACGCCCAAGGTTTTGACCTTCTGCGTCAATGAGTACCCAGTCGCGCTGAATCTCAGCGGCTTTCGGATAGTACGTCTTCTGTTGCACTTTCGTCTCTCCGTTTCTTTATTTTCTTTTCAATGATCCATACTCGACATCGATCAGGCTCAAACCATGCGCGGGAGCCAGCCCGGCGGGAAGTTGTTTCACCTCTCCTTTTTTCAAGGCAAGGCGCACATCCTCCACCGAACAGCGCCCCTGCGCCACAGCGGCCTGAACGAACACCAGTCTGCGCACCATGCGATATAGGAACGCATCTGCCCGGACTTCGAACTGCCACTCACCATTGAGCTTTCGTCTCCACTCGGATTTTGTCACCGTGCGGGTCGTCGTCCCCTTTTCAGAGGTCGGTGAGCCGAAGGCGGCAAAATCATGTGTGCCGAGGAAGACTTGAGCGGCTTGGTTGAGGACATCGCCATCGGGTCGGGGCCACAAGCGCCATGTAAACCTTTCACGTAATGGGTCGCGGATGGGTTCACAGAACAGCCTGTAGCGGTACAACCGCGAAAGCGCATCGAACCGCGGATGAAAGTCCGCGTGGACTGATTTTATCTTCGTCACCGCCAGGTCAGCAGGGAGTTTCGCGTTGAGCGCCTGCAACAATCTTTCTGCCGGGTGCGACCATTCGTTGAAATCGAATGCCGCCACCTGCCCTGCTGCATGAACGCCGGTATCGGTCCTGCCCGCCATGATGACGGATGTTCCAGTCCAGCCGATCTGGTGAAGGGCATGTTCAAGCTCGCCCTGCACCGTCCGGGAGTTCGCCTGACGCTGGCTGCCGGTAAACCCGGAGCCGTCGTAGGCAAGGATCACTTGGTAACGTGCCATTACTTTTAGAGATTAGAGATTGGTTACTAGAGACTAGTCTCTACTCTCTATTTAACTAGTCTCTATTCCTCTACCAGTTCCAAGACCACCATCTCAGCGGCGTCGCCGAGTCGGGGTCCGAGTTTCGTCACGCGGGTGTAACCACCGTTGCGTGAAGCAAAGCGAGGAGCAATCTCGTCAAACAGGCGTTTGATGATCTGGTTGTCGCCCAGTTTGGAGATCGCAACGCGGCGAGCGTGGACCTTCTGGTCCGCGGTTGCGTCCGCGCTGTTTTTCGCGAGCGTGATGAGGCGTTCGGCGTCACCGCGAATGGCGGCAGCCTTGGCTTTAGTGGTTTGGATGCGCTCGTGTGTAAAAAATTGTTTGATCAGGTTGCGACGCAGAGCGATACGTGAGCTCTTCGTGCGTCCCAATCGGTAACCAGCTACTGAATGTCGCATTTCTTAGTTCTCCGAAGGTGTGTCTTTCAGGAAGCCCTTTTCGCGCATCTTGTCGCGAAGTTCATCGAGGCTCTTCTCACCGAAGTTGCGGATGGACATGACCGCGGACTCACCCTTTTCGAGGAGTTCAAGCACGTCACCCACCGTGGTAATGCCGGTACGCTTCAATGAGTTGAAGACGCGCACGGAGAGGTCGAGGGCTTCCACTGGCGTTTCTGCCAGTTCACTGCTCAGGCGGCTGCCGGATGATTCGCGCTCGATTGCCACCGTCAGCATTTCTTCGTTGACACCAGCGATGTAGCGCAAGTGGTCGATGAGAATGCGGGCGGAGGAGCTGAGGGCGCGTTCGGGGGAAACGGTGCCGTCTGTCCAGATTTCCAAAATAAGTTTGTCGTAATTCGTGCTCTGCCCAACGCGCGCAGATGCCACTTCCCAATTGACGCGCTTGACCGGGCTGAAGATCGCATCCACCGGCAATTCGCCGATGGGCGTATGCCCGGAGCGGTCGTTGGCGGGAGAATAGCCGCGTCCGCGTTCGACGACGAATTCAACGTCGAGTTTGGTCTTGGGGTTATCCACGGTGAAGAGATACGTGTCGGGGTTGACGATCTCGATCTCGGCGGGAGTAATAATGTCCGCCGCAGTGACCGTTCCCTCGCCGCGCACTTCGAGGTGCATACGCGCGCTGTCCACGCCATCCATTTTGATGCGGATCTGTTTGATCTGCAACATGATCTGGATAACATCCTCACGCACGCCGGGGACGTCGCTGAATTCATGCAACACATCCGCGAAACGCACCGATGTAATCGCTGTGCCTTCCAAAGAGGAAAGCAGGACACGCCGCAGGGCGTTTCCAAGCGTAACACCGTAGCCGCCTTCCAGCGGGCTGATAACAAATTTGCCGTAGTTTCGAGCTTCTGCTTCGCGCTCGATCTTGGGCATGACCATGTTCGTAATGAGACCCGTCACGGTTCACCTTTCCCTTTTGATCATGCTCCGGGTCGAGGACCAGTTCAAGGTCCAGACCCGAAGCGTAAGAAGGATTAGCGTCGGGAGTAGTATTCGACGATCAACTGTTCGTCGAGACTTCCGTCGATTTCGGCGCGTTCCGGCATGCGAGCCACGGAACCGCTCATCGCTTTTAGATCGCGGCTGAGCCAGCTTGGAGAATTACGCTTCTCGGCATACGCGTTCAAATCCTTGAAATAGGAAAGCTTACCTGAGCCTTCGCGCACAGCAATCACATCCCCATCGGAAAGAAGCATCGAGGGAACATCGGTACGGCGACCATTCACGGTGAAGTGTCCGTGGGTCACGAGCAGGCGAGCCTGCGCGCGGCTAGACGCAAAACCAAGGCGGAAGACCACGTTATCGAGGCGGGACTCAAGGATCTGAAGCAAGTTCAAACCGGTGAGACCGCGGCGAGTGATCGCCGTATCGTAATAGCGGCGGAACTGGCGTTCGAGCACGCCATAAATACGGCGGGCTTTCTGCTTGGCGCGCAATTGGCGGGCGAAGTCGGAGGCACGCCCGGTGGAACCGGGGTTGCCGCGACCAGCGGTTTTGCCATGCTGACCAGGCGCGAAACTGCGTCGTTCAAACGCGCATTTTGGAGTAAAACAACGCTCGCCTTTGAGGAAGAGCTTTTCGCCCTCACGGCGGCAAAGTTTACAAACCGGACTTAATGATTTAGCCATAAATTAACAACCTCACTTACACGCGTCTTCGTTTCGGCGGACGGCAGCCGTTGTGCGGCACCGGGGTAATATCCGCGATCAACAACACTTTCAAACCCATCGACTGGACGGCGCGAATTGCATTCTCGCGTCCGGGTCCGGGACCTTTGACATATAACTCCACTTCCTGCAAACCCTGTTGCTGGGCGGTCTTGATCGCCTGTTCAGCGGCAAGGCGCGCAGCGAAGGGGGTGCTCTTGCGGGAACCCTTGAAACCGGCGGAACCAGCGGAGCCCCAGGAAATGGTATTGCCGTCGGTATCGGTGACGGTCACGATCGTATTATTGAAGGACGCGAAGATATGAACCTGTCCGCGAGACAGGGAACGCTTTCCTTTTTTCGCACCGGCTGCGCGGCGCGTGGAACGTACACTCTGAGCCATAATTTCTTAACCTTTCGGACAGGATTACTTCTTGGCGCCACGGCGACGACCGCGACCGGCAACCGTTTTCTTGGTGCCTTTGCGGGTGCGCGAATTCGTCTTGGTGCGCTGACCACGAACGGGCAGGTTGCGGCGATGGCGTAAACCGCGATACGAGCCGATTTCGATCAGGCGCTTGATGTTCATCTGGACTTCACGGCGGAGATCACCTTCCACCTTATAGTGTTTCGAGATGTACTCGCGAATGGCGGAAACTTCGGCTTCCGTCAGGTCTTTGATGCGCGTGTCGGGATTGACTTTGGTATCTACCAAAATCTTCTTGGCGCGGGTAGGTCCAATACCAAAAAGGTAGGTTAGACCCACTTCTGTCCGCTTGTTGCGGGGAAGATCAACACCTTCAATTCTTGCCATGGTTCAACTACCCTTGTCTCTGTTTGTGTTTAGGATTTTCGCAAATGATGAAAACTACTCCCTTGCGCCGAACGATACGGCACTTGGCACAACGCTTGCGAATGGAGGGCGATACTTTCATGATAATTCTCCTTGCATAATGCTGTGTTTAACACAGCCAAAGGTCTGATTATACTGGTCGTTCTTGAATTCGTCCATATTTACACGGGTTTCCGCAGGGTCATAAGACAGTCAGGATTTGAGGTTCTCCTTCGGTAACGGCGACCGTGTGTTCAAAGTGCGCCGTCAACGACCCGTCTGCAGAAACTACCGTCCATTTATCCGGCAGGACGCGTGTTTCATACGTCCCGACAAGCACCATGGGTTCGAGGGCGATGGTCATCCCCGGTCTGAGGACCAGACCGGTTCCCGCCGCGCCGTAATTTGGCACCTGCGGACCTTCGTGCATATCCTTCCCGACACCGTGTCCGGTGTATTCGCGGGTGACGTGCAGCCCATGGTTTTCTACATACTTCTGTATCGCCGCGGAGACGTCTCCCGTGCGTCTGCCCTTGCGCATCTGTGCGATGCCCGCGTGCAGAGCCGCTTCGGTGACTTCGAGCAGGGTTTGTGCCTCTTGCGAGACCTGCCCCACCCCAGCCGAAAAGGCTGAGTCTGCCACATAGCCCTGGTACACCGTGCCGCAATCGATTGAAACGACGTCCCCTTCCTTCAGCTTGCGCCTCAAGTTGGGGATCCCATGCACCATCTCGTCGTTGATGCTGACGGTGATAGATGCCGGGAATGGCGGGTGTCCATAGCCTTTGAACGGCGATACACATCCGTGTGACTTCAGCACTTCCTCAGCAGCCGCGTTGAGGTCCGCTGTTGTCACACCTGGTTGTAAAAGTTCTTTCACTTTCGCCAGAACGCTTGCATTGATGTGCCCTGCCTCGCGCATGATCTTGATCTCGGCAGGAGTTTTGAGTTTGATCTGACGTTCATGAAACATTTTGTAAACCTTATCTTACACAGGGCTTGTCGCCCTGACCATGCGTACTTATTTATTCAAGGCACCAAGCAGAGCTTTGGTTACATCTTCCACTGCTTGAGTACCGTCTATCTCGATCAATTTTCCAGCCTTGCGGTAGTACTCCACAAGCGGCATGGTCTGTTCGATGTATACACGGATACGCTTTGTCACCGTTTCCACTTTATCGTCTTCACGCTGGTAGACCTCGGATCCGTCCACATCGCATACGCCAGTCTGTTTGGGCGGGTTGAATTTCTCGTGATAGATGTGTCCGTGCGCCCGGCAGGTCCAACGTCCGCTGGCGCGCTCCACGAGGATGTTCTCGGCGGCGGTGATATACGGGACCGCATTTACCTCGCCTTTGAATTCCTTGAGCATGTTCTCGAGTGCATCTGCCTGAGCCGGGGTGCGGGGAAAGCCGTCGAGAATGGCACCCGCTCCACAGTCCGGACGAAAGAGGCGGTCACGGATCATTGCTATCGTCACATCATCGGGGACCAGTTCGCCCTTATCCAGGTACGATTTGACAACTTTACCTAGTTCGGTCTGGTTTTTGATATTTTCCCGAAAAAGATCGCCCGATGAAATGTGTGCGAGTTTTTTCGTTTCAGAAAGAATGCGAGCCTGCGTTCCCTTGCCAACACCGGGAGGACCGAGCAAGACAATGAAGGTTGCCATAAATTCCTTTAGCGGACGAGCAACGAATCCTGATAGCCGTGCAATTTGAGTTCCGCATCGATGTTTTGGAAGGTATCACGGACGACACCGACCACAATGAGCAGACCCGAAGATGTAATGAGGAAAATGCCGGTGTTATTGGAGGCAGAGATATTGAACGCGCTCAACAACAACCCGAGCAGGAATGGCATAATGGCGACGAGACCCAGGAAGACCGCACCCACCAACGTGATGCGGCTCTGCACCGTGCTCAAATATTTCTGAGTCGGTGCGCCGGTCAGCACGCCAGGGACGCTGGCGCCGACCTTTTTCAGGTTCTCGCCGTAGTTTTGCTGGTCGAACAACACGGTTGTATAGAAGAACGTAAAGATCACAACCATGAGGAAGTAGATCGTCCAGTAGCCCCAATTGCTTGTTCCCGTAGCGCCAAAGAAGTTCTGCACGCCAAGGAAGAAGTTTGCCACACCCTCGTTCTCGTTCTGAGTGAAGTAACTGGCGATAATGGCAGGGAACTGAAGGATGGCGCTGGCAAAGATCAGCGGGATCATGCCGGAGAGGTTAACCATCAAAGGCATGGTGCCCTTCACAGGCATCGACATGCGGTTCCCCACGCGGCGACCCGGGTACATGACGGGCACATTGCGGCGTCCCTGTTGGACGTACACAATCGCAAGCACGGTAAGAACGATAATGATGATGGTCAGAATAAGCATGATCCAGCGGCTTCCTTCGTCTAACAAGAGACTATAAAAGTTCGCAGGGATACGAGCCACGATACCGGCAAAGATGACGAGGGAAAGACCCTGTCCGCGAATACCGTATTCGGAGATCAACTCACCCAACCAGATGGCAAACATGGTTCCGGCGGTCATCGCAACCAGCACAGACCAGGATGCCAATGCAGTCTCAGGATTGAATAGACCGAACGAGAGGATGGGTTGTCCAATCGCTTGAATAGAGAGAGAATTAAAGATGTTGATCTGACCAACTGCGGAAAGCGCCGCCATCGGTACTGCAAGATAATATGTCCACTTTTCCTGCCAGCGGCGTCCTTCGCGGGGGTCGTCTTGAATTCTCTGCTGGAGGGAAGGAATGATCGGGATCAGAAGCTGAATGATGATCTGAGCGGTAATGTATGGATAAACGCCCATGGACAACAACGAGAAGTTGGAGACCGTACCGCCAGAGAGCAGGTCGAGGAAGCCAAGGAAGCCTCCCGACCCGGTCGATGAATTGCGGAATGCGGCGAGGATGTCATGATCCACACCGGGAGCCGGGATATTCGCGGCAAGGCGATAGATCACCAAAAGCACAAAGGTGATGATCAACTTGCGGCGAATATCTTCCGATTTCCAGAGGTAGTGCCAGCCTGAAAAGGTGGTCTTCATAAGAAGTATCCTTTGTTGTCCTAGGCGATCAACTCAACCGAGCCGCCAGCCTTTTCGATCTTGGCTTTGGCACCGGCGCTGACGCGATGGACGCGGACCTTGAGGGCAACGTTCATTTCACCGCGCCCAAGAATGACGATGGGATTGCGGATGTCGCGCAAAAGATGCGCTTCAGCCAGGGACTCAGGATTCACTTCAGCACTGGCTTTGAACGCCTCAGAAAGCTGGTCCAGGTTCACTTCATTGAAGTCCACCTGATTGGGCGGGGTGAAGCCTTCACCACGGATGAACGGCAGGCGACGATAGAAAGGCAGGTTACCGCCCTGGCGGTACAAGTGACCGCCTTCGCCGGAGCGCGCACCGGCGCCCTTGGTACCGCGACCGGCAGTTTTACCCTGACCGGCAGAGATACCGCGTCCCACGCGTTTTCGGTTCTTTTTCGACCCAGCATTGGGTACAAGATCGTGTAGTTTCATATCAATAACCTACTCTTCAATCTTGATCAAATGAATGATCTTGTTCAACATGCCGCGCAAAGCGGGCGTGTCTTTGTGTTCAACGGTCTGATGCATTCGGCGCAGACCAAGCGCCTTGACGGTCGCCTTCTGGTCCTTGGTGTAACCGATGGCGCTGCGCACCAGGGTCACGCGAATGTTCTTGCCGGATGTTTCTTTCTTAGGCATGCTGCTTCCTCCGTTCCCAGAATGGGAGCAATTCTTCAGCGCGCTTGCCGCGGCGGGCAGCTTCGTTGGCGGGCGAACGGAGTCCGTCCAGCGCATCGAAGGTCGCCATCACCACATTGAGGACGTTCGCGCTTCCCATGGATTTGGTCAGGATGTCGCGCACGCCAGCTACTTCCAATACCGCACGCACACCGCCTGCGGCGATAACGCCCGTACCAGCGGAAGCGGGCTTGAGGAAGACTCTTGCACCAGCCACCTTGCCGAGCGACTCATGCGGGATGGTCGTTCCGGCAATGTTGACGGTGCGGATGTCTTTGCGGGCACGCTCAGATGCCTTGCGCATCGCATCGGGAACGGCGTTGGCTTTGCCGACGCCCATGCCGATATTGCCCTTCTTGTCACCAACCACAACGGTCACGCGGAAGCGGAAGCGGCGACCACCCTTCACCACTTTGGCAACGCGGGCGATTTCGATCACGCGTTCTTCGAAAGCATCCTGCGATTCGTACTGCTGTTTATCGAATTGATTTTCTGCCATATCTTTCTCCAATGTTCCGCGTTAGAACTGAAGGCCGCCTTCGCGCGCGCCGTCTGCCAGGGCTTTGACACGCCCGGTGTAGCGGAAACCGCCGCGGTCGAACACGACCGAAGAGATTCCCTTGGATTTCGCGCGTTCGGCGATGGCTTGGCCGATGGCTTTTGCCTGTTCGGTCTTCTTCATGCCTTTCACCTTTTCACGCAGGTCCTTGTCAACGGTGGAGGCGGAAACAAGGGTGTTGCCGTCCATATCGTCGATGATCTGGGCATAGATGCCCGTAAGGCTCTTGAAAACGTTCAAACGCGGACGTTCAGGATTTCCGAAAACCTGTCTGCGAACACGTGTGTGACGGCGTTCGCGAGCCAGAGCACGATTTTTGTTAGCCATGGATTACTTGGCTCCTTTCCCGGCTTTACCAGCCTTGCGGCGAACTTTTTCGCCCAGGTAGCGTAAGCCTTTGCCATGATAAGGCTCCGGCGGGCGGACGTTACGAACGTTCGCAGCCACCTGCCCCACCAATTCCTTATCGAAGCCCAATACCTTGATCTGGCGGGTCTTCGCGTCTGTTTCAAAAGAGATACCGGTGGGCGGTTCGATCTTAACCGGATGGGAATATCCAACGAACAATGCCAGATTCTTCCCTTCCAGTTCAGCGCGGTACCCAACGCCTTCCACTTCGAGAACTACTTCAAATCCCTTGCTCACACCGTGGATCATGTTGGCGAGCACAGCGCGGGTGGTTCCATGCAAAGCGCGTTCTTCGGGGTTATCCGATGCGCGGGCGATCTTCAACTGGTTGTCTTCCACCTTGATATCGATCAATTTGGAAAACTCCCGAAAAAGTTCACCCTTCGGTCCCTTTACGCGGACTTTGGAGCCGGTGAGCTCCACCTGCACGCCACTGGGGATGTCTACAGGTAAACGACCAATGCGAGACACAATAAACCTCCTACCAAACCTTGCAGATGATCTCGCCACCCACGCCCAACTGTCGGGCACGTGCGCCGGTCATTACACCCTTGGGGGTCGAGAGGATGGCAACGCCAATTCCGGAGAGAACCCAGGGGATGTCTGTTTTCTTGGTGTAAATGCGGCGACCGGGCTTGCTGACGCGCTCCAAACCGGAGATGACTGCGCGTCGTTGGCGGCGTTCGCCCACGTATTTGATTTTGAGGCGCAAAACCTTCTGCGCTTCCTGTTCGCCGTCCACCACCTCGAAGCCTTCGAGGAAACCTTCTTCCTTGAGGATCTTGGCGATTTCGAGCTTGATCTTGGAACTCGGCATAGCAACCTGGGCATGGCCCGCCATAACGGAGTTGCGGATGCGAGTTAACATATCGGCAATTGGATCAGTGAATGACATGATTTACCTCCACCCGGTTCTACCAGGATGCCTTTACGACGCCGGGGATTTGGCCCTTCAACGCCAGTTCACGGAAACAAATGCGGCACAAGCCGAAGCGGCGGATGTACCCGCGGGGTCGTCCACAGCGCTGGCAGCGATTCCGTACTTGCACCGCATGGCGGCGGCGCAGTTCACGATATTGCATACATTTCTTTGCCATACCTTACGCTTCCTTCTTGCCGCTGAACGGCATTCCGAGCTGTCTTAACAAAGCGCGGGCTTCATCATCGTTTTGGGCACTCGTCACAATCGTGATTTCCATACCGCGCAATTTATCGATTTTGTCGTACTCGATCTCAGGGAAGACCAATTGGTCTTTGAGACCAAGCGTGTAGTTCCCGCGGCCGTCAAACGCGTTGGGAGAGATCCCGCGGAAGTCGCGCACGCGCGGCAAAGCGATGTTCACGAGGCGGTCAAAGAACGCCCACATGCGGGGACCACGGAGGGTCACCTTGGTACCGATCAAACGTCCCTCGCGCAGCTTGAAGTTCGCGATGCTTTTGCGAGCCTTGGTCTGCACGGGCTTCTGACCGGCGATGGTGGTCAGGTCGGTGACAGCGGCTTCGAGCGCCTTGGGGTTATCCAACGCCTCGCCGAGACCGATGTTGACGACGATCTTTTCCAACCGCGGCACCTGCATGACATTCTTGAAACCGAATGACTTCAGCAGAGCCGGGGCTACTTCCTTGTTATAAAGTTCCTGCATTCTGTTCATGTTTTACCTGCTCCGGTGCCTAGTCAATCGTAGCTTGACAATTTTTGCAAACACGATGAGCGCCTTCCTCGTCGCGCTGGACAGCCACACGTGTGGCTTCACCGCACTTCGGGCAAACGAGCATCACGTTGGAAATAGCGACAGGACCTTCGAACTGAACGCGACCTGGGTTCATCTGGCGGTTCCCAGCCTGGACCTGTTTCTGGTGCTTGGTACGGATGTTGACACCCTGCACCACCACACGGCGTTCGTCCAAAATCACGTTGACGACTTCACCGCGCTTGCCTTTATCTTCGAGACGGCCGCTGATCACTTCGACGGTATCACCTTTTCGAATCTTGACTTTCATTCTCAGCTCCTACAACACTTCCGGGGCAAGCGACACGATCTTCATGTAGCCCATATCGCGCAGTTCGCGCGCCACGGGTCCGAAGATACGCGTGCCCCTCGGGTTTTCGCCATCGGCATCAAGGATAACGGCAGCGTTATCGTCAAAGCGGATGTACGAGCCGTCTTCGCGGCGCCATTCCTTGGTGCAGCGCACGATCACGGCTTTCACAACTTCACTCTTTTTCACAGAGCCCTGTGGAGTGGCTGCCTTGACAGTCGCCACGACCACGTCACCGATCGAACCGTATTTGCGTCTGGAACCGCCCATTACATGGATGACGAGCAGCTCGCGGGCGCCGGTGTTATCGGCAACCTTTAATCGAGATTCATGCTGGATCATGGCTTATTCTCCTACGCCCTGATCGGCAGTACGCACTTCGCGTTTCACGACGGTTTCAACCGCCCAGCGCTTCTCGCGGGACAACGGGCGGGATTCGACGATACGGACTTCATCACCGATCTGGCAGCCGATCTCATCGTGAGCCTTCACGCGCATGCTCGAGAACACCACCTTCTTATAAAGGGGATGGCGATACTTGCGGGTAATTTCCACGACGACCGTTTTGGTCATTTTGTTGCTGGTGACGACACCAGTCATACGACGACGATTGTTCATTTTGCACCTTCCACTGCAGCATTCTTGAGCAATTCAGCCAGAATGGTTTCCATACGGGCAATATCCTTGCGGAGGATGTTCAAGCGGCTGGCGTCGGTCAACTGTCCACTCACCTGCTGGAAGCGTAGTTTCATCAACTCATCGCGCGCATCGGAAATCTTCGAGCGGATTTCCTCGGGAGCCAGCTTGCGGATTTCTGCGGGTTTCATAGCCTTCATGACTATTCTCCTCCCGCGTGGCGAGCCACAACTTTGGTCTTGATGGAGAACTTATACTGGGCAGCGCGCAGGGCAGCCACGGCGATGTCCTCAGACAAACCGCTGACTTCGAACATAATGCGCCCAGGCTTTACCACGGCGACGTAGTATTCCACATTCCCTTTACCGGAACCCATACGAGTCTCGGGTGGTTTGTGAGTGAACGGTTTCGCGGGGAAAATGCGAATCCAGATCTTGCCGCGGCGTTTCATCTCGCGGACGATCGAGCGGCGTGCCGCCTCAATTTGACGGGCTGTGATCCAGCCCGGTTCCAACGCCTGCAGACCGAATTCGCCGAAGGAGACTTCCGCACCGCGGAGAGCCTTGCCTCGCATACGACCACGCATCTGCTTGCGCCACTTTACACGTTTAGGCATCAACATAGCAATAACCTCATCTCAAGCGACGTCGCGACTATTCGCTGACGTACACGCCTTCCGTCGCTTCGGTTTTTTCTTCAACATCCGGTTTCACCTCGCCCTTGTAGATCCACACCTTGACGCCGATCTGACCGTACGTGGTCAGGGCTTCATCGGTGGCGAAATCCAGGTTGGCGCGCAGGGTTTGCAGAGGAACGCGTCCTTCACGGAGCCAGACATCGCGGGACATTTCAGCTCCGCCCAAGCGGCCGCCGACGAGAATTTTGATGCCCTCGGCACCCTGTTTCATGGCTTGTTGGATGGCGCGTTTCATGGCGCGGCGGTACGCGATACGGCGTTCGAGCTGGTCAGCAATATTCTTAGCAACCAGTTTCGCGTCGAGGTCAGGATTCGAGATTTCCTTGATATCCAATTCGATCTTCTTGCCGACCAAGGCTTCGAGCGCAGCACGGATTTTTTTCACACCTTCACCTTTGCGCCCGATCAAAATACCGGGCTTGGCAGTGTGAATGGCGATACGAATTTTGCCAGGAGTGCGTTCCACATCGATGTGGGAAACGCCAGCCTTGCCGTCGCGAATGGCATCGGGAAGTTCCTTGCGAAGTTCGCGAACTTTCTCATTGGCAGCAGCGCCGCCCTTTGAAAGCTTGCCAACCAACAGATTACGGATGGCAAGGTCCTGGTGCAACTGCTGGCGATATGTGCTTCCCTCAGCGAACCAACGGCCGCCCCACGGCTGGTTGATTCCGAGACGAAAACCAACGGGATGTACTTTTCTACCCATATAATCTCCTTATGCTCCGCGCTCGCGCAAAATAATCGTTATATGCGAACTGCGGCGCAAAATCGGCTTGAAACGACCGCGGGCGCCGAAGCGACGCCACTTGCGGGTCGGGGCTTCGTCTGCGGTGATCTTGGCAACGAACAGGTCATCGCGGCTGACGCCGAAATTTTCTTCGGCATTCGCCACAGCGGAGGCGACCAGCTTGTAAACGGGACCAGCGGCGCGCTTGTTCACAAACTTGAGGATCTCCAGCGCTTCGAGGGCACTTTTACCGCGCACCGTATCGATCACGGCGCGGACCTTTTGCGCGGACTGAGGGAGAAAACGAACGTGAGCTTGAATATCAGTCATGTCCTTCTCTCCTTACGCAGCCTTCTCGGCGGCTTGATGTCCGCGGAATGTGCGTGTCGGGGCGAATTCGCCCAAGCGGTGACCGACCATGTTTTCCGTGATGTAGATCGGCACATGGCGGCGTCCGTCGTGAACCGCGATCGTGTGACCCACCATCTGAGGGAAGATCACAGAAGCACGGCTCCAGGTGCGAACCACCTTCTTTTCTTTTTTCTGATTCATGGACTCGATGCGTTTGAGCAGTTTCGGCTCAATGTACGGGCCCTTTTTCAATGATCGTGACATATCTGCTTACCTCATCTACTAGCGGTTCGTCTTGCTGCGACGACGCACAATGTACTGATCCGTCTTCTTATTAAGGCGGGTCTTCTTACCAAGGGTAGGCTTACCCCAGGGACTCTTAGGACCGGGAAGACCAACCGGCTGGCGGCCTTCACCACCACCATGTGGATGGTCACGGGGGCTCATGGCTGTACCGCGAACCGTCGGGCGAATGCCGAGGTGGCGCTTGCGACCGGCTTTACCAAGTTTGACATTGCCGTGGTCGAGATTTCCAACCTGGCCAATGGTCGCGTAACAAACCTGGTGGATGAGACGAACTTCACCGGAAGGCATGCGAATCTGGGCAAAGTCGCCTTCTTTGGCGAGCAGTTGCGCCGCGCCTCCAGCCGAACGGACCATCTGTCCGCCCTTGCCGGGTTTCATCTCAACGTTGTGAATGAGCGTACCGACCGGGATGTTGCTGATCGGCAATGAGTTGCCAATTCGAATCTCAGCGGTAGGACCAGACATGACGGTGTCGCCAACTTTCAGGTCCAGGGGAGCGACGATGTAGCGTTTTTCTCCGTCCGCATAATTAAGAAGAGCAAGGCGGGCGGTGCGGTTGGGATCGTATTCGATCGCCGCGACCTTTGCAGGAATTCCAAACTTTTCGCGCTTGAAGTCCACCATACGGATGTAGCGACGAGCGCCACCGCCACGATGACGAACGGTCACGCGTCCATAGGCATTGCGGCCGCCCGAGCGCTTCTTGATGACGAGCAGCGAGCGTTCGGGAGTGGACTTGGTGATTTCCTCAAAGGTGTAACCGGTCATGTCGCGCATGCCGGGGGTAATCGGTTTATATTTCTTGACGGCCATTATTGCACCCCTTCAAAGATCTCGAGGGGCTTGCTGCCCTGGGCAAGGGTAACGATCGCCTTCTTGAAAGCGGGACGGCGAATGACCATGCGGCGAGATCGGCCGCGGCGTCCGCGCTTTGCAGGGGCGTTGACAATATTCACGCGCGCCACGGTGACATCAAAGAGAGTCTCCAGTGCGTCCTTCACCACGGTACGAGTAGCATCGCTCCGAACGACGAATACATAATGACCCAGCTTGCTCGATTGGGCATTGGACTTCTCGGTCACCAGCGGGCGGACGAGGACACTATAAAGTTCAGCCATGTCTCTCTCCTATCCTAGGTGCGCAACGAGCGCATCGATTGTCTTGACGGGCAAGACAACTTTTTCAAAATTAAGGATGTCGCGTACATTCAAATAGCTCGCGAGCAGCACTTTGGCGCTCTCGATGTTGTTTGCACTGCGCATCACCAAATCGTAATTCTGGTCCTTGGTGGGCATCAACACCAACGCGGTGGAAGCGCCGACCAAATTGCTCAACGCCTGAGCCACCAACTTGGTCTTGGGCTCTTCGAAGTTGAGATCGTCCACAATGACGATGGAAGCTTCGGAAGCCTTCACAGACAAAGCCGAACGGAGAGCCGCCTGGCGCATCTTCTTGGGCATGCGAAGTTCATAGCTGCGAGGATGCGGGGTGTGGATACGACCACCACCAACCCACTGAGCCGCGCGCCGCGAACCCTGACGGGCGCGACCGGTTCCCTTCTGCTTCCAGGGCTTGCGGCCACCGCCGCGAACTTCACCACGGACCTTCGTATCATGCGTACCGAGGCGGGCATTTGCCATCTGACGGGTGTACGCCTGGTGCATGAGATCTACATTCACAGGGGCTTCGAAAAGATTCGCGGGAAGTTCGATCTCGCGCACCTTCTTGCCCTTCATATCAAGAACATCTACTTTCATGGTATTCTCGCTCCGATTTCCTGCGCGCCTTACTGCTTGCGCGACTCCTTGATCATGACGAGGCTCCCCTTGCCACCGGGAACAGCGCCGTTGATGGCGATCAGGTTGCGTTCAGCATCCACCATCACGACTTTAATGTTCTGCGCTGTAACACGGTCCACGCCCATATGACCGGCGCCACGAGCACCCTTTAACACACGACCCGGCGTAGTGCCGGAGCCGCGCGAACCAGGCGCACGATTGCGGTCGGAAGTACCATGAGTTGCGTTCATACCGTGGAAGTGGTAGCGCTTCACGCCGCCAGCAAAACCTTTACCCTTGCTGATACCGATCACATCCACGCGCTCACCAACGGCAAAAGCATCGCCGACAGTAACTTTGTCGCCGATCTTCAAGCCATGTTCCTTGGCGCGGAATTCGCGAAGATATCGCAGAGGGGGAATTTCATTGGCTTTCAAATGTCCAACCTGCCCCTGTGTGAGGCGTTTGGGATTTGTTTCGCCAAAACCAAGTTGCACTGCCGAATACCCTTCCTTCTCTGGCGCGCGAACCTGGGTAACAAAACAAGGCCCAGCTTCAATGAGGGTCACTGCATAAGCAACGCCTTGCTCATCGAAGATCTGGGTCATGCCGATCTTTCGACCTATCAGCCCTTTCAACATGCTCAATTTTCTCCTTTACAAGATATTGACGAGACTGCCAGTCGGGGCAACGACCGCATCATCTCCGTGCGGCACAGTCAGATGGTCTGTGAGGCGAACCTTGTTGTTCGCGCACAGACCAACTCTTGTGCCGTCTCTAACTTACCGTCATTCGGGAATTATCCCGAATGACGCGTTATTCAAAACTAGATTTTGATCTCGATATCAACGCCTGCGGGCAGATTAAGCCGCATCAACATGTCGATTGTCTTCGAGTCGGGATCCAACACATCGATCAAGCGATTGTGTGTGCGGATCTCAAAGTGCTCATGGGAATCCTTGTCAATGAAAGCAGAGCGCCGTATTGTATAGCGTTCTTTCTTGCTTGGCAAGGGTACGGGACCAACAACATGGGCGCCTGTGCGTTCGGCGGTTTCAACAATCCGCTTGGCGGACTGGTCGAGAACGCGATGGTCATATGCCTTGAGGCGAATACGTATTTTTTGTTTAGCCATTTCTCTCCGCCTTACGCAATGATCTTGGTGACGACACCGGCGCCGACGGTGAGACCGCCTTCACGAATGGCGAACTTGGAACCCTGCTCGAGAGCCACTGGCACGATCAACTCCACCGTCAGGTTCACATTGTCACCCGGCATCACCATTTCCACGCCTTCGGGAAGGGCAATGTCACCCGTCACATCCATCGTGCGGATGTAAAACTGGGGTCGATAGCCAGAGAAGAACGCCTTGTGA
>JACPVC010000042.1 GCA_016191955.1 Chloroflexota bacterium
ACGAGGCGTTCGAGTCTGAAATATCCAAGTATGCGGATGGCAAAGGCACGCTCAAATTTCCGCTCAATGAACCTCTGCCGATAAAGTTGATCCGTCAGATCGTGAAGTACCGGGTCGCTGACAATCGGCAAAACGAAAAGTTGGAATCAGTCAAAGAGAAGTAGAAGAGACAATGAGTATTATCCACACGCAACGATTATCTGACTCGCCTTACGTAGAAGCGATCACACAGGGCTGGACAATGAGTGCGGGTTCCACGATCCGCCCTTCTGAATGTAATTGGCACATGGTCTTTGTGAAGGAACATGGTCGCACCCATAAATTGATCGTCGGTCCATTGCCAACGGCTGGTGTGGCATCGTGGGGTGAGGGCGCAGAAATTCTGTGGATCAAATTCAAGCTTGGCGTCTTTATGCCGCACTTGCCTGTGCGCGATCTTTTGGATTCAGAGAAATCTTTGCCTGAGGCGGCAAGCAAGTCTTTTTGGTTGAAGAGCGCCGTATGGGAATTGCCCGATTTTGAAAATGTGGATACCTTCGTGAACAGGTTGGTGCATGATGAGATTTTGGTCCTTGACCCTGTGGTGGATGCCATGTTGCAAGATCAACTGCCAGATATCTCATCCCGCACGATGCGGCATCATTTCCTGCGCGCCACCGGTCTAACCCGCAGCCGTATCTCCCAAATGAAACAGGCACAACAAGCGATGACTTTGTTGCAGCAGGGCGTGTCCATTTTGGATGCTGTTCATGAAGCCGGTTATTTCGACCAGCCACATTTGACCCGGGCTCTCAAACAATTTATTGGGTATACGCCTGCCCAAATCGCTCAATCGAATCAGCCCGAATAGTTTTGCCATTTTGTACAAGACAACGCTCCTACGCTTGAGTTACCATGCCGTTGTTGCTGCAACAAAACACGATAACTCAATAAAAGGAGAGCCTGTATGAACATTTTAAAAAGTATTGGAGCGGTCCTCGCGGGGTTGGTTGCGATATTCGTCTTATCCCTCATCACCGACGCCATTGTGGAAGCGACCACCTTCCTCAATGCTGGAGAACCCTTACCCATGCGCGGTGCGGAACTGTTGATTACTGCGATTCTGATCTACCGTCTCGCTTATAGCGTGGTTGGATGTTATATCACCGCCCGGCTGGCACCGAATCAGCCCATGCGCCATGCGCTTGCGTTAGGCGTACTGGGATTATTGATCAGCATCAGCGGCGCAATTGTCGCAGTTCAGCAAAGCATGGGTCCCGCCTGGTATGCATGGGGATTAGTCCTGTTCGCACTACCCTGTGCCTGGCTGGGCGGCAGGTTACAGGAAAATCGTCAAGCACGTTAATCAATAGAGAAAAAAGGAGACTTTAGAAATGAAACAGATCATCCCGTTCTTATGGTTCGACACGCAGGCGGAAGAAGCGATGAACTTCTACGTTGACACGTTCAATGGCTCTCCGTACAAGAAACAAGAGTCCAAGATCGTTGGCATCACCCGCTACGAAAAAGGCATGGATGCACCCGGTGCCGAGGCGTTGGAAGGCAAGGTCATCACTGGGATTTTTGAGCTGGCAGGGCAACGCTTTATGGCGCTCGACGGCGGACCCGTCTTTGCATTCACCGAAGCAACTTCGTTCTATGTCGAATGTGAAGACCAGAAAGAGGTGGATTACTTCTGGAATAAGTTGTCTGCCGTCCCCGAATCCGAGCAATGCGGCTGGTGCAAGGACAAGTTCGGTTTGTCTTGGCAGATCATCCCAAAGCAGTTGGGCGAGTTGATGGGTGACCCTGATCCTGTCAAAGCAAAACGAGTTGTCAATGCCATGCTCAAGATGCAGAAGATCATTGTCGCCGATCTGCAAAAGGCGTATGACGAAAAGTGATGTTATCTGCCTCTATGGATCTTTTTGAACTTTCTTGCGTTCATCGTCCCATAGTTTTGCAAATCGTTCAAAGGCATCCGCGATGATTTCCAGCTCGCTTTCAGAGTAACTTGAAATCAATTCGTCTTGTGCCTTTCTCGCCGACTCAAACCATGCTGCTGCCTTTTCGGCACTCGATTGCGCAGGCGCGATCAAAGTCCCACGGCGGTCATCCGGATTGGGTCGGCGTTCAATTAAGCCAGCCTTTTCGAGCCGATCCAGCATGGCGGTCGTTGCACCCGAAGTGAGACCCGTATACCTGGAAAGTTCAGACGGAGTGGCAATGCCTTTTTGGAATAAAAGCCTGAGACATTCCATATCGGTTACGTTGAGTCCTGCCCACTCACTCATCGCGTTTCGGAACTGCGTTAAATTAACTCCATAATCCCTGACTGCCATCTGGGCTCGTTTTTTCAGATCTGTCTTTGTTGATTTTGTCATAAAATATACCCTTGACACTGTCTTTATTTTGAAGTATCTTTATTATAAAGATAAATTGATTTATTTGCAAGTGTCAAAACAACCCGAAATCAAATAAGGAGATTTTTATGAGCCCCAAAAAAGATACAAAAAAATCCACAGCAACCAGCAAAGCATACAAGGGATTATCGGCTGAAGAAATAGCCGCCATGAAAGAAACCCTCAAGGAAAGGAAGGTAGCTGCGAGCAAGGAAGAGTCGGAGCAAGCCGTGCTGGAAAAGATCGCCGAGATGAAGGGATCGGATCATGCCATGGCCAAGCGTATCCATCAGATCGTCAAAACCAGTGCGCCAGCCCTCATGCCGAAAACCTGGTATGGGATGCCTGCCTACGCCAACGCGGACGGCAAGATCGTCTGCTTTTTCCAGAGCGCAGCGAAATTCAATTCGAAGTATGCGACGTTGGGCTTTAACCACGATAATGCGAACCTCGACGAAGGCAATATGTGGCCGAGCGCCTTCTCGCTGAAGGCGTTGACCCCCGCCGAAGAGGCAAAGATCGCCGCACTCGTGAAAAAAGCCGTGAGTTGAGTATGAAGACAGGCACGAAATCTTCCCCGAAGGAGAAAACTCCATCTCAAGAGATCGATGCCATCATTAAGGACGCTGGTGATTGGAAGGGGAAGAAGTTATCGCAGTTGCGCGCTTTGATCAAGAAAGCCCACCCTGCCGTGGTCGAAGAAGTGAAGTGGAAGAAACCCTCCAAACCATTGGGAGTCCCCGTTTGGTCTCATGATGGAATAATCTGTATTGCAGATACGCTGAAGAATGCCGTGAGACTGACATTCCCCAAAGGGGCTCGGATGAAGGATCCGAAGGAGCTTTTCAATACGCGGCTAGACAGCAACACAGTCCGTGCCATCGACTTCCATCAAGACGATGCGGTAGATGAGATGGCGCTAAGAAAACTTATTCTTGATGCTGTAAAATTGAACACACAAACAAAGTGAAAGTGACATTCGGAGACCATTTCTATCTTGACGAAATAGAATAAATGTTCTAAAATTCCACTTCCTTTGTCATGGGTGGGTAAAAGCAACCTTGCTTTTACCCACCCATTTCGTTCATATTTGGCAAAGACAATAGAGGAGAGACAATGCCGCAGGAGTACATCGAGATTCACGGCGCACGTGAAAATAATTTAAAGAACGTTTCGCTACACATCCCCAAACGCAAGATCACCATCTTTACAGGTGTGTCTGGCTCGGGCAAATCGTCCATCGTGTTCGACACGATCGCTACCGAGTCACAGCGCTTGCTCAACGAAAACTTCAGCATGTTTGTGCGGAACTTCCTGCCGAAGTACGCCCAGCCTGATGCGGATGCTATTGAGAATCTGAGCATGTCCATTGTCGTGGATCAGAAGCGGATGGGCGGCGGTTCCCACTCGACCGTTGGCACGATCACCGA
This sequence comes from Chloroflexota bacterium, assembly GCA_016191955.1. Taxonomy (GTDB): domain Bacteria; phylum Chloroflexota; class Anaerolineae; order Anaerolineales; family Villigracilaceae; genus Villigracilis. The sequence goes on from JACPVC010000042.1 coordinate 3,812, forward strand.
TATCAACACGATCCTGCGCATGATGTTTTCGCGCATCGGACAGCCCCATGTGGGACCCACCAACGTATTCGGTTTCAACGATCCTCAAGGGATGTGCCCGAACTGCAACGGACTCGGTCGCAAACTGGATGTGGACATGGAAAAATTCCTGGACAAATCCAAATCGTTGAACGAGGGCGCTATTCTATTCCCGGAATACGCTGTGGAAAGTTGGGGTTGGAGTAATGTAATCAATACGGGTTTATTCGACCCTGATAAAAAAATTTCCAAATACACCCAAAAGGAAATGAACGATCTTTTATATAGTGAGCCGATCAAGGTCAAGACCAAGATAGGTGCAAAAGACTTCAACATGACCTATGAAGGCATCGTCAATCGCTTCACGAATAAATATATTAAGCGTGATTTGAAAACCATGTCTGAGCGGACTCAAAAGTCGGTGGAACCTTATATGACAATGGGTCCGTGTTCAGAATGCAAAGGCACGCGGTTGAACAAGACCATTCTGAAATGCAAAATAAACGGATACAACATCGCCGACCTGACTAGCATGGAAATCCCTGAATTGATCGAAGCCGTGAAAAAGATCAAAACACCCGCCGCCGAACCGATCGTCAAAGCACTGCTCGAACGGTTACAGAATCTCGCGGACATTGGCTTGGAATACCTCAGCCTCAGTCGCGAGACGGACACGTTATCAGGCGGAGAGTCGCAACGCGTAAAAGTCGTCAAGCACCTCGGCAGCAGCCTGAGCGATGTGATCTATATCTTCGATGAACCGAGCGTGGGTTTGCATCCGCGTGATGTGCATCGTATGAACGAATTGTTGCAGAAACTGCGCGATAAGGGCAACACGGTCATCGTCGTGGAGCATGATCCGGATGTGATCAAAGTGGCAGACCATGTCGTAGATGTGGGTCCGCTTGCGGGTCCGCATGGAGGCGAGATCGTTTACGAAGGCAGTTATGCCAATCTGCTCAAGGCGAACACGATCACGGGCAAACACATGCAGCAATCCATTCCGATAAAGGATTCATTCCGCACACCAACGGGCAAACTGCCGATCAAGAATGCGAAAGTCAATAATTTACAAAACGTCAGCGTGAATATTCCAACGGGTGTGCTCACTGTGGTGACAGGTGTGGCAGGGTCTGGGAAAAGTTCGCTTATCAACGAAGTCTTCCAGCACCAGCATCCTGATGCAATTGTGATCGATCAATCGGCTGTGGGAGTCAACAGCCGTTCCAATCCTGCCACGTACACTGGCATTCTGGACGATGTTCGCAAGGCGTTTGCAGCGGCGAACAAGGTGCAGGCTTCGCTGTTCAGTTTCAACTCGAAGGGCGCCTGCGAAAACTGTCAGGGGCTGGGCGTGGTCTACACCGAGTTGTCATTTTTCGATAGCGTGAAATCACCCTGCGAGATCTGCGGCGGCAAACGCTTCAAGGATGAAGTTCTGGCGTACAAGCTCAACGGCAAATCCATCAGCGATGTGCTGGCGATGAACGTGGAACAGGCGCTCGAATATTTCGAACTTAAGGAAGTCCTACGAAAGCTGCAAGCCATGAGCGATGTCGGTTTGGATTATCTGAGCCTGGGACAACCTTTGAGCACATTATCTGGTGGTGAATGTCAGCGCATCAAACTTGCCAGCGAACTGCACAAGCAGGGCAGTATCTACATTATGGATGAGCCGACCACTGGTTTGCACATGTCCGATATCGGTCATCTGATGGAAGTCATCAACCGCCTCGTGGATACTGGCAACACGGTCGTGGTCATCGAGCACAATTTGCACGTCATCAAGAACGCCGACTGGATCATTGACATGGGACCCGAAGGCGGCAGCAAAGGCGGCACGATCATGTTCGAAGGCACGCCCAAAGAATTATTGAAAGCGAAACAATCACTTACCAGCGCATATTTGAAAAATTAAAAAGATATCTTGCAAAAGCCAATCGTAGGTCAGGCTATGTGCCCCTAGGGTATTTAGCCTGACGTTCATCTAATATTTAGTACATGGCGGGTTGTGCGCAGCACAGGCAAACCCGCCCTACAAATACTTATGCAAGTGATTGAAAAAATTCGACCTTTAGAGAATTTGGAGACTTTAATATGACGACGAAAAAACGAACGACTTCCCCTAAGACCATTGCCACACCTACTATTCTGGAACTGCGCGCGCTATTCAATGGCAAAGTGATTGCCCCAGATGATCCGCGTTACGAAGGCGCGCGCGCCGTTTTCTACGGCGGTATCAACCGCAAGCCATTTGCGATCGTCCGCGTTGCGGATGCTGGTGATGTGTCTCGGCTTGTCTCGTTGGCACGCGATTTTGGTTTTGAGCTTGCCGTTCGCAGCGGCGGTCATAGCACGGCAGGTCACAGCACCAGCGAAGGCGGCATTGTGCTTGATCTTTCTGACATGAAAAAGTTGGAGATCAACCATGAAGAACAAACTGCCTGGGTCGAAGCTGGAATGACAGCTGGCGAATACACAATGGCAGTCGGCGAACATGGATTCGTCACTGGGTTTGGTGATACGGGCACGGTCGGTCTCGGCGGACTCACGCTTGGCGGCGGGGTTGGCTTTCTCGTCCGCAAGTATGGGCTGACCATTGATAATCTGCTTGCCGCTGAGATCGTCACTGCCGATGGTCAACTGCTTCACGTCGATGATCGGTCTCACCCCGATCTCTTCTGGGCGATTCGCGGCGGAGGCGGCAACTTCGGTGTTACTACACGATTCAAATTTAAATTACACAAGCTGGAAAAAGTCTACGGCGGGATGCTCTTCCTGCCTGCGACTCCGGACACCATCGTCTCTTTCTTAGCCGAAGCGGATTCAGCACCCGATGAACTTTCCACCATCCTGAACATTATGCCCGCGCCCCCCATGCCTTTTCTTTCAGAGGATGTGCATGGCAAGATAATCATGATGGCGATGATGGTCTATGCTGGCGATGTGGAAGTGGGGGAGCAGGTCATGTCCAAGTTTCGAGCCATTGCAACGCCTTATGCCGATATGCTCCGCCCGATGGCATACTCAGAAATGTTCCCGCCAGAAGAAGGCGGCGATTATCACCCAGTCGCTGCGGGTCGCACCATGTTCATCGACCGCGTTGACCGTTCCGTTGCGGAACTGATGATGGATCGCCTGCAATCTTCAACCGCCATGATGGCAGTGACACAATTGCGTGTGTTGGGTGGAGCCATGACGCGTGTCCCTGTAGATGCGACCGCGTTTGCTCATCGTGAATCCAAGATCATGGTGAACCTCGCCGCGTTATACAACAACCCGGAAGAGAAAGATCATCACGAAGCCTGGGTCACTCAATACGAATCTGACCTGCGCCAAAGTGATAAGGGCGCGTATGTGAACTTCCTTGGGGCGGTGGATCAGGCTCAGGTTCGCGCGGCATTTCCCGGGTCCGCATGGAAGCGATTGGGTGAGATCAAAAAGAAGTATGACCCAACCAATCTATTCCGCTTGAATCAAAACATTCCTCCTAAATAGGATTCGACATGGGTAAAGTTATTTTGGGTGCGACCATATCTCTGGATGGGTTCATCAACGACCGTAATGGGAGCGTGGATGCTCTCTACCCTGACCTTGCTGACTGGCGAGAAAGTGAGATGGGAAAGGAATCCATTCACAATACTGGCGCAGTGGTGATGGGATGGAATTCGTATGCCATGGCAGAAGACCCGGATTGGTACGTAGATTACGAATATCAGGTGCCGATATTTGTGCTTACGCATCAGGTTCCGAAAAAGAAGCCTAAAGAGACCGATACAATAACTTTCACGTTTGTAACAGACGGTTTGGAAAGCGCCATCCGTCAGGCGAAGGAAGCGGCTGGGGGGAAGGATGTCAACATTATCGGCGCGGCAAACACGGCGCAGCAATGCCTGAAAGCGGGGCTTGCTGATGAACTCCATGTCGACATCATGCCCGTACTCCTGTGCGGCGGTCTCCGCCTGTTTGAGAATATGGACATGGAACGAATCCAACTGGAACGGATCAAGGTCGTGGAACTTCCCGGAGGAAGGACACATCTTCGATTTCGTTTCGTCAGATAGGCGGAGGAGAAATCACCATGAGCGACACCAATACAACCGCAGCCATTTCCTTTCTCAAGCTTGCTTCAAGTGGAAAGGTGGAGGAGGCTTACTCCAGGTTTGTTGGCAACGGCTTTTGCCATCACAATCCCTTCTTTGAAGGTTCAGCAGAATCTTTGCAAGCAGGGATGGAAGAAAATGCGCGGCAGAACCCAAACAAGGTATTCACCATTCTGCGAACGGTCAGCGAAGGGGATTTTGTTGTGACGCATTCCCGCGTCCAACAAAACCCCGATCATCGTGGCGCGGTCGTTGTTCACATTTTCCGCTTCGAGAATGGACGCATTGTCGAATTATGGGATGTGGGTCAGCCCATCCCCGAAACATCGCCAAATCAAAACGGCATGATTTAAAAACTCACCTTACGCGATTTATACGTAGGGGCGACCCGTCCATGCTTTACAAGTTGCAAAATCTCAACGGGAGGGTCGCCCACGGACATGAAGTCTTCTCGCGTAAAGGGCGACCCTCCTGTTGCGCAACATTGTTACCTTCTATTTTGACGGGTCGCCCTTTACTGCGTAACATCAGTTATTAATCGCCTGAAAAGGCACCTTTTGACCCGAGGTATGACCATGAGCCAAAACAATAGCGACCTTCCAAAACTTGCCGCGCCCGCCCAACGTGTATTGACCAGCGCGGGCATCACTCAACTTATGCAGTTGACCAAAGTCAGCGAAGACGAACTCTTGAAATTGCACGGCATGGGGAGGAATGCGCTCGGCACCCTGCGCGATGCGCTGAAAGAGAAGGGGCTATCTTTCCGTGAGCCAAAAAAAACACAAGGCGGCATAATGGATAAAAAGATACAGACCTATTTGGATAACATCCGCTTGACGGATGGGCAGTTGCAAAATAAAGCCTATTTTGCCTTGATGGAAGAGACTGAAAAGCCTGTCGATTGGGCATACGAGGCATGGGATGAGTTGGTTGACGGACTAACTGACAGAGATAACCACGTCCGCGCGATCTCGGCGCAGGTGCTTGCCAATCTCGGCAAGAGCGACCCGAAAGGCAGGATGTTCAAGGATTTCGATAAACTTCTTGCAGTCACGAAGGATGAGAAGTTTGTCACTGCCCGGCATTGTTTGCAGAATATCTGGAAGGTGGGCTTGGGTGGAAAGAACGCGCAACAATTGCTGGTGAAGGGATTGGAAAAACGTTACCGCGAATGTGTCAAAGAAAAAAACGGCGCGCTGATCCGCTATGACATCATCGTGGACTTGCGTAACCTGTACGATGCCATCCCCTCCAGCGAGATCAAAGAGAAGGCGCTGGAATTGATCGAAATGGAACAAGATTTGAAATACAAAAAGAAATATGCGGGCGTTTGGAAGGGCTGAAAAAAACGTGTGAAGTCAAGCTGTGGGTCGGCTTCACTATCCCGCCATTGCGGAAAGGGATCTCACTGCGCCCACTGTCGAATCGATGATCAAACTTTTATACACCCTGCCCATCTTTGCCGGCGGCGGATTCATACCGTTGTCGAGCCACCACTCGATCAGGGAGAGCAGGGATGTTGCTATGTGATTCGATGTAAGATTGATCGTCACCTGATTGTCCAATCTGCTCAAGGGCGCGCAGGCTTTTTGAAAAATAAAAGCGATATTTTGGATTACTTTTTTGCGGGCTTTTGCCACGCTTTGGCTTTTGAACAGAATGCGAAAGAGATCGGCTTTTTGCGCGATATATTCAAAAATAAGCCGCCCCTCTGTTTCGAGGTCGGAAGTATCGGACTGTTTCGCCAGCGTTTCGATGCGGGTTAGCAGCTCCGCCAGCCCCTCGTCGAGGACTTCCATCAACAATTGATCCAGGGATTCGTAATGCCTGTAAAAGGTGATGTAGGCTGTATCGGCAAGTGCCGTAACCTCTTTGATCGAAATGGACGCGTAGTCCTTTTTCAAGATCAGCACAACCAAGGCATCTCGCAAGGCGCGGCGTGTCCGGCGGACGCGCGGGTCAACTTTTTGGAGTGGGAGTTTCGCAGGCATGGCAATCCAGTTCTGTTACAAAGCGGGCGCTTCTATAACATTTGTTACATTGAAGCCTGATCCATTATTGACTTTGAAATCAGGCTGACTACAATGCAGGCTATTGTTACACAGTATAACAAAAGGAGCAACCATGAAAACAATCCCTGCATACGAAGGAAAGACCTGCAAGCCCCAGCGCATACCTGCCGGTGAAAAGATGGCGGCGCATCAAATCCAAAAAGTCTACGACGAGATCGCCGGACAGTATGAAAAAAAGATTTGGTTCGACCAGCATATTCTTGGTGTGGCTCGGTTGAGGAAAAAACTGCTTTCGAAAGCGTCTGGCAAAATTTTGGAAGTGGCGTGTGGAACGGGGCAGAATTTTCCATTCTTTGCGCCTGGCAGTGAAATCACAGCCGTGGACCTAAGCCCCAACATGTTGGAGGTTGCCCGCAGCATCGCAAGCAAACATGGGCTGAACATCAACCTCGCCGTGATGGATGCGGAGAAACTCGAATTTTCAGATGGAAGTTTTGACACGGTGGTCTCCACCTTGTCTACCTGTACGTATCCCAACCCGGTCGGGGCGTTACAGGAAATGAAACGGGTCTGCCGGCCCGGCGGCTTGATCCTGCTCCTCGAGCATGGTCATAGTTCCATGCCTTGGCTTGCAAATTATCAAGACCGCCATGAATTTCAGCATTATCAGGCAAACGCCGGTTGCCACTGGAATCAAAACCCGTTGGAATTGGTTCAATTGGCGGGCTTGGAGGTGTCGAGCGACAAACGGACCGTGCTTGGCATATTCCATGCCATCGAAGCAACGTATAAATCCTAAATAATGGGCGAGGTCACTTTCGAAGTGACCTCGCCTGCAAGTTATAATACACAAGGAGATTGCAGATGGAATGAAGACCTACATCGTTCTATTGCGGGGCGTCATGCCCACAGGCAAAAACAAAGTGCCGATGGCGCAATTGCGGGA
>JACPVC010000211.1 GCA_016191955.1 Chloroflexota bacterium
GAGCAAGAACAAAGTTGGTCAGCGCTTCGGAGTGTTGTACAATCAGGGGGAGCATTGGTTTCCTCTGGCTTTTGGGATTCGTCGCAAACAAATCCTACCAGATTTACCAGTGCTCATTTCATTTTTTGGCGAAACTACAGTCCTTAATAAACTGTTAAGTGGTTCGTTGCTTTTCCGTGTATCAAACGTAGGGGACGCGTCAAGCGCCTTTTGAGCGTGCGTGATAAATTTACACGCGTAACAAATCTCTTCTCCTCCTTTGTAAGAGAGCCAGGGTAAGGCGACCCTGGCTCTCGCACTTTAAGGGGACATTGAGTGCGTCGCACCAAACAGGAGGAAGAGTCTTCTTAAGTAGATTGAGTATCCGGGTTGGAGAGTCCTAGTAAGTCTGGTGCGACGCACTTGTAGGGTTAGGGGAGAAACTAGAATATAAGTTCTATTCTACTACGATTCAAGTTGTGATGTAAAATCCTAGACATGACGGATCACAGACCGCTAACCCTCGCAGATGTAGAGGGAGCTGCGCGAGTCATTTCAAAGGCATTCGTTGATGACCCGCTCACATCCTACATGCTCCCGTTCAAAAGGTCACGGGAAAAAACTTTATTTAAATTCTTCCGCATCTATGCAGAGATCAATATCAAAGCTGGGCGCGGATTTGGGGTTGGCGATCCCTTACAAGGTGTGGCATTCTGGAAATTTCCCTCGCAGGATTCCATGTCCATTAGTGTAAAGTCTCTGGGGAAGCTCCTGCCGCTGCTTTTCACGATGTATCCCATTGGATATTTCAGGGCAAGGAAAATTTTGGAGCAAACCGATGCCCTTCACAGCAAGCACGCCGCTGAACCCCATTTTTATCTGGATAATTTAGGTGTGCTCGCCTCTGCGCGCGGGCATGGACTTTCATCCAAGCTTATCCGCCCGTTCTTGCAAATGGCGGATGAACAAAAGGTCAGCGCCTACACGGATACGGTAACCAAAGCAAATGTGCCGTTGTATGAGCACTTTGGTTTTCAATGTGTGGAGGAAAGTTTTATCATAGGCACAGGCATTACTGTATATGCGATGAAGCGACCGATTCAATAATAGGATCACCCGGTGGTTGAGTAGTCCCGCGTGCTCTTTGCGGGACGTATCGAAACCACCAATTAAATATCAGGAGAAAACTTTATGAGTGATGAATATCTTCCCAAGATCGCCATGAGCATCCATGCCCACCCCGACGACCAGGAATTCTCCATTGGCGGGACGCTCGCCAAATGGGCGAAAGCCGGATGTGAAATTATTTCCGTAGCCATCACAAGTGGAGATTCGGGTTCGAACGACCCGTCCAAAGACGGGACTTATAAAGCAGAATTGACGCGTCTACGTGAAGACGAACAACGTGCCGCTAATCAGGTGCTTGGTGTGAAGGAGGCGGTCTTTCTGCGGTACCCCGACGGTGAGCTTGAGCCGACCATCGCACTGCGCAAGGAACTGACTCGTCTCATCCGCAAATACAAACCCGAAGTGGTTTTATGTGGCAACCCTGAAGCATGGTTTTATGGGAATGAATACGTCAACCACCCTGACCATCGCGCCGCGGCACAAGCTGCCTGCGAGGCGGTTTTCCCGTCAGCGGGGACAAGGCTCATTTTCACCGACCTGCTCGAAGCGGGGTATGAGCCGCACGAGGTCAAACGCTTGTACGTCCACGGCACCGACAAGCCCGATACATGGGTGGACATCACCGAGACCATCGACATCAAGGTGAAGGCGCTCCAGCAACATGCCAGCCAGGTGCCTGTGGATGAGGTCGAGAAGTGGATGAAGGATTGGGCAAAAGAGGATGCGAAAGATAAAGAGTTCGAATATGCCGAGTCGTACCGTGTGATGAAAATCTCAGAGGAGAAGTCGGAACAATAAGGCATGGCATTCACCAGTTACGATTTTTTACTTTTCTTTTTCATCGTCTTCGTTCTGTATTGGGCGGTCCGCGAACGCCGGTGGCAAAACCTGCTTTTGCTGGCGGCTAGCTATTATTTTTACGGCTCGCTTCAAATCTGGTATGCCGTTCTACTGGGCGTATCCACCGCTGCGGATTTTCTTCTCGCGCGCGGCATGGCAGCCCAGCCTGAACGTAAACGCTTCTTCCTTTGGCTCAGCTTGTTCGTCAATGTGGGCGTGCTTGCTTTCTTCAAGTATTATGACTTTTTCGCAAGCGACGTGATCGCGTTTTTATCCACACTCGGTATGCGACCAGACCTGTTTCTCACCAGCATCCTGCTCCCTGCCGGGCTTTCTTTTTTCACTCTCAAAAAACTGGGCTACATGCTGGATGTATCCAAAGGCACGCTTAAACCAACGCACTCTTTTGTTGACTTTGGGCTTTATGTTTCCTTCTTCCCGCAGATCGTCGCAGGTCCCATTGACCGCCCGCAAAATTTATTGCCGCAGATTGAAGGGGAGCGAAGTTGGAAAAGTGAAAACATCACTCAAGCCTTTCCTCTTCTCTTGATGGGCTTTTTCAAAAAGCTGGTCGTTGCCAACAGCATCCAGATTTTGGTGGACCGTGTATTTGGCTTTGCGCAGCCATCCGGGTTTCTGTTGTTGAGCGGCTCGCTTGGTTACACCCTGCAAATCCTCGCAGACTTTTCCGCTTACACCGATCTCTCACGCGGCGTTGCCTTCCTGCTTGGTTTCAACACCGTCGAAAACTTCCACCAACCCTACCTCTCTCTCACCCCCGCCGACTTTTGGAACCGCTGGCACATCAGCCTTTCCACCTGGCTCAGGGATTACGTTTTCTTCCCCGTCCGCCGCGCATTGCTTCGTTATAAACTTAACGAGAAACTCGCCATGTCCATCCCGCCGCTGGTCACCATGTTCATTAGTGGACTCTGGCACGGCGCCGGGCTTAACTTCGTCGTCTGGGGTTTGTATTACGGAGTCTTGATCGCAGGCTATCAACTCGCGGGCATCCGCGGCGACTGGAAACCCGCCTCGAGAATAAAAACCTTTCTGGCATGGCTGCTCATGTTTGCCTTCATCGTCTTCGGGTGGATGATGTTCCGCGCTCCCTCGCTGGGTTGGCTGTTCAACGTTATCATCTGTTCATCTTTCATCCCGACCCAGAACGAATTCATCCTTGCGCTCATCACGCTAACGGCAACGGCCGCATACTCCATCCCGCTTTTGATAAATCATTGGATTGACAATCGCGCCAAAGGGACCTGGCTGCAAGCCGCCTTTTATGCCATTGTCGCCGCCTTGGCAGTGATCTACATCAACTCGACAAGTTCAGACTTCATCTACTTCCAGTTCTAAGGAAAGACATGCGCTTCATTCTTAAATTTGGGCTGATCCTCACCATCATCCTGGTTGCCACCTCGATCCTTCTCCCGCCATCCTATGGGTTGACCTTTCCGCGCGAGCCGGGCCCCGACACAGATAAACAGGTCCGCACCAATCACTTGCAATATCTGGAAGAGAATCAGCCGCAGATCGTCCTCATGGGCGACTCGACCCTTGCCCTCGGTCTCGACCCTGAAGCGCTGGCACAGCAAACGGGTAAATCCGTTTACAGCATCGCCATTCCCGGCTCGGCGTCCGCGCTTTGGTATCTCATTCTAAAAAACAATATCGCTGAGTCAAGTTACAAGCCCGAATACGTTCTGATCGTTTTCCGCGACTCCATTTTGACCGCGCCGGGATACCGCGTCCATGGAAGTTATTTTGAATTGGTCGACGAATATGCCCGTCGTAACGAGCCGCTTTTTATCCAAAATTCATTCGTTAGTTTGATGAATCCGCTTGAGATCGCGGCAGAAAAATATTTTCCACTTTACGTAACCCGCACACAGATCCGCAACCGCATCGATGCAGGTATTCGTTATCTTGCCCCGCCTTACTTCGGCTGTGATGAAAACTGCGTAGACTATTCTCTCGGCGAAATTTTTCTCGGCGCAGACCTTGAGCCCAAAGCGCTTGTGAACGCGGTCGGCGCGGCTGAGTCTTCTCTCTATACGCCCGACCAGTTGGATTTTGAATCCCAGGTGGATAGGTCGTATCTGCCTGAAATGATAAGCATTGCACGGGAAAACAACATCAAGATTGTATTTGTCCGCATCAAAGTGGAAACTGCAAACTCATCTGCCGACCCTCAACTCGCCAACTACCTGCAATCGTTACGGGCATATGTCAAGGATCAAGATGCCTATTTGCTTGATTACGGAGAAGACCCACGTCTCACCCATGAATTATTCAGGGACGTGATCCATTTGAACGAAGATGGAAAAACCTTATTCACTCAAATGGTTGCGGATGGAATGAAAAATATTTTTACCGGGAAATAGAGTAGGAGGCGGCGATTAACCGCCTCCTCTCACACCACCGGACATGCGGGTCCGCATCCGGCGGTTCAATGAGAATAACGTAGGTGGTTGTATCGTTCGGTGATGCCTTCCAGCCCTGAGTTACACCAAAAGGTGTTGCTCAGGGCTTCATGTACCACCGGGGAAAGGGACATGCGCCAGGGACTTTTGCCAATCGCTCCGAGTGCCGCTCGTTCGTTAGGTACTCCGAGGCGGGTCAATTCCCGGTAGCGCGTCGTGCCCTTCTTCCAGCGTTTCCACAATAACTGTCTCAGTCTCCGTCTGATCCATTCGTCCAATTCCTGGTACACGCTCGGTGTGGCTGCCAGTCGAAAGTAGGCAATCCAGCCCCTGAGATAGCGGTTGATTTCGCTCAGTATGTCTTCCAACTTGCCAGAGCGAGTTCGCCGCGTCAGGTGTCGTATCTTTTCCCTCAAGCGTTCCTTCGTGCGCTTCGCCAGACGGATGAATACTTCACCTTTGCGTTTGAAGAAACTGAACCCCAGGAATTTCGCCCGCGTCGCTCGTTCGACTTTGCTCTTCTTCGGGTTCACTTTCAACTTCAACTTCTTTTCCAGATACTGCTTCACGCCTTCCATTACCCGTTCTCCGGCTCGCTGCGTTTTGACGTAGATGTTACAGTCATCCGCATAGCGCACAAACTTGTGCCCGCGCTCCTCCAGTTCCCGATCCAGGTCGCTACTAAGAAACAAGGATTTTCAAACCCTTTTTTGCCGCGAATTTCGCGAATTCGCACTGATTTTAAAACCAATTCGCGAAAATTCGCGTAATCCGCGGCTGAAGCTCTTGTTTCTTTGGCTTGGAACGGCGATCCC
>JACPVC010000212.1 GCA_016191955.1 Chloroflexota bacterium
GCGCGACAAGCTCATGGAATCGGGCGAAGCGGAGGAGATCCGAAACCGCCATTTGGAGTATCACGTAAGGCTGGCGGAATCCGCAGAAAGTGGACTCTATGGTTCCACGGCTTTGAAATGGGTATATCGCCTCGAAGCCGAGTACGACAACCTGCGCGTTGCGATCGAATGGGGGTTGGATAAAGACCCGGTGGCAGTTTTACGCATGGCGGGCGCATTACCAAACTTCTGGTTTAGGCGTGGCTATGAAAACGAGGGCATCCAATGGATTCACGCGGCGCTCGAACGGGAGAAGAGCCTGCCCGAGGTCATGGGTGAAGCGGCACGTGTACGCATGGCGATCCTCGCCAAGTCTTGGCAGGCGGTTTCCCTTATGGCATTCAGCCAGGGCGACATGCTCAATGCAAGCGCAGCGGCGACGACCTGCGCGAACTACGCGCGCCAACTCGGTGACAAGAAATTACTCGCAACAGTGTTGTCATTCGAAGCGGCTTCCAAAATGATGTCCGCTCGATTCGAGGATGTTGACAAGCTCATGGACGAGGTTGCTCGTGTCGTGGATGAATCGAACGACCAATTCGCGAAAGGCATGGCGTATGGGATCTTAGGTACGCGGCTGTTGATGACTGGCAGGGATGTTGAGAAAGGTAATCAATTGGTGGCGCAAGGGCTCACTGCACTGAAGGGCAGCGAGAACCTCTTTGGGCATGCCATGGTGGTATTTGGGCTGGGCATGGGCGCGCGCTTCAACGGCCGGCTTGAAGAAGCGCGTGAACGGCTTACCCCGTTGTTGTCCGTTTTTCGTGAGATGGGCGACCATCATCGCACGAATATGATTCACAGCGAAATCGCGCACATTGAACGGTTGGAAAGAAATTACGAGAACGCCATAATCATGTATCGCCGGACCATACTTGAATGGAAACGACTCGGTCACCGCGCCGCGGTTGCCAATCAATTGGAGTGTTTCGCCTTTATTGCCAAAGCGCAGGAGCAACCCGAACGGGCGATCAAGCTCCTCGGTGCGGCGGAGGCATTGCGCGAACTCATCAAAATAGATATGTCACAGTTGGAACGCGTGGAATACGAGCGCGAGGTCGCGGATTTGAAAGCAAATACCGATGAAAAAGTTTTTGCGTCGCTATGGGCAGAGGGACGTTCCGTGACGATGGGGCAGGCGGTCCATTTGGCGTTGAGTTATTGGCAATGAAAACATCACAAATATCAAACCTGGCGCAGAGAACCGCGCGATCTTCAAATGTATGCAATTACAAAGGATTAGAACATGGCTATCATTCTTGAAACAAAACGCCTGACTCTTCGTCATCAAGTCCTCGCAGACCTCGACGATCTCTGGGCGTTGTATCAAAACCCCAACATCACCAAATACATTCCCGATGCGCCGCGTTCGCGTGAAGAAGCGCAGGAGGAATTGGAATGGCACATGCATGGGCATCCCCGTCACCCCGAGCTGGCCTTGTGGGCGACCATCCATAAAGAGACTGGCAAATTCATCGGTCGCTGTGGGTTACTGCCGTGGGAAGTGGACGGCATACATGAAGTGGAAGTGGCATACACCATTGCAGAGGAATATTGGGGGCAGGGATTAGGAAGCGAGGCTGCGCAGGGGATTCTACAATATGGCTTCGAGAAATTAAATCTCTCGCGTCTCGTCTCTCTGATCGAGCCGGAGAATACAGGCTCACAAAAAGTCGCTGAGAAAATGGGTATGTCACTTGAAAAGAAGGTCAACCTGCCAGTAAATGGAGTTGATTGCCCGGTGTGGA
>JACPVC010000213.1 GCA_016191955.1 Chloroflexota bacterium
ACACATCGTTGTGCTGCAAATGAAGGAAGTGCAAGACCGCCTCAACGACCACGACATCACCGTTCAGCTCACCGACGCCGCGCGCTCATGGCTGGCAAAGGAAGGCTACGACCCGGCGTTTGGGGCACGTCCGTTGCGCAGGGCGATTCAGAAATATGTCGAGAGTCCGCTTTCGGTGGAGTTGCTGGGCGGCAAGTTCAAGGACGGCGCTGAGGTCATCGTGGATGTGGATGAAAAGCAGAACAAGATCGTCTTCAGTTCGTCCGCACCGATGAAGAAAAAGAAATCGAAGCAGGAAGTGGAAGCATAAGTGCGAACAGCGCGGGACGAAAGTCCTGCGCTGTTTTTATCTAAACTATGACAGTGGACGGTGGACCAAAGACCGTCCACTGTCTATTAGACGTTATCGGAAATAACTTATATGCCACCGTCCCGAAGGTTTGAGCGAGTAAATTTGATGCCGAATAACAACCTTCGGGACGTTTTTTCTAATTACCGATAACGTCTATTGTCCACCGTCTGTCCCCCCAATATCCTAATCCACTTTTCAGGCGGTCGGGGTATCATCGGGCAATCTTTTGTGCCAAAGGAAACATTATGGATAATATAGACAATTACGAAAAGAAGTCTTCCGGAGCGACAACCGGTATTATTGTAGGCATTGTCGTTTTGTTGTGTTGTCTTTGCCTGCTAGCGCTGGGCATTGGCGGATATGCCTATTACACCGTCGCTCAATCGGGGTCATCGGGAGACTTTCCCGTTTTTGTCGATCCCATTTCGCCGGATGAACCACCCTCCCAATCGGAAAGCCCGGAGATCAAACGTCCGCCCGTGGATTCGATCTCAGGTGAAACAGTGGAAACGTTGGAGAACACCGTCGTCCCTGCGAATGACCCGCGCGAACTGGCGTGCCGTTTGGATGGTAAGTGCGGCGTCCCCGAAGTGATGGCGGAATCCGCTGTGTTGCGTTCGGTGGGCGAGAAGCAGAATTTCTGGGTACACGACCTGGACTCGAACAAGAATAACGAAGTCCCGGCGACCTTGCGTTATATCACCCCACACGTTTATTTCTGGGCGCAGGACGGGCTCGATATCGACGAAGATGAAATGAAGGCGCTGGTGGATACCTTCGAGGATAAGATGTACCCCACCAACCGCGAATTCTTCGGCAGTGAATGGTCACCCGGCATCGACGGGGACGAACATATTTACATTCTCTATTCACGCGGGCTTGGCTTCTCGGTTGCCGGATATTTCTCCTCGTCTGACTCCACGCATCCGCTGATCCAGGAATATTCGAACGCGCATGAAATGTTCCTCTTCAATGCCGATAACACCCCGTTGGGCGGTGATTACGCCTATGCGGTACTGGCGCACGAATTCCAGCACATGATCCACTGGAATAATGACTTGAACGAGACCTCCTGGTTGAACGAAGGTTCTTCCGAGTTGGCAGTGTTAATGAATGGCTATGAAACCGGCGGCTTCGATACACTCTACATCTCCGACCCCGACCTGCAACTGAACGACTGGCCCAACGACCAGAACGCCACGTCGCCACATTATGGCGCGGGCTTCCTCTTCATGACCTATTTCCTTGACCGTTTCGGCGAAGAGGCGACTCAATCGCTCATAAAAGACCCCGCCAACGGACTCGACAGCGTGGATGATGTCTTACAGCAAGTCGGCGCAACCGATTCGATCACCGGTCAGCCCATTACAGCAGATGACTTCTTCATGGATTGGGCATTGACGAATCTTTTGCTCGACCCCTCCATCAGTGATGGGCGTTACGTTTACAACAATTACCCCGCCGCCCAACGCGCCTCCGCAACCGAGACGATTTACGATTGCCCGCAGGAACCTCTTGCGCGCACCGTCCATCAATACGGCGTGGACTATATTGCCATCGAATGCGCCGGGGACTTCACCATCGACTTCACCGGCTCTACCGTGACCGGGTTGCTGCCTGCTGACCCCTATTCTGGGGACTACGCCTTTTGGTCGAACAAAGGCGACGAGTCGAACATGACCCTGACGCGTGAGTTCGACCTCACCAGCGCAAGTGGACCGGTGGAACTCTCCTTCCGCACCTGGTTCGACATCGAAGAGGATTGGGACTACGTTTATGTTGAAGTCTCTGAAGACGGCGAGACATGGGAAATTCTCACCACGCCTTCCGGCAGAGGCACCGACCCAAGCGGCAACTCCTATGGCTGGGGCTACACCGCTGTGACCAACGACTGGATCGAGGAAAAAATTGACTTGTCGGCTTATGCGGGTAAGAAGGTCTTCGTCCGTTTTGAATACATCACCGATGCGGCGGTCAATGGAGAAGGCTTCATGTTGGACGATGTCGCGGTCGAAGCGGCAGGTTACAGGTCCGATTTTGAGGCGGATGACGGCGGTTGGGTCGCTGAAGGCTTTGTGCGCGTCCAGAATGTTCTTCCGCAGACTTTCAAACTGGCGCTCATCACGACCGGCGATTCCAATGTGACGATGATCCCCGTCAATGCCGACCAGACCGCGGAGATTCCCGTTTCGTTGGAATCCGGCGAGACGGCTTACCTGGTTGTGACCGGCACCACGCGCTTTACCCGTGAGGTCGCTTCTTACCAGATCGAGATACGATAAAAATCATGATGAGTAGGACGAGATGCCATCTCGTCCTACTCTTTTATTGGGGAAAATGTCTTGCAAAATTGCAATTTATGACCTGAACAACCTGACTTATAATTTTGCCATTCCATGGCGACAAAAACCGAAATCCTTTCTGGCAAACACAGGACCATTGCAGTGCTTGGCGCACAACTGAGCCGGGTGTGGGGCAGTGAATTTATGGCGGGCGTGCTGGATTCGGCGCGGGCGGTAGACGTCAATGTGATTTGTTTTGTAGGCGGGAAACCATCTGCCATTTCCACGCCAGATGGACGCTCCTACGGTTTATACGACCTCATCAACCCGGAACAAATAGACGGCATCTTGCTTTCAGCCGATATCGCTCATGGGCTTTCCAGAGACGAGATTCAAAACTTTTTTGATTTTCTCGCTCCCATGCCGATTGCATCCTTTGCCGTTCCGAGGACGGGGGCTCCAGCGGTCATCGCGGATAATGACGGGGGCATGCGCGCCATTGTACGGCATTTGATCGAAGAACACGGTTATGAACGCATCGCCTTCGTACGCGGACCAGTGGGACAGGTGGAGGCAGACCAGCGCTACCATGCCTTTCTCGATGAATTGAAATCACATAACATTCGCTTCGATGAACACTTGGAATTGGAGGGCGATTACACCACCGAGAGCGGACGTACCGCTGTGCGCACCCTGCTGGATGAACGCGGTATGGCGGTGCAGGCAATCGTCACTTCGAATGACCGCATGGCATTCGGTGTCTTGGAAGCTTTGCAACAGCGCGGTGTTCAGGTGCCCGATAAGATCGCCGTGACCGGTTTCGACGATGTCAGTGATTCGCAGTCGATGGGGGTTCCGCTGACGACGGTTCGGCAGTCCTTTTATGATGCGGGAGCGAAAGCGTTCGACCTTCTCTTGAAAAGAATCGATGGCGAAGCGGTCGAGGATATAAATCTGCTGCCTTCCAGCATCGTGGTGCGTTGGTCCTGCGGTTGTTTGCCGGACAGTATCCATCGTGCAGTCGTCCTGCCGCGCGAGGTGGCACATACAGGCCGGCTGGAGAATAAACGTGTCAAAGCCATCAATGCTTTGTTGGCAGCCGCCGGAGTGCCGGAGAAAGACCCCGACCGCGAAGAATATGTGGAGAATTTCGGGCTCGCATGGGATACCTTCCTTGAAGGCCTGCGCGAGGCGGAAAAGAGCGATGCTTTTCTAAAGACGGTTCAAGGCATGGTGGAAATTCTTCAGCGGCACGGTTATGATTTCTATACCTGGCAGAACGTCATTTCGACTTTCCGCAGGTATGCCTTGGGCGGTATTTCAAGCACCACCACCACCCTGCGGGCGGAGAATCTCTTCCAACAGGCACGTATGTTGATCGGCGAACTTTCCCAGCGCGCGCAGGCATATAACCGACTTCAATTCGTAAAACAGGAAGAACTCCTGAATAATTTCAGTTTTTCGATGGCATCTGCGGTTTCATTCGATGCCATTGGCGATGCCATTGCAAGGCATTTCCCGACTCTTGGCATCGAACGCTGGTATGTCATGTATTACGGTGATACCGACGCGCCGGGGTCCATTTCGTCTCCCCCGCCTCAGAGCTATCGCTTGTTGATGCAATACGACGAAAAGAAATTTACCATGCCAGTTGACCACTCCCGGCTTGCTACAGGGCGGCTCGTGCCGCGCGGCAAGACGCCGGAGAAGCGCCGTTATGACGCAGTGGTGATGCCGCTCTCCCTGGCAAGCAACCGCTTCGGCTTCATGTGGGCGGAAATGGGTCCTGAAGATTGGGATGTATATGTGCGTGTGCGCAACCTGCTTTCGAGCGCGCTCTTGCGTACCATGTTGGTCAACCAGCGCGAACAGGCGCAACGCGAGGTGGAACAGCTTTATGCTGCTGAACAGGAACGGCGTCGCGGAGCCGAGGCGCTGGCGCGTTCGATGCGCCAGTTATCCTCCTTGAAAACCGTCGAGCAGTTACCGGAACAAATCCTTGAGCAGTTGAGTCAGACTTTTCCATACGACCGTGGCATCCTTTTTATGGAGGATGTGAATGGCGAGCCGCAAATTCAGGCGCATCGCGGCATGCCGCAGGGCGCGGACATGTCTTCCTTCCGTTTGGGGCTTAAGGGAACAAATCTTTACACGACCGTCTCACGCAAAGGCGAAACGTTGGTGATCGGCGATGTGGACGCCATGGAGGATTGGTCTCAGCCCGAATGGCTGCCGCGCGATAAATCGTGGATGGGCGTGCCGTTGTATTCAAAGGATAATGTGGTCGGCATTCTGATGGTCAGCCGCGCCGCTCAATCGTTCACACAGGATGATGGCTTGCTTGCTACAACCTTTGCTTCACAGGCAACCGTGGCGTTGGAAAATGCGCGCCTCTATCACGAAGTGACCGATATGAATCAGATGATGGAACGCATGGTCTCGGAACGCGTTGAGGAATTAAACAAAGCCTATCAAACGCTTGAGAAACATGACAAGAACAAGTCCGCGTTCATTCAGGTTGC
>JACPVC010000214.1 GCA_016191955.1 Chloroflexota bacterium
CAAATTCTTGCAGGAACGCGGCGTTCAACCAAAAGATTTCAATCAATATGGCACCCGCCGCGGCAATGACCTGGTAATGGCACGCGGCACCTTCGCGAACATTCGCCTCAAGAACATCATGGTCGCGCCGAAGGAAGGCAATTGGACGAAGCACCAGCCTTCCGGCGAAGTGATGTCCATCTTCGATGCGGCGATGAAGTATCAAGGTGAGGGCGTGCCGAGCATCGTTCTTGCAGGCAAAGAATACGGCACGGGTTCGAGCCGCGACTGGGCTGCAAAAGGTCCCATGTTGCAGGGCGTGAAGGCGGTTATCGCCGAGTCGTTTGAACGCATCCATCGCTCGAATTTGGTGGGCATGGGCGTCCTCCCACTGAGATTTGCCGAAGGTCAAAACGCCGAGTCGCTCGGTCTCGATGGCAGCGAAGTGTTCGACATCGAAGGTTTGAACGACAAGATTCAGCCCAAGGGCGAGCTGACTGTCAAGGCGAAGAAATCAGATGGAAAGATCGTCGAGTTCAAGGTCACCGCGCTGTTGAACACCGATGTGGAAGTCAACTACTACCGCAACGGCGGCATCCTGCACACGGTGCTGAGAAATTTGGTGAAGTAGTCTATCGATCCTGATCGACAAGGTTTGAAAACGAGGGACGAAGTCTTAGAAAAACGAGACTTCGTCCCTTATAATTTGGTGCAATTAGATTCTTCAAGAACAAAGAATTACTCTTTTGGAACCCTCAATGAAAATATTTCAGAATCACATTCCGCGTTGGGTGCTTGTTGTCCTGCTAATTCTTGGAATATCCCTATGCCTTGTATGGTTATGGCAGATTTCATTCAGCACAAATATTGGGAGTGGCGATTTTATCGGCTATTGGTCGGCAACCCATTTGTTCGTGAGCGGAGAAAACCCTTACGACCCGGCGTTGATGGGAATGGTTCAGCGAGAGATTGAGACTGGGTGGGATGTCACTATCATGGTATGGAATCCGCCTCTTTTGTTTGTGTTCCTGCTGCCGCTTGGCTGGATGTCCTTCCAGGTTGCCAAATTTATATGGATGGTTGCCAACGTCGCGATGATTCTGGGGTCGAGTTTGATGCTGGCGGAGCTATATCTTCCAAATGATCGCCCTGAAATTCGCCTTCTCTTCTTTTTATTTTCTGTTTGCCTTCCTCAAGTGATTTCGGGCTTGTTCATGGGGCAAGTGACCTTTCTGGTTTTCTTTGGGCTAACCGTCAGTCTATTCCTGCTCAACAAGGGACGTGTATTCTGGGCAGGGGCGGCGCTGGCATTGACATTGATAAAACCGCATTTGGTGATTTTGTCTCTGGTTTATTTGTTGATTTACATGGCAAGGAAGCGTCAATTTGCGGGCTGGTTTGGGCTGATGACGGTAGGTACGGCTTGCATGCTGGTTCTTTTCGTCTTCCGCCTTGAGTGGATACAAGACCTTCTTGAACAAATGAAGAGTAACCCGACAAATTGGTTCACGCCGACTCTTGGTGGCTTGGTCAGTTATCTGGGTATATCCGAATCGCTCCGTTACATGATCCTGTTATTTCTGCCTTTGCCGCTGTATCTAGCCTGGTACCGTCCTGAGATCGATTCAAATCGAGTTGTGGCTTTTCTAACGCTTCTTACGGTGCCTCTTACCTTCTTCGGCTGGAGTTTCGATCAGGTTATTTTATTGATTCCCATTGCCCAGGTTTTTGCATGGGTTGGTTTTCTGGAGAAGCGGTTATTGAAAGTCTGGCTTACTGCCTCCATTCTGATCGCGTTGATCGTGGCAATTCTTTACCGCTTATCCAGCCGCAACGACGTTTTTCAAATTTGGTTCCCGTTTTTTTTGTGGCTTATTTATTTCGCGGCTTGGCGGCTGTCTCAAACAGCCATGCCCAAGGCTGTTCTTTCCGATGAAAGGCGCTCCGCATGAATCCTGTCAACCTGCCTTGTGAGCTTTCGATCATCATACCCGCCGTTGGGAAGACCCAGGTCGATGAAGGGGCGTTGTCTCAAATCCGCGTTGCATTGGCGTCTCTCTCGATCCGTTTTGAGATCCTTGTTGTTACAAGCCGCCCCAATCAGACCGTCCACGTCGGTGATGCGGAGGTCGTTTCCATTTCATCGCATGGATACGGAAACGCTTTACAGGCGGGGTTTGAGCGTGCCGTCGGGGAATTCATCGTTGTGATGGATGTGGATCAGAAGGACCCAGCCCGCTTCTTGCGTGACCTTTGGGATGCGCGCGCCACTGCGGACGTGGTCATTGCATCCCGATACGTCTCCGGCGGGAAGACCCACATGCCCTTCCTTCGAACGTTCTTCAGCAGGGCATTGAACGTCGTTTTCAGCCGTGGGCTGGATTTTCAGATTCGCGACATGTCTTGTGGGTTCCGTTTATACAAAGCACAGATCGTCAAGAATTTGACGCTGGTCTGCACAGACTACGATATCCTTCAGGAGATACTGGTCAGCGTATTGATGGAGGGGTATCACATCCGCGAGATACCGTTTGAATATCATGCTGCCGACGGGGAAGAAGTGTTCCTGCGTATCGCCCGCTTTGGAATGGCATACTTAAAGACTTTTGCCCGTTTATGGAAGCTGCGCAATTCGATCGCCAGTGCCGATTATGACGCGCGCGCCTACAACTCCCTGATGCCCCCTCAGCGTTACTGGCAGCGTCAGCGTTATAAACATATTACCGGCTTGTTGAAAGACCAGGGGAAATGCCTGGATGTCGGGTGCGGTTCCAGCCGCATTATCGGCAAGCTGCCTGCCGGGAGCATTGCGGTTGACATCTTGCATCGGAAACTGCGGTATGTCCGGCGTTATGAAAAGATGCGGGCACAGGCATCCCTTTTCAATTTACCTGTCGAAAGCGGAGCTTTTCCCTGCGTCTTATGTTCACAAGTGGTCGAACATATTCCTCGCCCGGGCGCGATGGACGAACTTGACCGCGTTCTGCAACCCGGAGGTTTTCTAATTTTAGGGACCCCGGATTACGCGAAATGGCAATGGATCGTCATCGAATGGCTATATAAGGTCATCCTGCCGCAAGCCTATGCCGACGAACATATTACCCATTACACCTGTAAAGAGTTGGTCGATGAATTCGTCGGCAAACGCGGCTATCAGCTCATTGCCAGGCATTACATCCTTCAAGGCGAATTGATCCTCGGCTTACGAAAACCGCAGCATTGATCTGAAAACGCTCACGCCGCCATCCTTGGCGGCGATTTCGAGGTATATCTTTCAAAATCTTCTCGCACATCGCACACGGTGCTGAGGAACATAGTGAAGTAAGAAGCAAGGCACAACGCAGCCCTGGGGTTTTGCCCCAGGGCTGTTTTATTTGGACTGTTCTTGTCATATAATCAAACAAAACGTCATTTAGGGAATTGAGGTCGTATGGCTCTCCCAACTGGCACAGTTACTTTTTTGTTTACCGATATCGAAGGCTCGACCAAACTTTGGGAACAGCATCCCGAAGCGATGAAAGCTGCGCTGGCAAAACATGATTCCATTTTGAAGGAGGCGATTGAAGCCAATCATGGGCAGGTCATCAAAAAAACAGGCGATGGGTTTCATGCGGTTTTTGTAACGGCAATCGATGCAGTCCACGCGTCCATCCATGCGCAACAAAGTCTGTATTCAACCTTCGTCCTTCAAGATTCGTCTTGCATACTTAAAGTCCGCATGGGGCTGCACACCGGCGAAGCCGAGTTACGAGACGGAGATTATTATGGTGGCACGCTTAACCGCGCTGCGCGTATTATGTCTGTTGGGCATGGCGGGCAGGTGCTGATTTCAGGGGTTACAGCCGAAGTAGCGCGCGAACATTTGCAAGATGGCGTATCTCTGCTCGACCTGGGCGATTACTCCCTGAAGGGATTAACGCACATCGAGAAAATCTTCCAACTTGTTGCTTCTGGATTGCAAAAAGATTTTCCTGCTTTGATGTCGATTGTCACAGCGACGAACAACCTCCCAACTCAACTTACATCCTTCATCGGGCGCGAACGCGAACTGCGCGAGGCGAAAGAGAAACTTTCGTCTGCAAGATTGTTGACGCTCATTGGACCAGGCGGCACAGGCAAGACTCGTTTGTCGATACAACTTGGTGCAGAAATGATCCCACATTTTACAGACGGTGTATGGTTCATCGAGTTTGCTCCACTCGCCGACCCTGCGCTCATTTTGCAAACCATCGCATCCGTGTTGAACGTCCGCGCGCAAATGGGGGTGTCGTTGAAGGATATCGTCATCGATTATTTGCGGGCGAAAAACCCTTTACTCATCTTCGATAATTGCGAACATCTCGTCGAAGCCAGCGCGCAGCTTGCGGATGAATTTCTGCACAACGCCGCCAACCTCACGATCATCGCAAGCAGCCGCGAGGCGCTCGGCATCGGCGGAGAAACTGTCTATCGCGTGCCGTCGCTTTCACTTCCAGACTTCCGAAGCCTCCAAGACTGTGGAAGCCTCATTCGATTCGAGTCCGTTCAATTGTTTGTGGAACGCGCCTCCGCCGCGAATCCTAAATTCCATCTTACGGATGAGAACGCTTCCTACGTCGCCCAAATCTGCTCGCGCCTCGACGGCATTCCCCTCGCTTTGGAATTAGCCGCCTCGCGCGTGAGCGCGTTCACACCTGAACAAATCGCAAAACGACTCGACGACCGCTTCAAACTATTGACGGGCGGTTCACGCACTGCATTGCCGCGCCAACAAACCCTGCG
>JACPVC010000215.1 GCA_016191955.1 Chloroflexota bacterium
CCTTGGGCAAAAAGACAACGCTTCGATTTGCTTTGTAACGCTGGGGTTGATCCGCGAGTGTTTGTATTGGGCGACCGGGCAGGAACATGATATTGAAGAACGCGTATGCCAGGCGGCGGGGGCGCACCAATGCGAGTTTAAAATCACGATTGGAGCTTCATAGTATGAGACATCAGGAATTGAAATGGAAATCACACGACGATCTTGAACTCTTCGCGCAGGTTTGGGAACCGGAGGTCGTTTCGCCGCGGGCGGTGGTTTGTCTCGTGCATGGGTTGGGTGAACACAGTTCGCGCTATACCCATGTCGCCGAAGCATTGGGCAAAGAGGGGCTTGTCCTGTTCGCGTTCGATCAACGCGGACACGGGCGTTCCGGCGGCGCGCGCGGTCACATTTCTTCCATTGAAGATTTTATGAAGGATATCGACCTGTTATTGGAACAGGCTCAAAAGGTGTATCCCGGTCTGCCTCTTTTGCTTTACGGTCACAGTTTGGGCGGCATCCTTGTTTTGCATTATGGTTTGAAGCGCAAGCCAGACCTCAAAGGAGTGATCGCAACCAGTCCTGGGCTTCATACCGCTTTGGAAAAACAACCGCTTAAGATTTTTATGGCAAAGCTGCTCGGCTCCCTGATGCCTACCACCACTCTTGCCAGCGGCTTGGATTCCAAGTCGATTTCGCGCGATGAGGCAGTGGTACAGGCATATAACAGTGACCCGCTTGTGCATGATTTGGTTTCGTTGGGGTTTGGCAAGATCATGCTCGGCATCACCAAATGGACGCTTGAAAACGCCGGGAATTTCCCTCTCCCTTTGCTGTTACTGCACGGCAAGGCGGATAGGCTTGCGTTCCCATCCAGCAGCACCGAGTTTGCCGCCGCATTGAAGGATCGCTGCACGCTGATCCTGTGGGATGGGGCGTATCACGAGCTGCACAACGAGCCGGAGAAGGCTGAGGTCTTCAAGACCATGATGATGTGGATGGATGCCCGCCTGCGCGAAGCGTAAAATAAGAGGCTCTTAACCCATTTCTGGACAAATCTATATTGGCGTGGGAAAATTCAACGCCTACTAAAATTTACAGGAGAAAGTATGAACAACAAAGAAATGAGTAAACGCCAAATGCGCAGGGAGCAGATCCGGCGCAAGGAAAAGCAGTCGCGCCTGATCGCCATTGTTTTGATCACCCTGGGCGCGCTGTTCCTCGCATTTTTGATTATCTATCCCAACCTCAAGCCTGTTGGGAACATTGTCACCCCCGAACAGTTCAGCCGCCCCAATGCAGATTTCAACGCGGCTGGCGACCCAAACGCGCCCATCACCATTACCGAGTATTCAGATTTCCAGTGTCCCTACTGCCGTATTTTCTTTGAGAATACCGAAGCTTTATTGATGGAAAAATATGTGGCGACCGGCACCGTCTATTTTGTTTATAAATCCGTTGGCGAATTTATCGGCGCGGAATCCAAGGCAGCGGCGCAGGCGGCATATTGTGCCGGCGACCAGGGCAAATTCTGGGAAATGCATGACATCCTCTTCTCGAACCAGACCGGAGAGAACGTAGGAGCCTATGCCGACCGACGATTGGAAGCCTTTGCCGACGCGATCGGTTTGGACCGCGATCAATACGACGAGTGTTTTTCAACAAGCAAATACGCCGACCTTGCGGACCAGGACGCCGCCGATGCGACTGCGGCCGGGATTCAGGCCACACCTTCATTTATACTTACTTATGAGGTCAACGGCGAAACTCAAACCCGCCTGCTTCAAGGCGCTCAAGGTATCGACATTTTTACCCAGGAGATCGAAGCTTCTCTGGCAGAGATGGGTAAATAATTTGTATCTTGAATTAAAAAAGATGCTCTAACAATTCAATAGAAGGCTATTCCCTGAGCATCTTGCAAATCGCCGCCGGGACGGCGGCTCTGAGCCTAAAAAGAATCAAAAAAGCACTGCTTTCAAAGCAGCGCTTTTTTGATTACCTGTTTTATTTAGTCGTGCTTTGCCGGTTGACGATGCCCTGCTGCCAGGCGTACACAGCCGCTTGTGTGCGGTCTGCCAGGTGAAGTTTGCTGAGGATGTTGCTAACGTGCCCCTTGACCGTATTTTCGCTGATGACAAGTTTTTCCGCAATCTGGCTGTTGGTGAGTCCGCTCGCGATCAATTTCAGCACATCGGTTTCGCGGTCGGTCAGTTCGGTAAAGAGCGGCTGCTCCTCGCCATTCTCGCCGCGGATGTTTTGCAAAACGCGCGACGCTACAATAGGATGGAGTGTCACCTCGCCTTGTACGGCGCGATGCAGGACCTCGACCAGTTTCTCCATTTTCATGTCTTTCAAAATATAGGAGATCGCCCCGGCTTTCAAAGCGGGAAAGATGTGCGCATCTTCGTGGTAAGACGTGAGCACCACCACCTTGGTGCGCGGGCTGATCTGGCGGATGCGGCGCGTGGTTTCGATGCCGTCCATGCCCGGCAGGATCAAGTCCAGGAGGACGATGTCGGGGATCAACTCAGAAACCAGGCTCAGCGTCTCTTCACCCGAAGAGGCTTCGCCAACGACCTGAAAATCGGAAATCTTCTCAAGATAAGAACGGATTCCGCTTCTGACCACTTCATGGTCGTCTGTGATCAAAATACTAGTTCGATGGTGTTTCATTCTTTCTTTAACCTCCTGCATTCGATTTGAGGGGGATTTGGATGATAATGCGGGTTCCCTGCCCCGGAGCACTTTGGATCTGGAATGTTCCGCGCACGCTGCTGATGCGTTCGCGCATCGAGCGGAACCCCAAGCCGGTTGCCTTCTGATTGACATTAAAACCGCATCCGTCGTCTGCCATGGTCACCTGGAGCAGGTCGGGATTATAAACCAGCGAAACGTCCACC
>JACPVC010000216.1 GCA_016191955.1 Chloroflexota bacterium
ACTACCGAACGAATAAACTCCCCAACTAAAATGAAACAACTCCTCCAAAACATCAAAAACGGACAAACCGTCATCGAAGAAGTTCCCATCCCAACCCCGCGTGAAGGGCAGGCGCTTGTGCGTGTTTCGGCAAGCCTTGTCTCGGCGGGAACCGAGCGCATGGTGGTTGAATTTGCAGAAAAAAGTTATCTTGGCAAGGCGCGTTCCCGTCCCGATCTCGTCAAGCAAACACTTGATAAAGCCAAACGCGAAGGCATCAAACCAACCGTGCAAGCCGTCTTCAATCGCCTCGACCAGCCGATGGCGCTTGGCTATTCCACCGCCGGAACCATCGTGGCGCTTGGAAAAAATACTACAGTCCCCCTTGCGGGGATGCAAGGCTTCAAGGTTGGTCAGCGTGTAGCGTGTGCGGGTGGGGGATATGCCACGCATGCCGAGTACAACGTCGTGCCGCGCAACCTGCTCACCCCGCTCCCAAAGAATGTCGATTTTGAATCTGCTGCCTTCACTACCCTCGGCGCAATCGCACTACATGGTTTCCGCCTCGCAGGACCTCAGCTTGGTGAGAACGTGGCTATTATTGGTTTGGGTCTTTTAGGATTATTGACGATTCAACTGGCGTCTGCGGCGGGATGCCACGTCCTCGGCATTGACATTGACGCGAAGAGGGTCCAGCTCGCTTCTTCTCTTAACGTTCAAGCTGTTACACGCCCCCAGGCAGAATCTGCCGCTGTGGCATTTACCGCCAACCGCGGCTTTGACAGCATCATCATCTGCGCCGACACATCCTCCAACGATCCCGTTGAATTGGCGGGTGCCATTGCCAGAGACCGCGCCAAAGTCGTGGCGACTGGCGCTGTTGGTTTGAACTTCCCTAGAAAAATTTACTACGAAAAAGAAATCTCCTTCATCAACTCGCGCTCCTACGGACCGGGTCGTTATGATTCCAATTACGAGGAGAACGGACAGGATTACCCGCTTGGTTATGTGCGTTGGACGGAAGGGCGAAATTTCCAAGCCGTGGTGGATTTAATGGCAAGTGGAAAGTTGAAAGTGGAGCCGTTGATTTCGCATCGCTTTCCAATTGAAGAAGGCGTGAAAGCGTACGAAGTCATTACGGGAAAGAAGAAAGAGCCTTTCCTTGGGGTGTTGTTGAAGTACAGTGATGAGAAACGAGATACGAGTAGACGAGTGGAGTTTCCGAAAGTTATCAGTCATCAGTCGTCAGTCATCAGCCTTGGTGTGTTGGGGGCTGGTTTATTTGCAAATTCAACATTGCTTCCCGTTCTCAAAAACAATAAAAATTTTGAACTTGTCGGCATTGCCTCTTCCAGTGGATTACACGCTCAACATTCAGGGAAGAAATTCGGCTTTCAATATGCCACTTCCTCCGAGGATGAGATCATCAATGATAAGAACATCAACACGGTAGCCATCCTTACCCGTCACGACACCCATGCAGATTTGGTCGTCAAAGCGCTTAGAGCAGGAAAGCATGTTTTTGTGGAAAAGCCGCTGGCGATAAACAATGGACAGTTATCAGTCATCAGTAAGCAGTTACTAAAAGCTGATAACCGTTTACTCCTCACTGGTTTTAATCGTCGTTTCTCTCCGCTCGTGCAATCCCTCAAATCTCAAATCTCAAATCTCCAGGAACCCAAATATCTCCATTACCGCGTCAACGCTGGTTTCATCCCCGCCAATCACTGGACTCAGGACGAAGCCATCGGCGGCGGACGTATCATTGGCGAAGCTTGTCATTTTATTGATTTGATCACTTTCCTCATTGGGGCAGTACCTGTCAGCGTGAGCGCACATGCCCTACCAAACGGCGGCAAATACCGCGAGGACAACGTCTCGATGACCTTCACCTTTGCAGACGGCTCCATCGGCGTGGTGGATTATCTCGCCAACGGTGACAAGTCCATGCCGAAGGAGCGGTTAGAAGTGTTTTGTGAGGGGATGGTGGCGGTGCTTGATGATTATGTTTCTTTGGTGACAGTTAAGGACGGAAAGAGGAAAGAGGAAAGAGGAGCGCAAGACAAAGGCTGGAGGGCGGAAATGGCTGCTTTCGCTGAATCAATCAAGAGCGGGGGCGAGCCGCCGATTCCGTCTGAGCAATTGATCGGTGTGACCAAGTCCACGTTTGCGGCGGTGGAGTCGATACGCCAAAAACGCTCAATTGACATCTAATCTCCCAAGAAGTATTATTCTTGGAGGTATGTGTTGGACGATGAAATTTAAGTAAGGAGCAAGAAAATGACCGATAAAAAGCTACTCGAACGGATTGCAATTAATCCTAAAGTGATGACAGGCAAACCTGTTATCAAAGGGACACGTTTAACGGTTGAGTTCATCCTTAATCTCATGGCTCACGGCGCGACCATTCAGGAAATCATTGATGAATACAAAGGCTTGACCCAATTGGATATCCAAGCCTGTATTTTATTTGCCAGTAAAGCGTTAGAAAATACCGTTTTTATGCCTCTCTCCGTGGAGAACGTGTAAATGCGTTTTCTTGTGGATGAATGTACAGGACCCGCTGTAGCTGAATGGTTACAAGCGCAGGGGCATGAAGTTTTTTCGGTTTACGACTCGGCAAGGGGGATGGATGACAATGACATTGTTCAAAAAGCCTTTGAAGAAAATTGGATATTGATCACGAACGACAAAGATTTCGGCGACCAGATTTATCGCGAGCAAAAACCTCATCACGGTGTCATCCTGCTTCGTTTGGACAATGAACGCGCCAAAAATAAAATTGATGTGTTGAAGAAACTGTTGGTTTCCTACGCAGACCGCCTACCCAATCAGTTTGTTGTAGCCACCGAAGAAAAAGTCCGCTTCGCTAAACAATAACCCAAAAATTTATCCTTATGACCTCCCACCCCTTTCGCGTTTTCCTCTGCCATTCGAGCAATGACAAGCCCGCTGCGCGAAGCGGACGATTTGTACAAAAATCCGTTGATCTATCCGTTCATCCGCTATGACATCCGTTGACAACCGCCCTCTCCGCATCTTCCTCTGCCATATATCCCCGATAGGGGCCCTAGCACGGACAAATCCACCGTCCATGAGTTGTATCAAAAACTGTGTGCCGAAGTATAATTATCTCAAGAGGTGACCTATGGTTGTTATAAATATTCCCGTAGACAACGAAACCGCCAAAATTTACGAGCGAGCACCACAGGCGGATAAAAAGAAAATGCAAATTCTCATGAGCCTTTGGCTGCGGGAGTTTGAAAAGCCATCCATTTCCCTTGACGAATTGATGGATGATATCAGCCGTAAAGCCCAGGAACGCGGACTAACCCCCGATATTTTGGATTCCATACTCAATGGCTAATCGGGGGCGATTCGTCTTTGATACCAACGTCATTGTTAGCGCGCTACTGATGAAGAAGTCAGTAGCGCGTGATTCTTTAGATAAAGCAAGGATCGCAGGGGAAATTTTACTGTCACTGGAAGTTATTGAAGAATTACGTGACGTTCTTAGCCGACCAGCCTTTGATCGTTATATTGATGAAGAAGACCGCCTAAAATTCCTTTCGCTTCTCGTAAAAGAGGCGGTTTTGGTTGAAATTACCAAAAGAATAAAAGCATGTCGTGACCCGAAAGATGACAAATTCCTTGAACTCGCTGTCAATGGCGATGCAACTCTCATCGTAAGCGGTGACAAAGATTTACAGGTTCTTCATCCCTTCCGAAATATTCCCATCCTCTCCCCACGAGAATTCCTCGACGCTGATTTGTAATTCAATTCATCCTTCATTCTTATGACCTCCCGCCCCCTAGCACGGACAAACCCACCATCCGCGAGTTGTATCAAAATCCGTTGAACTATCCGAGCATCCGCTATGACATCCGTTGACAATCGTCCTCTTCGCGTTTTCCTTTGCTACTCCAGCACGGACAAAACCGCCGTTCGAGAGTTGTATCAAAATCCGTTTTCATCCGAGCATCCGCTATGACATCCGTTGACAACCGCCCTCTCCGCGTCTTCCTCTGCCACTCCTCCGCGGACAAACCCGCCGTCCGCGAGTTATATCAAAAACTCCGCACCGAACCGTGGATTGAGCCTTGGCTGGACGAAGAAGAACTCTACCCAGGGCAGGATTGGGAAACAGAAATTGAAAAAGCCGTTGAATCATCAGATGTTGTTTTGGTTTGTCTCTCCAACGGTTCGATTAATAAACGTGGATTCGTTCAAAAAGAACTACGATTTGCGCTTGACATTGCTTTTGAAATGCCAGAAGAAACAATTTTTATTGTTCCACTACGATTGGAGGAATGCACTCCTCCGCGAAGTTTAAGAGATTGGCAGTATGTAGATTACTTTCCTAAACCTCAACATGAACGAGCGCTTCAAAAATTGATTGTAAGTTTGAAAACACGAGCCAGTTCGCTTGGGTTGAGAAATCAAACCACTATATCGAAAGAAAATAAAAAAGAGACTGCTATTGAGATTCCGAAGTCTGCTCAATCTGAAATGCCAACAGCTGAGTGGATTGCCAAAAACAAAATAATCCTCTCCAATGGCATGGAATTTATGCGCATACCTGCAGGTAAGTTTTTGATGGGAAGTACCTATCATCAGTTGGACGATGAAAGACCCCAGCACATAATCGATATTCCTTATGATTACTTAATGGCACGTTACCCTGTTACCTTTGACTTATATCGTACGCTCATAGGTGCCGAAGTTAAATATCGTGGTTATGACGTGGAGGGGGAGAAGGATCACCCTGTTGTATTGGTCAAATGGACAGATACAATAAAATATTGCCAACTTTTGAACCACCTATTTAAAACCGAATTGCCTGTAGGTTTAGTTTTGCGTTTGCCTACCGAAGCAGAATGGGAAAAAGCTGCTCGTGGCACAGATGGGCGTGAGTACCCTTGGGGAAATCAATTCGACAAATATAAGTGCAATATAGGTAGGCGTGCTACTACACCTGTAGGCTTATATTCCCCGAAGGGCGATTCGCCTTATGGTTGTGCTGATATGACTGGCAATGTTGAAGAATGGACGAATAGTTTGAAAAAAGCCTACCCATACAATATTAACGATGGGCGTGAAAATGAAAAAGTATTAGGAGATCGTGTGTTGCGTAGTAGTTCCTTCGGCAGTGATATGTGGATTGCACGATGTGCCTCTCGTTCCTTTTCTAGAATGGACTTTGTCAATATTCATGTTGGCTTTCGTATTTGCATAGCTCCACCTCTTCCTAAATAGCTCTTGCCCACTTCCACTGGGGGAAGTCCATCCACGAATTTTTCACGAATACTCGAATAATAAACAGCGCTCGCCTCTTGGAATGGCATCCGCCTCAATTCGTTTATTCGTGAAAGGTTTTTATTCTCGGACGGTCTCTATATTACTCGATCCCCAAAAAAATTCGAGCAAACGCGCGGACTTGTTTCGCAATGAGAAGCGCCTCTTTCGCATCGTCCAATTCTGGCGATTCGCCTGAGTAACGCGCCCGAACCGCATAAGATGACAAAAGTTCAAGGAGGTCTTCCGAAATATTCATGTCCACCCCTGCTTGTTGCAACAAAGTATTGACGACGACCAGATCATGCGTCATCGGGAAGCGCTGTTCTTTGACGACTAGAATCGCTTTCATGTATTTTTCCGCGCATTGCTGGGCGTGAAAACATGCCCCGTAAATGGAGGGCATTTTTCCGCGCAGTAATTTCCCCGTCGCGTTGAAATCGTCTTCCGCGTGGTCGATCCACACAGCAAGATCGTTGTCACCTTTCATAAAGCACCCTGCCCCTGGTGAGGATGTCTTGAATGAAAAAATTTTTCCTATTCTTCAACGCGCGTTCCACCTCTTGCGGCGTTTTGACAATGATATCCACAGGGAACTGGCGCGGGCGCAATAATCGTCCCACGGTGAGATAGCGGTCTTTTGTTTTTTGCCGTGTCTTCATGATTACCAGAAGATCCACATCGCTGTCTGGAGTCGGCGTGCCGTACGCATACGACCCGAAGAGAATGATCTTTTCAGGGTCGAGTTCATCCGCGATTCGTTTCACCGCCTTCGGCAATGTCTGCGCCACAGGCGGAAAACCAACAGGCTGGATATTCTTTGGCAGGCGTAATCTTTTCAACATAAGCATTTCGATTATACCTGCCTTTTAATTCCCTCCATTTCAGCGCTCTTGCAGGTTTACAATCGGGGAAGTAAACTACCAATCTCTAATCTCTAATTACCAATCACTGATTACTGGTCACTGATAACTGACC
Source organism: Chloroflexota bacterium (assembly GCA_016191955.1). GTDB lineage: Bacteria > Chloroflexota > Anaerolineae > Anaerolineales > Villigracilaceae > Villigracilis. The sequence goes on from JACPVC010000216.1 coordinate 6,254, forward strand.
CACTGGAGTCTCCCATGCACCTCAAAGGAATCTACGCCCCCATCGTCACCCCCTTCAACGCGGACGAAAGCATTAACTACCCCGTCCTTGAACAACTGATCGAATACCTGATCGCCAACAAGATTACGGGGCTTGTCCCAGGCGGCACGACGGGAGAAGTCTACGCCTTCACCGAAGTCGAACGGCTGGAGATTTTCAAATTCACCAAAGAAAAAGTGGACGGGCGGGTGACGCTCATAGCAGGCACCAACTCTGGCGCCACGCGCGACGTTGTCCGCTACTCGCAGATTGCCGAGGGCATGGGCTACGACGCGCTCATGGTCGCCGTCCCGCCGTATTCACGTCCGAACCAGCGCGAACTGCTGGCTCATTACGAAGCCGTCGCCAAAGCCGTCAAAATTCCCATCGTGCTCTACAACTTCCCCTGGCGCGCGGGCACCGAAGTCAGCTACGAAGTGATGGACGGTCTCACCAAATACGATCACATCATCGGCATCAAAGAAGCCAGCGGCGACATGTCCCGCGTCTATGAAATGCGTCTGCGTTACGGCGACCGCTATCAAATGATCTGCGGCTCCGATGACCAGGCGCTCGACTACTTCCTATGGGGCACCACCTCATGGATCGGCGGTGCCGCCTCCTGCGCGCCACTTGAACATCACAACGTCCTCGAAGCTGCTCTCGCCAACGACTTCGTCACCGCCCGCAAGCACATGGAGGTACTCCTCCCGCTCCTCCGCAACATGGAAAGCGGCGGCTACACCCAAAAGGTCAAAGTCGGCTGCGAACTGCGCGGCATCCCTGTTGGAAAGCCACGCCAGCCGCTGCTGCCTCTGTCCGCTGAAGACCGCGCGGAATTTGAGAAGATCTTTAAGAGCATCTAACCACGAAGGACACAAAGAGCACGAAGGAAAACCTTTGACCTTTGACCTTTGACTTTCATCCTTCATAATTCATCCTTCATCATTTCCCTATGATACGTATCCCGTACCTCGACTCCCACACAGGCGGCGAACCTACCCGCCTAATACAAACGCTTCCCTTCGACCTCGGAACTGGTTCCGTTGCTGAAAAATTATCCACGCTGAAAAAGAATCACGACGACCTGCGCCGCACCGTCCTGCTCGAACCCCGCGGATCAGACGTGCTTGTCGGTGCGTACCTCGTCCCACCCGCCGACCCAACCTGTCAGTTTGGAGTCATCTACTTCAACAACGTCGGCTACCTCGGCATGTGCGGACATGGCACGATTGGCTTGATCGCATCACTTGCATATCTGGGAAAAATCCAGCCTGGAATGATTCGGGTAGAGACTCCGGTTGGGGTTGTTGAAGCAACCTTGCACAGTTCCCCTCTCCCGCCCTTGGGAGAGGGGTTAGGGGTGAGGGTGGGCGAATATCCCAATAAAGTTTCGGTCAAAAACATTCCCGCCTATCGGCATCTTCATCACATCCCCATCGAAATAGATGGCAAAACCGTCCACGGCGACGTGGCATGGGGCGGCAACTGGTTCTTCCTCGTCCACGATCACGGCATGGATGTGAACATGTCCAACCTCGAAGCGCTGACTGATTTCTCGTGGCGCGTCCGCGAGCAGTTGACCGCGAACGGCATCACCGGTGCGAACGGCGCAGAAGTTGACCACGTCGAGTTGTTTGCATCCACGCCCGAAGCGGACAGCAAAAGTTTTGTCCTCTGCCCCGGCAAAGCCTACGACCGTTCTCCATGTGGGACAGGCACCAGTGCAAAGTTAGCGTGCTTGTATGGAGATGGAAAGTTGAAAGTGGGTCAAACTTGGCGGCAACAGAGTGTGGTGGGAAGCATCTTCGAAGGCAGCGTGCAATTGGATGGTGACAAGATTATCCCCACCATCACCGGCGAAGCCTGGGTCATGTCCGAAGGGACAATTTTGGTGGATGAACGCGATCCTTTTGGGAAGGGCATTTAATGAAATTTATGCTTTTTGTGCTAAAATATCAATAAGTTGCAAGTTGCCAGTCGGTTATAGGTGAAAGTCGGCTTCATGCCGTGCGCTCGAAATCCGAGCCTAGCCTATAAAGGGCTGGCTTTTTTTATGTCAAATGGATTGGTGCGCGAATACCAGTTTTTGGGGTATTTTGTTGTATCGTAACGATCTACAAGAAGGCTAACCTTGTCTTGGATGAACTTGAAATAGCGCATTTCTCTTTTGACAAAAGCGCGATATACCGCCCAGTTCATATAATCGACAACCTGTAGGCATGGCTCACCAACAGCAGTATGGGGAAAGATTTCAATTTTCGATTCCACTTTGTGATTCCAACGTTCTTCAAATTGAGAAACGCCGCGCAAAACAGCATGCTCCAACCTTTCTTGACGCACTCGCGTACCTCGTTGGGAAATATAAATCCGATTTTCAGTATAACGATGGAGAACATTCTCGAATAAAAGACTGATTAGGTAATCATAGAATTCAGTTTCATTTGCATGAAATGAGTTTCGAAAAATACGTTCCTTTTTGCGGGCAACAACAAATTGAGCTTTAAAATCCAATGTGCGAAGAAGTTTGAATACCATTTGGCGTACTTCTGGAACATCATCTTTGGCGTGAAAAGCATTGTTGGTCTTTTTCAAAGAGGGGATGCCTGCCAAATATTCATCAGCAGCAATTTGAGCATGTAAATTATTCAAGGCATTACGAACGGATGTCGGATCGTTGGTTTCCACAAATCCGAGAATAAAGATTGGGGAGCAACCTTCCTGCCCTACTATCAGGTTTCCATGGCGATCATAAAAAGTAGGATCGCCTGATTCGTCAACGAAATACCATTGTTTGCCTTCCAGAGTCTTTTTCATTGTTTGGTTTCCCTTGCCTGATTTTGTAGTGTTTACAAGATTATAATCGTTTGAAATACAGTTGGAGAAACCATGACCATAAAATCAGACGTCTTCATCATCGGCGGCGGACTCGTAGGATTAAGCTGTGCGTATTACCTTTTGAAATCTGGAAGACAAGTTACTCTACTCGACCCGACGCACAGCCCGTTTGGGAAAGGCATATAAAAAGGACTCCGAGTTTAAAAAACTCGGAGTCCTTTTTAAACTTTACAAATTACGGCTGGATGTCGATCTGTCCAACCACTTCGCTGCCTGCGCAACCGATGGCTTTGATGTCATAGGAACCAGCGGGGATGTTTTGGAGAACATATGAACCGCCAGCAGGGATGGTGGCTCCGCCGAGTTGGTCGGGACCCCAATTTTCCTGACCGACGGGGGAGAGGTATATCTCGCAGATTTCTTCTTCGCCCGTGTTGTTGAAGGTGAATTCAGGGACGATTTCTCCAGCAACTTCAGTGGCAACTTCCTCGGTAGCGACTTCGGTAACAGCTTCAGTGGCAACTTCTTCAGTGGTGGGAGCTTCGACGGTTTCTTCGGTCGCACAAGCGGAAATGCTGAGCACCATGATGAGGGCGACGACGAACATGAACACGAACTTGATGTTGAACTTCTTCATTGTATTCCTTTGCGTTGTTTAGATTACGTGCGGGCGCAGATTATACATAAAAAAAGAAAAAATGCAAATCCTTTTATGGTTCGTGTGCATGCAAAGGTTGTCAGCGGTTAACGCTCCAGCCGCCGTCCCCGGCGGCGTGTTACGAGGGAATTCTGCGCCGAGGACGGCGCAGGGAGCAATTTACTTGACATGTTTTGCATGCACACTATGGTTCTGATCAAGTTGTTCTATTCGAGCGGCTCTGGAATATAATATTGGCTCATGTGTAAGGAGTGTGCTATGAGCTGGTAAACTAGTGGCATGGAATTTCCAATCACAGAATTACTGGACTATGAAAACAGCGTTGATTGGATACGCAAGCATTTTCATCCCCAAGGCTTGCAGTGTCCCGACTG
>JACPVC010000217.1 GCA_016191955.1 Chloroflexota bacterium
AAGGGATCGCCGTTCCAAGCCAAAGAAACAAGAGCTTCAGCCGCGGATTACGCGAATTTTCGCGAATTGGTTTTAAAATCAGTGCGAATTCGCGAAATTCGCGGCAAAAAAGGGTTTGAAAATCCTTGTTTCTTAGTAGCAGAGCGAAGCATCCCTACGATTATCGTAGAGACCCTCACCGCACTGCACGCTGAAAGCGGACACCGCGGTGCATGTGTCGCTTCGCTCAGGGTGACATACGATTTGCCTGCCCGCCTAGGCGGGCTTTTTGTTTAATTTCTACTTAAACATTTAATACACAAAACTTCAACACCACGTGGATGCGTTAAACGGGGTAAATCCATACAATCCAAAGCATGAAATCAGAACCCATCTCCGTCATGATCGTCGAACATCAGCCGATGATGTTGACCGCTCTAAGCACGACGCTTTCTTCGGCAGGCATGACCGTCCTCAATGAGGTAGTAGACGGCAAAAAAGCGTTGACCCTCGCCTCCAAACGGACCCCGAACCTGATCCTCTACTCGGTGCGGGTGCCCAGCCTTGAAGACCTCGAACAGATCGCCACTTTGCGCAGGGAATTTCCCAACACGCGCATCCTGGCCCTGGTGACCGGCGAGTTTAGCGGACAAGAAAACGCTGCCCTTAATTACGGAGCCCACCGGGTTCTGACCAAGACCGCCCACCGCGTCGAAATCTTGAATACCGTGCGAGCCATGGCGCAATAGGAAGATCAAGTAAGAATCCCCAAGTCATCATATTTTTCATTCATTATAAGGAGCAAAAATGTACAATCGTTTCAAGAATCTCAAGAAAAAAGAAAAGGGGCAGGGATTGGTCGAGTATGCGCTGATCCTGGTGTTGGTTGCCATCGTGGTCATTGCTGCGCTTATGGTCCTTGGTCCAATTATTGGTAATGTTTTCAGCACAATCAACAGCTCACTTTCTACTGTCAGTGGTGGTGGTCCATGGAGCACGTCAAATGGTGATGTTGTAAACACATGTACTAATCCTCCCATATCTTGCCCATCTGGTCAGATTGCGGCGTGTGTGGGTCCGAATCAACAGGAGTGTATACCCTACTAGCCCTTAGATTATTCGGAGCACTAAATTGTTAGCATCGACTACAACAAGCCACCCCCCAGTGGCTTGTTGTTTAGAAAATCCAGACCGCTCTTGGTATAATTCGGCTCTATTTTAGGAGCACGCATGAAATATCACATCTGGACCGAAGGCTGCCAAATGAACGTCGCCGATTCCCAACGGGTCGGCTCGTCGTTGGAGCACCTCGGCTATACCCTTACTGAAACCATCGAAGAAGCCGACGTTATCGTTTTAAATACCTGTGTCGTGCGCCAGTCTGCCGAAGACAAAGCCATGGGACGCGTCTCGTCGCTTGCACCGCTGAAAAAGAAGAACCCCAACCTCGTCATCAACTTAATGGGCTGCATGGTCGGCGTGCGCGGCGCGGAGAAACTCAGAGCGAAACTCCCCTACGTGGACGTGTTCTCGCCCCCCTCCGACCCGGGTCCGTTGATCTCGCATCTCACGCAGGGCGAAGTTCAATCACTGGAAGATGCCGAAACGACCCGCCGCTTCCTCAGCATGGATGAAGAACTCATCCTGCCGGTTGCCGAACGCGGAAAGCTTGTCAGTGCGCATGTGCCCATCGTCTATGGCTGCTCGCACGCCTGCACGTTCTGCATCATCCCCTACAAGCGCGGGGTCGAACGTTCGCGTCCCGTTGGCGATATTGTCGGTGAAGTCCGCTCGCTGGCAAAGCAGGGCGTGAAGGAAATCACCCTGCTCGGTCAGATTGTTGACCGCTACGGCAAGGACATTCCCGATACCCTGGCGGGCACGCGTGGTCCTAACCTCACCGCCCTCCTGCGCCTCATCCATGACGTGGAAGGCATCGAACGCATCCGCTTCCTGACCTCGCACCCCAACTACTTCGACGACGACCTTATCAACGCCATTGCCGAATTGCCGCGCGTCATGCCGCACATCGAGCTGCCCATCCAAGCCGGTGACGATCAAGTCCTTGAAAACATGAAACGCGGCTACACCCAGGGGCAATACCGTGACCTCGTAGCAAAGATCCGCGCCAAACTGCCGGATTGTTCCATCGCGACCGACATCATCGTCGGCTTCCCCGGCGAGACCGAGGAACAGTTCATGGAAACCCACCGCCTCTTATCGGACCTCAAGCTGGATGTTGCCCATTTAGCCCGCTACTCCGTCCGCGAAGGGACCGTCGCCACCCGCCGCATGCTGGACGATGTGCCCGAAGAAGAAAAAATGCGCCGCCTGCACATGCTCGATAATTTGCAGGAAGAGATCGTGGGCGAGATCAACAAAAAATATCTCGGCGAGACTATCGAAGTCCTCTTCGAGGAAAAGGTCAAAGGTCGCTGGAAGGGACGTACCCCCACCAACAAGCTCGTCTTCGTTGAATCAGATGACGATCTACGCGGCAAGATAATCCCCGTCACCGTCACATGGACGGGCCCATGGTCGATGCAGGCGAATCTGGTTAGACAGCCTGAGCTACTTTCAATATAAAACGTAGGGGCGGGGTAACCCCGCCCCATATCTATCAACGTAAGGATAGGGCAGTCGGGTCAAGTAACATCTGGTAAGTACAAGCGAGATTTGCATGTTTGCCAATGCGACAAGATTTTGTATAACAATCAGACAGGCGTTGCAGGGTCGAACCAAGC
>JACPVC010000218.1 GCA_016191955.1 Chloroflexota bacterium
AACGTCGCCAAGCCTATCGTCCTTTGGCTGCTGATTATTATGAAAAAGAGCATCGTGACAAGGTTGTTCGTTCTTTGCAGCGCAGGGCCGCCACTTTGGGCTTTCGCTTAGAGGCCGCCTCCAGTTAGTTTCTTAGTAGCGTAGCGAAGCATCTCTACGATTATCTCAGAGACCCTTCGCCTATCGGCTCAGGGTGACATGCCCAATGAATTACTTGAGCAAATCCAGCTTGATCTGCTCGATCACGCCATGGAATTTCTTCGCGCCCAACGCCCGCGCCATTTGTAATGCGCCCTGCAAGCTGGAAAAGATCAACGCAGCTTTATGGGCAGGCACACCATTGAATTGGAAAACACCCGCTTCGCGTCCTTCGTTTAATGTTGCTTCCAACCATGCGAGCATTTCCCTGTGCAACGCCTCGACCTCCACGCGCAAGCCATCGGGAATCGAGTTGAACTCCACTTCCATCGAACCCACGAGGCATACCTTGCCCTGATCCGCGCGTGTGTTGCTATAAATACCGAGGAACCAATCCAGCTTTTCCGCATGGGATAGAACTTTGACGCGCGAGTTGTTGATCCACAACTTGAAGCGTTCACGATAGCGCTGCATGACGGCAATGCCCAGATCCTCTTTGCTGGGGTAGTGATAATGAATGGCGGCATTCTTCACGCCCAATTCGGCAGCGATGTTGGCATAGCTAAACCCGTTGAAGCCCTTATCTTGCAGCAGGGCTTCTGCCAGATTCAGTATCGTGCGCTTGGAGTTTTCGATCTTGACCATTGAGAATATTTTACTTACTAGTCAGTAAGTTGTCAATGCTAGCCCGTGTTCCTCAACCCCGCTGCAATGCCGTTGATAGTCAACGCCATCACCTCGCGCAAGGACTTGGCTTCTTCCCCATCTTGATCGTCGAGCGAACGCAAGCGGCGCAAAGTTTCCACTTGGATGTAGTTCAACGGGTCCACATACGGGTTGCGGAGTTGGACTGCTTGTTGAGTAACAGGCTCAAGTTCCAGGAGTGAAGCGTGACGACTGATCTTCAAGACCATATCGCGCGTGCGGTCATACTCCGAACGGATCGTGCCAAAGATTTCATCCGCCAGTTTTTTATCGGGGACGAGACTCACATACAAAGCAGAAATGTCCATGTCTGCTTTGAGCAGGGAAATTTCTGAATTATTCAACAGGGTGCGGAAGAAGAGCCAGCCGTCGTACATTTCTTGAAGAAGCGGAAGATCATCCGCCGCCTCAAGCCCGGACCCGAGGCTGTACCAGCTCGGTAAGTTGAATCTACTCTGCATCCATGAGAAGACCCACGGGATGGCGCGGATCTGATTCACGGCGCCCGCCTTGGCGCGCGAGGCGGGACGTGACCCGATCTGCAAGCGTTTGATTTCATCCAACGGCGTGGCAGATTCCCAAAACTCGATGAAGCTCGGCGTTTCATAAACGAGCGAATGATAGGCGCGCAAACCCGCTTGCGAAATCTTTTCCATCGTCCCCCGCCAATGAGCTGGGACGTATTCTTCTTTTTGCGGCATGGACGCGAGGATAACCGCGCTGGCGATCTGTTCGAGATGACGATGCGCCAGTCCTGGATTCGCATATCGCGATGCGATGATCTCACCTTGTTCAGTGACACGGAAACGCCCTTGAATGCTCCCCGCAGGCTGGGCGCGGATAGCGTTGTTGGCGGGACCGCCGCCACGCGCGATGGTGCCGCCGCGCCCATGAAAGATAGTCAACTTGATCTTGTGCTTTGCGGCGACGCGCGTGATTTCTTCCTGCGCCTGATACAAGTACCAGTTCGCCATCAGGTAACCGCCGTCTTTGTTGCTGTCGGAATAACCGATCATCACCATTTGCTCATTGTTGTGAGATTGCAAATGCTCGCGGTAAAAATCGGAGGTAAAGAGTTGCTCAAGGATGACTGGCGCATCTTTCAAATCTTGAATCGACTC
>JACPVC010000224.1 GCA_016191955.1 Chloroflexota bacterium
CAAGCCAAAGAAACAAGAGCTTCAGCCGCGGATTACGCGAATTTTCGCGAATTGGTTTTAAAATCAGTGCGAATTCGCGAAATTCGCGGCAAAAAAGGGTTTGAAAATCCTTGTTTCTTAGTAGCGGAGCGAAGCATCTCTACGACTATACAAGAGACCCTCACCGCACTGCACGCTGAAAGCGGACAACGCGGTGCTTGTGTCGCTAGCGCTCAGGGTGATACGTTGTAAGGTAATTTATGTTAATCTGAATAGTGAAGGAATAGAATGATGGTGTAGGGGCGGGGAAACCCCGCCCCTACATTTTGGAAGTACGCATTTTATTCAGCACCTTCGTCACCAACATCCCACCGGGAACGGCGAGGATGAACGTCAACACCACAGAGACGATTACCCCGATCCCAGCCCAAATGCCGATCCAAATAAAGGCGTAGGCGATGGGGTCTTTTTTTACTACCTCTCCACTTGCATCCACACAATGAAGTTCATAGGCAGTTGCGGGGCGCGGGTTGCCGTATTCATCATTCATTGTGGTTTGATAGGTATATTTTTCAGGGGTCGTCCCTTCCGGGCACAACCATCCGCCCGTGGTTTGGATGGCAAAATCGGTGAAAGAACTAAGCGTCCCACCAACAAAGAATATAGGCATCACACAACTGCCAATGAACGTGATGAGCACGAACCAAATGATACAGCCGGATACTGCGGTTGTCTTTGCGTTGTCCATTTTTAAAGTCTCCTCAACGATTTCAAGAACATCCACCACTGAGAACACGAAGAACACAGAGGTTTAAAAAAGGTCTCTCCGTGTGCTCGGTGGTCTGATATGAAAATAGACGCTCAGCCGCCGTCCTCGGCGGCGAGGACTTCGCCATGAACATTTTCATCATTCGGGGTGAAACCCTTTCATGAATACTCCGTGGTAAAACGGTCATTACAAACCACTATACCCATCCTATACCCTCAAAAGAAATGACCCATTTCTCCCGATGTGCGACATGAATACCCACGTCCGAGGATGGCGCTTCCTTCCCTCTGAAAAAAGCGCCATTCATAGGCGAGTGGAGTATAATTTAATTTGTCAGACAAATTTCAGGAGGCATCCCCAATGACCACTATTGACCTCACAATTCATAAAGACCGCCGCGCGCGCGCCATTCAACGCGCCAAAGAGCGCAACATCATCATCCCCACCTACGCCCAAATGAAAGACCCTTCAAAGATTCCTGCCAAAGTAAAGGATGAATTGAAGAGTATCGGACTCTGGGATATTCACCCGCGAAATCTGTTTCGGATTAACTGGCACAATCAACCCACCGCTTCCGGCGGGACCTATAGCGGAGTCAACTTTCTCGAGCTTCCCTCTACGCTGACGGGGGTCAAGGCGCGCATTGTTGCCATTGTTGGCAAATGGTTTCCCACCGGCGCGCATAAAGTCGGCGCGGCGTTCTCGTGTTTGGTGCCGAGGCTGGTCACCGGTCAATTCGACCCGACCACGCAAAAAGCCGTCTGGCCCTCCACGGGTAACTACTGCCGCGGCGGCGCATATGATTCGGCGTTGTTGGCTTGCGAATCAATTGCGATATTGCCCGAAGGCATGTCGAAGGAACGTTTCGAATGGCTGGCGAAGGTCGCGGGCGAAACCATCAAAACCCCCGGCTCCGAATCGAACGTGAAAGAGATTTTCGACAAGTGCAAGGAACTCCGCGCCTCCGGGCAGGACTTGATGATCTTCAATCAGTTTGAAGAATTCGGCAACTACCTCTGGCACTACGAAGTCACCGGTCACGCCATGGAAGAAGTCTTCAAGCAAGTGGCGGGCAAGCACGGACGTTTCCGCGGCATCGCATCCGCCACCGGTTCGGCAGGGACGATTGCCAGCGGCGATTACATGAAGCAATTATTCCCCGATAGCAAGATCGTCGCCAGCGAAGCCTTGCAATGCCCGACCCTGCTCGAAAACGGCTTCGGCGCGCATCGCATCGAAGGCATCGGCGACAAACATGTGCCGTGGGTCCACAACACCAAGAATACGGATGTGGTCACCGCCATTGACGATAACGCCGTGGTCAACATCTCGCGCCTGTTCAACGAAGAGAACGGTCGCGCCTATCTCGCCCAAAAAGGCGTGCTCGAATCTCTCATCTCCAATCTCGATCTTTTGGGCTTCTCCGGCATCTCGAACGTGCTCTCCTGCATCAAAGCCGCCAAATACTACGAGATGGACGAGAACGATGTCATGATTACCATCCTGACCGACTCGATGGAACTGTACCGCTCACGCCTGCATGAGATGCACCAGGAATTTGGCGAATACACCGAGCGCGACGCCGCCGCAGACTTCGCCCGCTACCTGCACGGACAGTCCACTGACAATATGCTCGAGCTGACCTACCCCGACCGCCGCCGTGTGCATAATTTGAAATACTATACATGGGTCGAACAGCAGGGCAAAACCTATGATGAAATCCAAGCCCAGTGGTACCAGCCCGATTACTGGACCAGCGTCCAGACCCAAGCCGATGAGATCGATGAATTGATCGTCGAGTTCAATAAAGAAGTTGGGTTGATATAAATTCACGTAGGGGCGCAGCAATACCCTTTCGGGCACACGTGCTGCGCCCCTACGGTTTTAATCCCATCCACAACAAAACCATACCCACCATCTGAATAACGTGAAAGACCCCGTTGTTATCGAAATACCAGAAGATGCCCCTGCCCGCCCTTCCCGTTGCTTGAACGACTGCGGCAAGGATGGTGACGAAAATACCGAGAACCATCCAGCCTGCTCCCGCCAGAGATGAAATAAAAAACAGATAGACATACACTCCCAACGTAAATAACATGACGACGGCTTCGTAAGCAATGAAGGTCATGAACGTGCCGGGCTTCCAAACCGTGACGAGAAAAAAGCCGAATCCGATCCCTAGCATAATGGGCAAAGCCGTGTGAGCGACGGCTTCACTACTCAAATCAAACAGTCCACCTACTACGAACAATCCCAACATCAGACCCAGCGACAAATTGATCGGCATCCACAGGCGGTCATTGGTTTTACGCGGCATATCATATCCATGTGCGATCGCGCTTAGGAAAGAAGAGACTGCGAGTAAACCAAAGATCCACATCCAAACAGAAAATTTGAAGCCTGATCCCTGGGATAGTTGAAAGGCTATATAACCAGCCAGCACGCCCATGAGGACGTCAGTCCATGCGGTGGTGCGTTCATAAGGGGATGGGTGAGTGAACATTCAGATATTATAATTAACCCATGCTCAAACCTACCGATTTGATCCTCGTTTGCCTACTCCCCACTCCGCGCGATATGGAAATTGCGCGCTTGCTTGGCTGGTATCGCATTCCGCTGAAGACCGCACCCAAAGTTGTCAGCGTGGATTATCTCGCGTTCTACCAACCCACCTCCTTCGGAGAAAGAGGCGGGCAGGTCGAATATATCGCCCAAGTCCGCGGGCATGAATTAACCACCAGGGGCGAATTGCTCAAAGATGAGTCCGATCATCCGCGCGCTAAAGAGGAGTATTTCAAGATCCAATTAGGTGGGTTGGAGAAGTTGAAGGAGCCCATCCAAACCGATAAATGGAAACGGCTGACCTTCCTCTACTCGACGGGCGAATATCTGCTCAATGCCAAAACGTTGAACGATCTGGTCGTCGAGGGCGAAGAGCGGAATTTGCTGTGGAAAAGTCTTCGAGAGCGCGCCGAGAACGACCAGCTTTACAAGGTTGATCTGCCCGATGCAGACATCCCACCGGACGTTTTGATGGCGCTGTTGGGGATAAAAGACCTGGCAGGTGGCTATGAACCGGGAAGCTAGAAATGCCTTAAATTGTCCAGAAAAGTTACCAAAATGACAGGAAACCATACTTGGGTTTCCTTGCCTGCGTATAATAGAAGTGATACACTTTAAACGATGCCTGCTGATTTAATGGTTGTCACCCCGTCTACCAGCCTTGGTGAATCGATCCGCCGCACTCTGGATGACACAAAATTCTACAGAGTCCTGGTTGTCAACAACAAGGCTACTGCGATCGTCAAGGCAAATGAAGTGGGTATGCCTATGGCAATGCTGGATGTTGCCCTGGGCGAAGATTGGGTGATGGAAATTGGCACCTCCCTGCGTACCATCCGCCCAAGCATCAACCTGGTCCTCCTGTGCGAAGAAGCCGGCAATCCGCCTGCCTTTGATTCGTTACGTCCGTGGATCATGGTCCGAAAACCGTTTAGAATGTCTGACTTTATGAACGCGATCAGTCAACCCCAACCTCCCTCTTCATCTTCCGGTACTCCGTCGAGCACGGCTCAATTTATGCCGTGGTTGAGCGAACCGAATAAGGCTGCCCAACACCTCACCCGCCTCACCTTGGAATCGTCCGCGCAGGCTGCGTTAATCACCAGGAAGAATGACCTGTGGGCGTATGCAGGCGGACTCTCGCAAAACGCCGCCAAAGAAGTGGCCCAAACCGTCACCCGCAATTGGGATGGACAAAAAGGCTCAGACCTCCTGCGCTTCATCCGACTCGAGAGCACCAAAGCGGAGCATATGCTCTATGCCACCCGCCTCACCTCGGACTCGGTGCTTGCGCTTGTGTTCGACGCCGAGACTCCCTTTAGCACGATCCGTTCGCAGGCGAGCCAATTGCTGAACGACTTCGGCAATGACAAATCTGAAGCAAAAAATCAGCAGCCGTCATCTTACAGCCCCAGCTATTCAAACGATATGGATGAGGGTGAAGAGCCCAACATCCCGCCCATCTCAAACATTCTCGCGGATATCCCCGCTCCCAACCCGGAGCCGCTGACCACCCGCGATTTCAACCTGCCCCGCAAGAAACAACAACAAGAAACCTTCGACCCGAACCAGACTCGCGTCTCGGACTCGCTTTCCAACGCCTCTGTCTTCAGCCGTGATCCGTCTCCTGCCATCCCAAGGAAACAAGTCCAGCCGATGGCGCAGACGCAGAAATCCGAACCGCATCATGATGTTGCGTTCGATGAAGTGCATGTCACAGCGCCGTCTCAACCGAAAGTAAGACCCGAAACTCCCATCTCAAGACCGCACCCCGGTGAGACCGACGCCACCCGCGAAAGCCCCTCCACCGAAGCCGCTCGCAAACTCACCGCGGAACCGATCTCGGCAGGCTTGTATCATCTGACGTATGCCTGCCTGCTCGTGCCGCGCTTCTCGTCGCATTACATCACCGGCGATCTTTCCGACCACCTCGGCGAATGGCTGCCGAATATCTGCATCGCCTTCGGTTGGCGGCTGGAATTCCTTGCCGTGCGCCCCGAATATTTGCAGTGGGTCGTGAATGTTCAGCCGAATACCTCGCCCGGTCACCTCATGCGCATCATGCGCCAGCAAACCTCGGAGAAGATCTTTTCCGATTTCCCGCGCATGAAAAAGGAAAATCCATCCGGCGATTTCTGGGCGCCTGGCTATTTGATTATGGGCGGCTCCCAACCCCACCCGCCGCAACTGGTGCGTGACTACATCCGCCAGACCCGTCAACGACAGGGACTGGATGACATGCCGCCGGGAAAATAAGGTAAAACAAAAGTTCTAAATTAGAAAACGCAGAGTATAATTACTCTGCGTTTTTGTATTCAACTCCATGTAACAAAATTATCAAAAGGCAAAACAAATGGGCGTCGATCTACTTCCTAAAAAAATTCTTGAGAACTATGAAGTTCACGAGTGGAAACACGCTTGTGCTATTCTAAAAAATGATTTTTCTAACGAATGGAAAGATATTACTGATCTATTAAATCAATTTCAATTTTGTAAAAGTTGGGTAACTGTTGGCGGTGGCAGAAAGTCCAGAGTGTCTGAAGCTATTGACGGATATTTATATCAAAGAGGCTGGGTGGAAAAAGAGTTCTCTACATCCGTCAGAGTTGACGATCAAATTATGAACTCTCCAACTCATAAAGTAGATTGCTATAAAAATAAAGTAGCGCTTGAGATTGAATGGAACAACAAAGATCCTTTCTTTGACAGAGACTTGAACAATTTCCGATTACTGTTTGAATTAAGAGCAATCAGTGTCGGTGTAATAATTACCAGAGCAGATCATTTACAAGATATCTTTGACGAATTAGGGAGAGGCTCGTCCTATGGAGCCTCGACTACCCACATGGCAAAACTTTTACCAAGAATCGAGGGTGGTAGCGGCGGCGGGTGCCCAATATTAGTTTTTGGAATAACGCAAAGTTTATATTCAGAGGAATGTTAGATGAATACATTGACTCCTGCACAAGATTTTCTTCAATGCGTCCAAAATAAGCAATACAAAACGATACTAGCTGATCCGCCTTGGCAATTTCAGAATCGAACGGGAAAAGTCGCGCCAGAGCATAAGAGATTATCCCGTTACCCTACACTTACACTTCAGGAGATCAAAGAAATTCCAATTTCACTTGTATCTTCGGAACAAAGCCATTTATACCTCTGGGTCCCTAATGCGCTCTTAAGAGAAGGGCTAGAAGTCATGGATGCTTGGGGGTTTAAGTACAAAACAAATATTATTTGGCACAAAGTAAGAAAAGATGGTGAGCCCGACGGCCGTGGTGTAGGTTTTTATTTTCGCAACACAACAGAAATAATTTTATTTGGAATTCGTGGAAGCTTGAGGACCCTCAGACCAGGAAGAAGTCAAGTAAATATTATCAAGAGTCGTAAACGTGAGCACTCAAGAAAACCTGATGAGCTTTACGAACTTATAGAACAATGTAGCCCAGCCCCATATCTGGAGTTATTTGCGCGTGGACAAAGGCCCAGCTGGGATCAGTGGGGCAATGAAGTTGAAGACTATTCTCTTTCATGGCCTACTTATAGTTACAACAGTCAAAAATAGCATATATTATTTAAGAAACCCATGCCCCCTACCCTTTACCTTATTGACGGACACGCCCTCGCCTACCGCATGTACTTTGCCCTTACCGCTGGCGGCGGGAATAGCTCGCGTTGGTTGACCTCCAAAGGCGAACCGACGGCTGGCGTGTATGGCTTTGCGCGCGAACTCGTCCGCGTGTTGGAGCAGGAAAAGCCGGAATATCTAGCAGTTGCCTTCGATGTCGGCAAGACCTTTCGCGACAAAATTTTTCCTGAATACAAAGCAACACGCGAAAAGATGCCCGATGACCTGCGCACACAGCTTGGACGCATCCGCGAGATGGTGGACTTGTTCAACATCCCGCGCCTCGAAATGGACGGTTATGAAGCGGATGATGTATTAGGCAGTGTAGCGAAGCTCGCCGCCGAACAAGGTTTGGGTGTCAAAATCATCACCGGCGACCGCGACCTGCTGCAACTGGTCAATGATCGCACAGCAGTCTACCTCGCGGGTGACGATCAGACCTACATCACCGATGCGGATGTGATTAAGAAGCTAGGTGTCCGCCCGAATCAGGTGGTGGATTACAAAGCCATCGTTGGCGACACGTCCGATAATATTCCCGGCATAAAAGGCGTGGGCGAAAAGACGGCGGTCTCCCTGCTTGAAAAATTCGACACACTCGATGCCATCTATGCCAACCTCGATAAAGTGGAGAATCGCTGGAAGGGCAAATTCGAAGCCAACAAGGAAACGGCGTACATGAGCCGTGACCTGGCGCGCATCGAAACGGATCTAAAGATCAAATTCGATTTTGAACACGCCAAAGTCATGCCATTCGACGGCTCGAAACTCGAAGACTTCTTCAAGGAGATGGAATTCCGCACGCTGTTGAGCAAGGTTCCGGTCATCAGCGGCAATGCGCCATCGGCGGAGACTACATCCACACCTGATTCTCCGCGCCGGAGTCGGCGCAGTGAGCAGACAGGCAAAGCCGGGCAGATGACCATGTTCGCCAATGACCCGCAGCCGATCATTGCCGAGATCAAACCGGCAAACATTGAAGTCATCATCGTAGACTCGGACGAAAAGCTGAAAAGCCTCGCGAAGGAGTTGGATAAAGCCAAGGTCATTTCATTCGATACCGAAACCACTGGCACCGAAGAAATGCAAGCGGAACTGGTCGGCATTTCGCTGGCAGTAAAAGAAGGACAAGGCTATTACATCCCGGTCGGTCACACTTCGGGAGCCAACCTGCCTATCAAGAAGATCATCGACGCGATCACGCCCGCGATGACGAACACGAAGATCGGCAAGGTCGCCCACAACGCGAAATACGATTACATCGTGCTGGCGCGCTACGGTCTAACCGTCTCCCCGCTGACCTTCGACACCATGCTGGCAGAGTTCATCGTGGATCCGTCTTCGCGTCACCTAGGTTTGAAAAATCTCGCCGCGCATCGTTTGGGCGAAGAGATGACTCACATCGAAGAACTCATCGGCAAGGGCAAGAAGCAAGTCAGCATGGCAGAAGTTGCCATTGAATCCGTTGCCAATTACGCCGCCGCAGATGCCGAAACAACCTTGCGTTTGATGTCCATTGAAGAAAAGGAACTGGCAAAGGTGAGTGGACGAAAAATCCTCGATGAGATCGATATGCCGCTAACCGCCGTCCTCGCGGACATGGAAATGACCGGCGCATTGATCGACACCGAATTCTTCGGCGAAATGTCTAAGGAATTGGCGAAACGTCTCGCCGAGATCGAAAAGGAAATTTACGGTCACGTCGGCAAGACGTTCAACATCAACTCGCCGCAACAGCTTTCGGATGTGCTCTTCAATCACCTGCGCCTCGAACCACCCGATAAGGGACGTAAGACTAGCACTGGCTTTTACTCCACCTCAGCCGACGTGCTCGATGCCCTGCGCGGAAAGCATCCCGTGTTGGATTTCATCCTCGAACACCGCGAACTCTCGAAGTTAAAGTCCACTTATGTGGATGCCCTCCCCGCCGCCATGGATGCGAATACCGGGCGCGTACACACTTCCTACAGTCAGATCGGCGCGGTGACGGGACGTCTCTCGTCCAACAACCCGAACTTGCAGAACATCCCCATCCGCACCGAGACGGGACGTAAAGTCCGCAATGGCTTTATCGCGGATAAGGGCAACTTACTTCTTTCGGTCGATTACTCGCAGATCGAACTTCGCATCGTGGCACACATGGCAGAAGACGAAGCCATGCTCGCCGCCTTCCGTGCCGGAGAAGATATTCATGCCACCACAGCCGCGGCGGTGCTCGATATTCCATTGGAGAACGTCACCAAGGATATGCGTCGTCACGCCAAGGCGATCAACTTTGGGTTGATCTATGGCATGTCCGCATTTGGGCTGACGCGCTCTACCGAACTGACTCTCGCCGAAGCGGAAGATTTCGTCAAAGCCTATTTCAAGAAATTCCCCGGCATCAAAAAATACCTGGATGGTATTCGCCGTCAAGCCGCGGAGACCGGGTACGTCGAGACCCTGCTTGGGCGTAGGCGATACTTCCCGGCATTGCAGACCAAGTCCCCGGTCCAGATAAAGAACCGTGAAGAGCGTGAAGCCATCAACGCTCCCATTCAAGGCACGGCGGCAGATATCATGAAGATCGCGATGTTGAAAATCCCGCCTGCGTTGAAACAGGCTGACTTGAAAGCCAAGATGCTTTTGCAAGTACATGATGAACTCGTGCTCGAAGTCCCAAAGAAGGAAGTTGAACAAACTGCCAAGCTCGTGCAGGAGACAATGGCGAACGCCTACCCGTTGAGCACCCCGTTGGAGACTGAGGCAAGGGCGGGGCTGAATTGGGGCGAGATGACGGTGTTGGGATAGAGTGGATGCAAGACAACCTTTTTCTGACTGGACGGCTTAGCCGTCCCTGCCCAGTGCAGGTATCCCCTTCGGGGACAATGGCGCAAGCTGTTACGCACCTCTTCGCATGCGAATTTTTGGATGGAGATATTTACAAATGACGCCTGTAGTCCGATATGACATTCATGATATGGTTCCCTCTAGCTGGTTTAATTCAGGGGGCGGAAACAGTATCTGGATGTCTGGGTATAGAATGTATAGGCTATCAATCTCCGACCTGCCCTCAGGTCCAATATACTTTGATCTCAGGGGCGCGCGTGTATTCATAGTATATGGAAGCGTCAATTATTTCAATTCTAAGGCAGCCACACCTTTCATTAAGGAAAACGGCACGGTGGAATTCGACCAAGCCCCGCTCGAAGTTCAGTCTCCAATCGGCGCTTACCTCATACTGCTCCTGCCATTCGACAAACAAGGTGCACTAGGCTTGGAGGAAGAAACACGTGTGAGAATAAGCGAAGTGATTGGGCTTCTCACAGCTGTCAACGGCCGGAATATGGCATTTGAACATATCTTCGATTACGAATATGTGTTGGGCAAGACTCCAGATGGAAAGATTGAGCGAAGAGTTATCGGCAGTGTGTTGCAAAATCCGTTTGTACTTCCGGTTCCTGATATAAACAAGAACAGATTAAGTTTTATCTCGCAGATTGACACCGCAATCGCGGCTAAGTCGCCGACAGAAGCATACCGGATTGCCCTATCATTGAGGTGGTATCAAGCGGCGATTTACGAAGACGGAGTTGATGCTTTTCTCAAATTGTGGATTGCAATCGAAACTCTTGCCATGCCAGATACTACTAACATTCGTCCAATCAAGGAGGCACTCGCGAAGATTTATCGCATTAATATTGAAGATGTCGAGCCGCGCTTTCTAATCGGCCGTATCTTCGATCTGCGCGGAAAAATAATTCATCAGGGCAAACAACTTCGCTTTCGGCTTGGGCTATTGGAGTATCTGCAAGCGATTTACGAAGACTTGCTCTTCGATGCAGTCAATGAAATTTCAGAGAACAGATTAGCAGGCGTTATTAGTAGCGCATATTTTCCGGGCGTGTCAGAAATCCTGAAATACTAGTGCGGCACACTTCCTTTCAGATTTCCTAACAAAGCATGGCGTGAAAACACTACTTACCTTTTTATGATTGGACGGCTTGCCGAGGTCCGCGCATGAGGGAGGGGTCAGAAATTGTGGATGATCTTTACAAGGGATACATTTAGAAGTACGCCCAAATTTCCCCCTCCATGCTAAAACGAACCGCAGTTCTATACGCCCCCATCCAAGGTTATAATTGCATGATTGTAATGACGACCTCACCCTTTTTGAAAGTAAAATAAAACCACTATGCCCGGACGAGAAGACATCTTTCTAAAAGCCATGAACGAGGGACACTCCGCTGCCTGGGATCAGGAATGGAGCAAAGCGGTGGCAGCTTATCGCCGTGCCCTTGAAGAATTTCCTGATAACCCCAAGGCACTCAATAGCCTCGGGCAGGCGCTTCATCAACTCAACAATGTGGAAGAAGCGTTGCAGATCTATCTGCGCGCCGTGAAGGTTTCGCCCGATGATCCCATGCCGATGGAAAAAGCGGCGCAACTTTCAGAACGTGTGGGCGATCTCAAAACCGCAACAGAGGCAGCCATTCGAGCAGGCGACCTCTTCCTCAAACAACGCGATACCGAAAAAGCGCTTGAGAACTGGGTGCATGTCACCAGCATCAACCCCGAACATGCCCTCGCTCATTCGCGCCTTGCACAGGTGCATGAAAAACTAGGTCACAGCCAACAAGCCGCGATGGAATATCTCGCCATCGCCAGCATCTTGCAACGCGCGGGGAACCCTGAAAAAACGCAGGAGATGGTCAACAAGGCGCAGTCGCTCGTGCCCAACAGCAACGAAGTCAAACAAGCACAGACCTTATTGCGAACCGGGCAGCTTCTGCCGAAACCGATCCGTGCCAAAGGCGGGACGGGACCCATTCGCATGGCGCAGGTAAAGCAATTGCAGGAGCCGACGAAAAAAGCCGCCTCCGGTCTGGACCCGATAGCGGAAGCCCGCCAAAAGGCTTTGACTCAACTGGCAGAAGTCCTCTTCGATTACTCCGACGAGAACAGCCCCGCCGCTCAAGACCGCAAAGGCATCTCCGCCATCATGCGTGGGACGGGTTCGCTTTCAGCTCAATCAGAACATTTGAAGATCATTCTACATCTCGGTCAAGCCATCGATGCGCAATCGAAAGGCAATGAGAGCATGGCTGCCGAAGAGTTTGAAGCGGCGCTCAATGCCGGGTTCACAAGTTCTTCCCTTTCTTTCAATATCGGTTATTTACGCTTCAAAGGGGAACGCTACGAAAGCGCGCAACGCGTTTTACAAAACTCCGTCAAACATGTGGACTATGGCTTGGCATCGCGCCTGTTGCTGGGGCAGATCATTTCCAGAAAAGGCGCTTTCCGCGAGGCAGCGACTGAATATCTCGAAGCTTTGAAATTCGCCGACGCCATGACCGCCCCTCCCGAACAAGCCGACGACATCCGCCAGCAATACGAGCCATTGATCGAATCGTACCAACAACAAACGGATGAAGCTACACTTCGAAAAGTCTGCGACAACATCCACGGTCTGCTCATGCGGGCAGACTGGCGCGAGCAACTGCACAAGACCCGCGAACAAATGCCCAAACAGGACGGCGATATGGCAGCCCCGCTGGCAGACATGATCCTGCAAGTGCAATCCAGCTCGGTGCTTGAGTCCATGAACCGCATCAATCAATTGGCGCGCATCGGCAGCCTGCGCTCCGCCATGGACGAAGCCTACGATGCCATCCAGCACGCCCCCACCTACCTGCCGCTCCACATCATCATGGGTGACTTGCTCGTGCAGGAAGGTCACAATGCCGATGCAATCGCCAAGTTCAGCGTGGTGGCGCATTCTTATAGTGTACGCGGCGAAGTGTTGCAAGCTACCAAACTACTGCGCCGTATCATCCAGATTTCCCCAATGGACCTTTCGTCGCGCAACCGTCTGATCGACCAGCTCGTTGCCCGCGGTCAGGTCGATGACGCCATTCAGGAATACCTCGAACTCGCCGCCATCTACTATCGTCTCGCCGAACTCGACATGGCGCGCAAGACGTATACGAATGCGCTGCGCGTTGTGCAGCAGGGCAACGCCAGCCGCGATTGGAACATCCACATCCTCCAGCGCATGGCAGACATCGACATGCAGCGCCTCGACTGGAAGCAAGCCCTGCGCGTCTTCGAGCAGATCCGCACCCTCGCCCCAGATGATGACTCTGGCCGCAAACAGTTGATCGAATTGAACATGCGCATGGGTCAACTGGACCGCGCCATGAGTGAGCTTGAAAGTTACATCACCCATCTCGAAAGCCAGAACAAAAAAGAGTTGGCGGTCACCTTCCTCGAAGACTTGGCGCGCGAACACGACGAACAGCCCCTGGTCAAACGCACGCTTGCCGCATTGCTGCACCGCACCGGACGCATGGCAGAAGCCATCCCCATCCTCGACCAGTTGGGTGAAGCCCTGCTCGAAAAGGGCGACAAACAAGGCGCAATGGAGGTCATCAACCAGATCGTGTTGATGAACCCGCCCAACGTGCAGGATTACCGGGCGCTCTTAAATCAAATGCAAAACGGGTAATAAACAAAAACGTCAAGACAGCGCGGAGACAAACTCCGCGCTGTCTTTTATTTCAATGGCGTACGTTCTGGCATGACGAATTATCAGAACAATTGTGACAAAAGTTCTAACAACGTCTTTGCCCCCGAATGCTATAATCCCGCCAATTCAAACCTGGAGTCATCACATGCCAAGAACCCCAAATCGCGCCGTCATGATCTGGCTTTATATCTTTGCCGGGATCGTGGCGTTTCTCGTTGTCTTCGGCGGATTCACCCGCCTCACCCGTTCAGGTCTCTCCATCGTCGAGTGGAATCCCATCAATGGTACCGTCCCACCGATGGGACAACATCAATGGGAAGCGGAATTTGCCAAGTACAAAGAGTCCCCCGAATATCAATTGGTCAACCAGGGCATGACGTTGGAAGAATACAAATACATCTTCTACGTCGAATGGTTCCATCGCCTCGTCGCCCGCCTTGCCGGTTTGGTCTATGCCTTCCCGGTGTTTTACTTCCTATTCCGAAAGACCATCCCGTTCAAGGAATTCGGCATCTACTTTTGGATGGGCATTCTCTTTATCGGTCAAGCCGTGATGGGCTGGCTAATGGTCTACAGCGGACTGGTGGACCGTCCCGCCGTCAGCCACCTCCGCCTCACGGCTCACCTTTTGCTGGCTCTCTCCCTCTTCAGCCTTGCCATCTGGACGGCGACCGGTCACCGCCATGGTTTTCATAACCCGGAGAAAAAAGCCAAATGGTCCTTGGCAACAAAACTGTCCGTCTGGTCGTTAGTTGTGCTGGTGATTCAAATCAGCTATGGCGGCATGACAGCCGGACTCAAAGCCGGTCACGTTTCAGACACCTGGCCCCTCATGTTCGGGAAATGGTTCCCGCCCAACCTCTTCAACTCATTCATCAATATTTTTGAAACCCCGCAGACCATCGTTTTCATCCACCGCTGGTTCGGCTGGCTGGGACTCCTGCTCGTGCCGTACACATACTCCCTAATCAAGAAACAAAATTACCCCGCCGACATTCAAAAGGGACTCTTGTGGTTAACCGGCGTGGTGGCATTGCAAATCACACTCGGTGTGTTGACCATTCTGTCCTACGTCAACATCGTGATTGCCCTGCTGCACCAAGCCAATGCAATTGTTCTCTTAGGGCTGGCTGTCTTCTTTATCCATCGCTTCCGCGCCGTGGATGAGGCAAGAGTATAACCAAAGAGAGTAATGACTTGCGTCATTACTTATGGCAGCAAATCGCACCTAATGGTTTTTGATTACTTAAACGGGTAATAGCAATCTGGCTCGAGCAGCCGTTCTTGGCAGCGGGGGTACTGCTGAGAACGAAACAATTACCCACTGATGTTCCATACTAAAGAGATGACCCTGAAGGGGTCAAATGATTATAGATGCGAAAATTTAGAAAATTCAACCCCGAAGGGGTGTCATAACCTGCAAAACAATGCCATCCCTTCGGGATTAGGTTGATTTACGTAATTTTCTATAATCCTATCATCTGTCGCCACGGCGCCACGCGACGCCTTCGGGATTGACCGCGTAAAGTGGGTTATCCAAATAAAAATTCAAAACCCATAAGTCGTACTACTCCATTAGGCAATCAAGGTAACATGAATAAAAAGCTCGCCCGAGAAAAATTCGGGCGAGCTTTTTATTCGCTTTGCATCCACTCCCCTTCATCTGTGTATTCAAGTTGGGGTTTCTTTTTTATGGACTTTACCGACCACTGCGTCAACCCAACCATGCCGAGAGCCAGTCCCACTGTGGAGGCGCCGGATGAAAAGAAGATCAGGAAGAAGGTAGGCTCAATCGCCCGGATGACCATCAGAAACGGGAGGATAATGCCGAGGAGCAACAGAAGCAGACCAAAGGTCATGAGGAGGCGGGTTTTTGTCATCATGATTCATACAACCAGCAGGCAACAAAATGTCCAGGTTCGGGTTCAAAGTCCGGCGGTTCCTTCACATCGCATAAGCCAGCCAGCGCTTTGGAACAGCGCGGATGGAAGCGGCATCCCTTTGGCGGGTCGGCGAGGCTGGGCGGTTCACCCGGTGGAACGGATTTATACGTCTCGGCATTGGCGGCGTTCGGGTCAGACGTGGCGGCAAGCAGAGCATGAGTGTATGGATGCAGGGGGTACTCAAGCAAGCGGCGCGTTTCCGCCTTTTCGACCAGGCTGCCCGCATACATCACGAAGATACGCGCCGAAAAATATTTCACCGTGGAAAGATCGTGCGTGATGTAAATGACTGAAAGATGATGCTGTTCCTGCAAGGTGTGCATCAATTTTAAGATTTCCACGCGCACCGAAGCATCGAGCATCGAAACGGGCTCATCCGCCACGATCATCTTCGGCTCCAGTACCATCGCGCGCGCAATGACCACGCGCTGCTGCTGCCCGCCACTCAACATGTGCGGATATTTATGCAGGAAGTCGTTCACGGGATGCAGCTTCACCTCTGCCATGATCTTGCGAATACGCTCGAGCCGCTCCGTCTTGTTCGTAACGCCGCTGATGATAAGCGGCTCTTCCAATATCTGTTCAACGTTCATGAACGGCGGCAATGCGCCATAAGGGTCTTGTTGAACGTACCCGATCTCGAAGCGATAATCTCGCAGCCCCGCATCGTTGAGCTTCGCCAGGTTCTTGCCTTCAAAGCTCAATTCGCCATCGGTCGGGATGTTCAAGCCGAGGATGGTCTTCATGAGTGAGGACTTTCCGCATCCGCTCTCGCCGACAACTGCCACGGTTTCCCCTTTGCCCAATTCAAAGCTGACGCCGTTGACCGCCTTGACATGCCCGATCACATTGAACCCCAGGCGGCGTAGTTCGTACCACACGTGCAAATTTTGGATGGAAAGCAAGGTTTCCACGGGTTCGTCGATTCGGGTTGACATGCGTTTTGCCTCTCGTGGTTCGGTAATCATGTTCGCGCAGCTTCTATCTTTTTTCGGTGGCAGAGCCAAAGCCCGTTTGCAAGCCCTTCAAACATTCCATCATGCCCAAATGGCGGCAGTCATGTGAAAGGAAAACGAGCAGGTTCAAGCGGATGGCTTGTAATTTTCTTTTGAACTCCTCTTCCAACCCGTCAAAGGTCGGGTAACGTTCGTCTAATAGAGTGACGAATGACTCAAGAGACCCGTAGGAACGCTTGAGATAATCCACCAATTCATCCTTGGGCGGAATGGGCAGAGTCGAAGCGACCAGATCGCTCAACCCCGTGCCCACCGTGGCGTTCAACTCAGTGGGAAAGCCCCAGCGGCGGGCGAGATTTTCCTCCACCCAAATTTCTTTGGCTTCTCCAAAGTCACCGTTCAGTTGGGGCGTACGTTCCAAAATAATGGCTTTCAAAAAGTCAGACTCGCGCGCGAGATGCCAGAGATGGAATCCGATGGAAGTGCTGTATCCGCGTGGTCGCCAGTTCAATTGTTCTTCATCGAGTTCTTCTGCAAATTCAAGGACAACCTTGTGAATGTCCTTGAACGAATAAAGCACGTCATAGAGCGCATGGGACGGCATGAATGAAACTCCTTGGTTTATTGGTGCAGCCAGCATTTAACTTTACGGTTTCCCTTTTGAAAAACGGGAGGTTCTTCATCACACTTTTCGAACCGGAACGGACAACGCGCCGCAAAACGGCAGCCTGTCGGCGGGTCCATCAAACTGGGCGGCTGACCCGTGATAAACATCGGGTCTGATTCGCTGCGCAGGCGTGGGACGCTTGCCATCAGCATTTGTGAATAGGGATGCAACGGCGCGGGGAAGAAATCCTTCGCATCACCCGTCTCCACGATCTGACCAGCGTACATGATGGCGACTTCATCGGCAAGCTCGCTAGAAGTGGCAATGTCATGTGTGATGAGGATGTACGATGTGCCCAGCTCCAGCTTGATACGTTTGAGCACATTCATGATGTTTGCCTGCGTAAGTAGATCCAGCGCGGAGGTGGGCTCGTCAAGGATGATGAGGCTCGGCGATGTGACCAACGCCATTGCCAGCGCCACACGTTGACGCATCCCGCCGCTCAACTCGAAGGGATAGCGGTTGATGAAGTCGGCGGGAATGCCCACATGTTGGAACATTTTGTACGCAACACCAAGCGCCTCTGCCTTGCTCAAGCCGAGGTGCAGCATGGCTGGCTCAGAAACCTGCTCCCCCACAGAGATGACCGGGTTCAAGGCGTTCATGGCGGCTTGCGGCACAAGCGACATGCTCACCCAGCGCACGTTCTGGCGATATTCCTCGTCGGTGAAAGGCATCACGTCCCTGCCTTTCAAGAGCAGTTCGCCGCTGTATGCCGCCACATTGCGTGGAAGGAGTCGCAGCATGGCTTTGGAGAGCGAGGTCTTACCGCAGCCCGATTCGCCGAGAATCACCACCGCGCGATGAAAATCAAGGTCCAAATCCACGCCGTCCACGGCCTGCACCACTCCCTTTTGAGTGCGGAAATGCAACTTGAGATTTTTTACTTCAAGTAATTGCGTCGCGTTCATCATGGTTACACATCGCGCAGGCGCGGGTTGAAGATGCGATCAAGCACAAAACCGAGGAAGGCAAAGGCAAGCCCGGTGATGACCAGCAAAACAGCCGGTTCCAAGACCCAGTAGTAATACCCTTTATAAAGCGCGCCGTTCGCCTGGGCATCCTGAATGATCTTGCCCCAGGTCGGCAAGACGGGGTCTCCCAAACCGATCACAGCAAGTGAAGCTTCAAGGAAAACGAAGGCGGGTACTGCCTGCACCAAACCAGGGATGAGAAGCGGAATCATGCGCGGGATGAGATAGCGGAAGATGATGCGCCAGTTGCTTGCGCCGTAGGCTTTCGCCGCCTCGATATACATCG
This sequence comes from Chloroflexota bacterium, assembly GCA_016191955.1. Taxonomy (GTDB): domain Bacteria; phylum Chloroflexota; class Anaerolineae; order Anaerolineales; family Villigracilaceae; genus Villigracilis. Next base: position 18,273 of record JACPVC010000224.1, read on the forward strand.
CCTCTTTGACCTGTAAGAAGACAGCCCGGTATCCCAGAATCGCGCCGGTGAAAATATTCAGCAGGATGGTCGCGCTGATAATGACCCAGATGCTGCGCGAGTAGAACGTCCCGATCATAATCATGAGCGCAAAGAAAGGCAGCACGAGGTTGACCTCGGTAATGCGCTGCACCAGTTGATCGATCCAGCCGCCGTACCAGGTTCCAACGGCAGCGATGACCATCGTCAAGATTGACGTGCCAATGGCAGCTATCAAGCCAAATGCCAGCGCCACAGGAGCGCCCCACAAAAGCGGAAGGGTCAGGTCGCGGCGGGCATGGTCGGTTCCGGCGAGACCGTAGACTTGTCCATGTAAAACGAATTCCACATCCACGTTCGATTCGGGTTCGAAGGTTGTACCGGTCACCACCAGCTTGTAGGTTCCCTTCACGATCCCGCCGGTCTGCGGGTCGGAGAACAAGGCTAGGATGGGCTCCTCCGCCCGCAGTTTGGCAGCCAGTTTATCGTCTTGAGAGAAGCGGTAGGTGTATTGATTCCCAATGGCGAAGTTCGAGACCCGGATCGTGCGTCCATCCGGTGTGATCCATTCGACCGCCATGAAAGGCTGCTTCGCTTTGAATGCCGAATTGAAATACAAGATCATGTCCTGCGGGTAGACGTCGTAATTGAAATCGAACTCATACGTCATGGTGTAGGTGGTCACGCCATCGTTGCCGGGCACGGCTGTTTTTTCGATCCCGCCCTCGGCAGTGCTTACCGCAAAGGACTCGGAATATTTTTTTCTCGAAAAGAAATTGAACCATGCTGGGGGCGCGAACTTCGGATTCTGATACCAAACCTCCTCGCCGCCGCGCCACAAACGGATCGCTTCGGGATAAGGGATGGTAATCATGGTATAGATCGAAACCGCCACCATCACAAGGATGACGAAGATTCCCGCCATCGCGGAGGGATATTGCAATAGTTTTTTGAAGGATGCAGCAAAATTATTCATGGCATCAATTCCCGACACGCACTCTGGGGTCTACGGCTGCGTAAACAAAATCGAGCAGGAAGACCGTCATGGCGAGCAGATAGGCGTAAATGATCGTGGAGCCGACGATGATGGGCGTATCGTATAAACCGATGGCGTGATATAGCGTCCTGCCAAGACCGGGCCACAGGAAGACCGTCTCTGTGAATAATGCGCCCGTCCACAAGGTGATGATGAGCAGCGAAAAGTTGGTAATAATGTTGGGCAGGGTCGGGCGCAGGATGTAACGGCGCTCGATATCCTTGGCGTGCAACCCTTTGGCGCGCGCCATATCCACATAATCTTCGCTGGAATAAATGAGGAAGAAGGTGCGATAGTTGTAAACACTCAGGAAGAACGAACTGATAATCAACGCGCCGCCCGGCAGGATGAGATGTTTCAACACGCTGACGGCGTAATCGAACGGATTCAAAGGCGGCGGCGAATCGACCATGCCGCCAAACGGCAGGACCTTGACCCCTGCCGCAAAGATCAAAATCAAAAAGATGCCATAAAACCAGGATGGGATCGCCGAAGTTGGAGACAGGGCAATCACGAGCTTATCCCAAAAGTTGCCGTAGTTCCGCGAGAGGTTGAGCGCAATGTAGAGGCTCGAAAAGAAAAGGAATAATTGCGAAGTACCCATCAATAAAAGCGTGGCGGGCAGGCGTTCGAGCAGAATGAGCCGTACCTGTTTCGAGCCGCTGTCGCTGGTCATGTTGATGGCACGCCCCAGATCGAGTTGGAGGGCGTTGGTAAGATGCCGGAAGTTGCGCACGGCAATGGGCGTATCCAACCCGCGCCGTTTTTCTTCAAGGGCAATTTGTTCCTCGATCAATTTCCTGCGGGTTTCCGGGTCCATGTTCCGCATTGTGGGGTTGTTCGCAACCGACTGCGTGATCGAGTCGCGGATCTCACCCCGGATGATCTGATCCACATACCCGCCCATGTTGGCGATCAGAATCGTAAGATACACGCCAATCACAACCGTGGAGAACAGCGTCAACACGCGCATGGCAAGATAACGCATCATCCGCGCAAATGAATGAAGGGCGGTCTTCTTTTTGGCAGTGACCTGTTCAGAAGAGGCGGGTGCAATAACAGACATAATAACCTCGCATGAGATTCAGGGGGAGGCGCTTCCGCCCCACCCTGAATGATCGAATTACAAAACGGACTTACTTGACAACCACGAACTCGAACGAAGTGAAGGCAGGGATGGCAACCGGGATCGGCACAACCGCCACTTCGAGTTTGGCAGAACCAGTCTCGAGTTTGGATGTGGCGTCCGCATCCAACGTGACCTGGAACTGTCCCTCACCCACAGCCTCGGCGTCGCCGACAGCAAGGACATCACCAAGGCTGCCATACAGGATGTATTTGACCTGCTTGATATCGGCAGTGGGGTAGGCTTCATCGCCAAAGTTGACGGTTACATCGAAGGCTGCTTCCTGACCAGATGTGACCTGTCCGGGTCCATCGAGAATGACACGGGCGCGTTGCGGATCGCTGAAGGAAGACCAACGGTTGGCAAGATCGGGGAACTCTTCATTGTTCTTGAGCACCAAAGACTTCTCGGTGGTGAAGACCTGATCGAGATAATACGGGCCCGTACCGATCCAGAAGTGACCGTGATCGGCATACCACTTGGAGAAGTTCTCATAGCGCGAGGCAACTTCTTCGGGGGTCAGGTATTGACTAAGCGTGGCTTCGTAAGGAATGTAGCTTTCTGCCTGAGCCTGGTCGAGATACTTCTTCAAGATCTCAAGGCTCGGACCGCCCACCCAGCTTATCTGCTCGATGGTCAGCGCATCGGCTTTATCGGAAGAGTATGCCAATTCACCGGCGGCTTCAGCAAGGTTGGAGATCGCCAGTACCTGCCAGCTATTCTCGCCCGAAAGACCGGTGGGAGAAGCGGGCCACAACGGAGCGACATTCAACTCAGCGTCGGCTGCATACGTGTCGGAGTAGTATTCGATGGTCAGCGGCTCGGTGGAAGTGATGCGCCAGCCCTTGAAGGAAGGCAGGAAGGCATCCACTGAGAGAGCACCGGCTTCATCATAGATGGCGCTTTCGGGCTTGCCGCGGTCCAGGAAGATGGCAAATGCCATCACGAAGTCTGCCGCAGAGATCGGGCTGCCATCGTGCCACTTGACGGTTTCGTACAGATCGGCAGGATAGACAACCGTGCTCTTGGTCTTGGCGGTGGTGCCATCGGGGAATTTCTGAGCAGCGGTGATGAAGGTCTGGGTGGTCGCGTCCCAGTCGACCCATGCATCTTCAGGGACGGGAACCTCAGGCACTTCTTGAACATCCAACCAGCCAAGGTTGTTATCGGTAATCGGCAAACCAGCTACATATTCAAGGGAGGCGCTTTCAAAACGATGGGGCCAACCAAGACCCGTATAGGGATCGCCCATCATACCGGCAGTGGAACTGCTTGCGCCGGTCGCACCCTGACTGGTGGCACGCATGATGTTGGAGTCCCAAACCCAGTTGCTGCCGGCAATGGTATTCCACGGCTGGGTGAAGAGGTCGTTGGTGCCGACCTTCATCGTGCCGCCTTCCTGGTCTACGAAGCGTAGGTTGTAGTTGCCCATGAAGGCAGCTTCATATCCAGCCGCAAGGTCGTAGGTGACGGAGACATTGCTGTTATACGGTGCGTACACAAGCTGGTCTACCACCCACACGAAGAGCGAATCTTCGAGAGAGAGTTCCAACGCGCGTGCCAGCATGGCATCGCGTTCTTCCTTGTTGGCAAAGTTACCCTGTGCAAGGTCGTCGCCAAGCTGTTGAAGTTCAGGGTCAGCCACATTGGAGATGAAGGGATCGCTCGCCTGCACACTGGTGGGCAGGTAATATTGCTGGATGTTCGCTTTTTCATCGCGGGTGAGACCCGAAGGCAGGTAACCGGCGGTGTATAGATGCCACTGACCTTCGGATGCAACCGAACCGAGCCAGATCGGGAAGGCTTCTGAAGCAGTCTTGTATTGGCGATCTACAGTGAAGCCCACTTCTTCCAACTGGTTGGAAACATAATCACCCATCGGCTTGCGAGTGCCGTCACCATCAGAACGGATGAGGAAGGTCAGCACAACAGGCTCGCCGTTGAACTGCCACTTGCCGTCGTCACCGAGGGTGGCACCCATGGCTTCCATTTCGGTTGCGATCTGAGCGCGGGCTTTTTCAAGGTCGAAGGCGTATTTGGTTTCGAGCGCGCGGGCGGTATCCACCAAATTGGTATATTCCACCAACTGGGTGGTGATCGGCAGAAGTTTCGGCAACGAACCGCCGCCGTAAATCTCCTGGTTGACGTAGTTACGGTCGATCAACCAGTTCAGCGATTCTCGGATCTTGCGGTTCGAAAACGGGTTCAAGCGAGTCGCATCGTCGAATGCAGCAGGGTTGAGGCTGACGCCGTAATTCCCGCCGTAGGACTGGGTGTAGTTAAGACCCGCATCCTTGATTTCCTGCAACGTATTCGAAGACAGGTTGAAGGAATAGAAATCGATCGCTCCCGCCTGCAATTGCGAAACCGCAGAGTCGGAGGAAACAACCGAGAAATCGATCTCGTCCAGCCAGCCACCGTGGCGTTCTGTGGCAGGCACATCGTCTTCGGCGGCGGGCGCGTCCGTGGCGGTGGGTTCGTCCGTCATCACCGGCTGGTCCTCAACTGGGGCATCCGTGGCGGCGGGCGCACAGGCGACGAGCAGCATGCCAAGGATGACAAGCAGGCTGAGGGCACTAAATGCTTTTTTCATTTTCATTCTCTTTTCTCCTTAATGGAATTTGGGGGCAAGGCGAACAACATACGGAATAGGTCAGCATGCACCTCCTGTTGATCTGGGGAAACAGAAGGCGGAAAGCCAGTCCGCTAACTGACACTCCGCCTTCAGAAGGAATGCGGTTCTTCTTGGAGGAGAACAATTCCGCATGCGCCTTATATTACAGATTAGAGTCGCAACTGTCATGCGTCCAAACAATCGGATTTACTCCCACAATTGAATGGTTCTTGTTCAATCACAGCGGAAGGCAGCTCCAACCCAACTCACAGCGAAAAACCACCCTCAGGGAGGGGGCAACAGACCTCCCGTGGAAGGAGCCGTCTCTCAAGTCCGGGAGATAAATTGCTTATAATAGTTCCCAGCATGCGTAAAACTTCGTTCCTATGGCATATCCTCCTCCTGTTTGTTTTGGAATCCTGCGGGACGATGAATCCTGTCGCCATACCGGATGCACCCCCCAGCGCTTCACCAGCGGACCCGATACCTGCCTCTGCCGCGACAATCCCTTCCATCCCGTATGGCAAGAACATCCGCTTCGAGCAGATCAGCCTCGAAGAAGGACTCTCGCAAAGTGTGGTGAATGTCATCCTGCAAGATCGGAAAGGCTTCCTGTGGGTCGGCACGGATGACGGCTTGAATCGTTACGATGGCTATAACTTCAAAGTCTTCAAGCCCGATACCAGCGACCCCTTCAGTTTGAGCGACCGCTCCATTACGGATATTGTGGAAGATAAAGATGGAAAGTTATGGATCGCCACCCGCATGGGAGGTTTGAATCGCTACGACCCGGTCTCTGGGAAGTTCTCTCAATACACTCACAATGAGAAGAATTCTCAAAGTATTATCAGCAATCAGATCACTACGCTTTTTGTAGATGAAAATGGGTTGTGGATCGGCACGAACAATGGTATTGACTTCCTCGATTTCGATAACTACCAATTCGTCCATTACTCCGCCGCCAATACCAAATTGAAGACCGAGAGCAAATCGATTTCGGTATTGTTCAAAGACTCAGCCGGAAAGCTATGGATCGGAACGTCCAACGCAGGTTTGGGCGTTTACGATGAAGTGAAACGGAGTTTCAGATCGTTCAAAAACAATGAATACAATTTCTACAGCCTAAGCCATAACCGCATTCTCTCGATCACCGAGGATCATGAAGGACAGATATGGATCGGCACAGGCAATGGGTTGAATCTTTACAACCCGGAAGAAAACAATTTCACCCGCTTTAGAAAATCAAAAGACGATCCGTACAGCCTTGCCGGGAACGTCGTCTACTCGCTCTTCACCGACCGCTTCGGCAGCCTGTGGATAGGCACCAATATGGGTCTGGACCGCTACTCTCCACAGGAGGGCAGGTTCATTCATCACCAATACCAGCCGAACGTGCCCAACAGTTTGAGCAATAACGAAGTGATGTACATCTACGAAGATGACAGCGGCGTCTTATGGCTCGGCACCTATGGCGGCGGGTTGAACAAATACAACCGCCAGCAAGACCGCTACGCTTATTTTCGCAGCAACCCCGATGACCCAACAAGTTTGAGCAGTAATTTTGTCTTTGCCATTCAGCCCGCCGAATTTAGGCGCGTTTGGGTCGGCACACTCGATAACGGGCTGAATCTCTTCGACCCCTTTACCGAAACGTTCACACGCTTCATCCATGACCCGAACGACCCGAACAGCATCAGCAATAACGGCATCATCTCGCTGTTCATGGATAAGAGCGGCGCTCTTTGGGTAGGCACAGGCAGCGCGTTGGATCGCTATAACCGCGGCTTAAAAACCTTTACCCACTTCCTACCGGAAGATGAGGAACTCAACAACGACGACTCGCGCTTTTCCGTGTTTGCCATTCTCGAAGATTCGCATAAAAACTTCTGGGTCGGTTCGAACCGCGGGCTGTATCTCTTCGACAAGAAAGCCGAAACTTTTTCAAAGTACGGCATAGGGTTCGATGAGATCCGTATCAATACCCTGCTGGAGGATAAAGACGGCTACCTGTGGATCGGCACCTACGACGACGGTTTATATCGTCTCAACCCGGAAACTGAAGAAGTTACCTACTTCCGTCATGACTCTGCCAAAAGCTCCACGTTGGGGAGCAACACCGTGCTGTGTATCTACCAGGACAGCAAAGGCACACTCTGGGTCGGAACCCACGGCGGTGGATTGAGCCGCTTCAACCCCGAAACCAAAAGCTTCACCCACTTCACCGAACAGGAAGGTTTATCCAACAATGTGGTCTACGGCATCCTGGAGGATGAGTCTGGCAAACTTTGGTTGAGCACCAACTTCGGGCTGGCGCGCTTCGACACTGCCAATCAGACCTTCCGCATCTTCACCGCGAGCGACGGTCTGCAAAGCAATGAGTTCAACCAGAATTCCTACGCAAAAGACCGTGACGGCACCATGTACTTCGGCGGCATAAACGGGCTGAACGTCTTCGTGCCGCAGGAGATCACGGACAACCAATACACCCCCAAGGTTGCCCTCACCTCCATTACCCTGGACGGGCTTCCGTTGAACAAGAACCAGGAACGCACCACCGAATATCTCGATACGATCACTCTCACCTGGCCCCAGGATTCCTTTGAATTTGAATTCGCAGCGTTTGCATACGAACAGCCGCTGAACAACCGCTATTCCTATAAGTTGGAAGGCTTCGACACCGACTGGATCAACACCGAAAAACAAAAGAACGGGCGTTACACAAACCTGCCCGGCGGGACGTACACCCTGCGGCTACGCGGCTCGAACAACGACGGCGTTTGGAACGAACAAGGGGCAACCATTCAAGTCATTGTCGTGCCGCCGCTCTGGGAGACCTGGTGGTTCCGTGGCTTTATGATCGTCGCCTTCATGTTCAGCGTGGCAGGCGGCTTACGCTGGCGCGTGAAAAGCGTTGAGAACCGCAACCGGGAACTGGAAAGGCTGGTAAAACTGCGCACCGTCGACCTGGAAAAACGCACCGGCGAGATCGAGGCGTTGTATCAGGCGGATGAAAAGATCCTGCGTAGCATTACCCTCAACCAGATCTTCCAAACGCTTGTGGATGTCTCCATTTCCATCCTAAAGGCAGATCGCAGCATGGTGCTTACATGGAGTGAAGAAAAACACAGGATCATCCCGCGCATCAGTCAGGGATTCAAACCAGAGACCCTGTCTGTGATGCGTTTCGAACGTGACGAAGGTTTGATCGGCATCGCCATGAAGACCGGTCACCCCATGGTGGCTTCGGATGATAGTCTCTTTGAACTGCGGGAAGACGTTCGGAAAGCCATCGAAAGCGAAGGCATTAAATCCTTCGCCCACTTCCCGATTGTAGTGGATGAAAAAGTGATGGCAATCTTCAACGTGGCATATACCCGCCCGAATGCGCTCACCAAAGATTCGATCCGTCTCTTCACTGCCTTGGTCAACCGTGCTTCGATGGCAATCGCAAACATGGAACTGTTCGAGCAGACCCGCGACCTGGCAGTCATGGAGGAAAGAAACCGCCTCGCCCGTGACCTGCACGACTCTGCCAAACAAAAAGCCTTCGCCGCCCTCGCGCAGTTGGGAACCGTGAACGGCATGGCAAAGGCTGTCGCGGGGGGACCCGTCCCACTGGGAGCTGCCCCGCACTTGAGCGAAGCGGAGACGTTAGTTTACGAAGTCATCCAGGAGTTGAACTTCCTGATTCAAGAAATCTACCCGATTGCCCTGCAAGAAAAGGGACTGCCAACCGTTCTGCGGGAATACATCTTCGAATGGGAAAACAGGAACGACGCCATCATCAATCTCACGATCCAGCACGAGCGGGAGCTTCCGCTTGAAATGGAGCAGGCAGTCTATCGCGTCATTCAAGAGGCGCTGGCAAATGTCTCACGTCACAGCCGCGCCAAACGGGTGGACGTTTCGCTGGTTTATAATCCCGACCTGCTCCAGGTGACCATGGCAGACGACGGATGCGGTTTTAATGTCAATCAGAAGGCAACCGGCTTGGGGTTCCGCTCGATGCGCGAACGCATCAGCAGCGTGCGCGGAAC
>JACPVC010000225.1 GCA_016191955.1 Chloroflexota bacterium
AACGTCGCCAAGCCTATCGTCCTTTGGCTGCTGATTATTATGAAAAAGAGCATCGTGACAAGGTTGTTCGTTCTTTGCAGCGCAGGGCCGCCACTTTGGGCTTTCGCTTAGAGGCCGCCTCCAGTTAGTTTCTTAGTAGCAGAAGAAGCATTGAATCTTGGCGTCTTGGCGTTAAGAATCTCGACTGAGAGTGGTTCAAGAAATAAAGGTATCAGCTTGAGTTACATAGGTCTCTCCAAATTTCCCCTCATAAATCTACGATACAATTACCCTGCCTCATGAACGAAACAACATCCTTTTTCTCCACCAAAACCGCGCGGACGTTTGCACTCGTTGTCATCTTTGCCCTCGGCATCGCGATTCGACTATATGACCTTACCGACCTGCCGCTCGATTTTCATTCCACCCGTCAATTGCTTTCGATGATTAAGGCGCGCGGCATGTATTACGAAACCCGCACCGACGTCTCATCGGAAGAGCGTAGTTATGCCATCCAACAATGGAAATATCGCGCCTCAGTCGAGCCGGAGTTCTTCGAGAGCATCGTCGCATGGACGTATCGCTTTACGGGCGAGCAGGTTTGGGTGGCGCGCGTGTACTCGTCCACGTTTTGGATCATCGGCGCGATATTTATTTATCTGCTTGCGCGTCGTCTCACTTCAGACGATGGAGCCATCGCCGCGACCGCTGTGTATCTTTTCCTGCCCTATGCCGTCATCGCCAGCCGCAGCTTCCAACCCGATCCGCTCATGACGATGTTCATTGTTATGTTCTTGTGGGCGGTCTGGGAATGGTCAAATTCATTAACCGCCAAGACCGCGGAGGACGCTAAGAAAAACAAAGAAAACCTTAGCGCTCTTGGCGAGCTTCGCGGTTCAAAAAGCTCGTGGACATTCGCCATCCTCGCCGGTCTCTTCGGCGGGCTTGCCATCTTCATCAAATTCCCAGCTGCCTTCTTCGTCGTTGGCGGAGGCTTGGGAGCGGCACTCAGCACCAGGTCCATGAAAGAGGCGGTGAAGAATCCGCAGGTGTATGTCATGGCGCTGTTGGGCGTTCTTCCCGGCGCGGGCTATCTCATTTATGGCATCTTCATCGCAGGCTATCTCGGCCAGCAATTCAGCGGACGTTTCATTCCCTCGCTATTTTTGAGCCCGTCTTATTATCTTGGCTGGCTGAACATGCTCAACCTTGTTGCGGGTGGAATGGTTTTGATGTTTGCCCTGCTCGGTTTATTTTTTTATGACGAGAAAAAACGTCGCCTCTTACTTGGACTTTGGGCAGGGTACGCCCTCTTTGGCTTTTATTTTAACTTCCACATTTCCACCCACGACTATTACTCCCTGCCGTTGTTTCCCATCCTCGCGCTTTCGATTGCGCCGCTTGCGGATTTTCTGTTTGCCAAACTCGCGCAACTCACTTCAACAACTCTGTTGCGTTTCTTTACCTTTTCCCTTCTGTTTTTTGGCGTCTCTGCTTCTCTCTGGAATACCCGTAACCAACTCAACGCCGTGGACTATCGTCCGCAAGCCGCGATGTGGGCAGAAATTCACACCCTGACCGACGGTTATAATCTCGCAGGTCTCACGCAGGATTACGGCGCGCGCATGGCATATTGGGGCTGGCAGAACCTCACCTCCTGGCCCTCTTATGGCGACTTGTTATACGGCAAGGAGCGCGGCAGCGCCGAAAAGGATTTTGAAGAACAATGGGGCGAACTTACCGGGAAGAAAGAATTGTTCCTCGTGACCGACTTCAAAGACCTCGACCTTCAACCCTTCCTCAAGGCAAAACTAAAGACATATCCCGTTTTTGCCGAAGGGGATGGGTACGTCATCTATCAATTGAAATAATGGATTTTATAAATGCAATTGCGTAACGAAAAAATCAAACCGGTCCTTCGCGCCGTTCTGTTAGTAGCTGTTCTTGTCATGTTGGTTGCAGTGGGCGTGTATGCCTATTTAGGTTCCTTCTCGCGCTACATCGCAGACGATTACTGCGAAGCCGTGCGTGTGACCACAGTCTCTCCGTTTCAAGCTGCCTTCAATCGCTATTCCGACGGCTCGTTCCGTTCGGCAAACCGCTATTCCAATATTTTGTTCGTCGGCTTCAGCGAAATACTGAGACCAAACAGCATCCCGATCACTATCGTTTTGATGATCGTATTATGGACGATTGGCTTGAGTTGGCTCGTTCATGAAATTCGTAAATTTGCCGCCGTGGAATGGACTCGGCTCATGGACGTATTTCTTGGCAGCACCATCGCCTTCATGAGTTTTTTGCAGGCTCCCAACCTCTTCCAAACCATGTACTGGCGTTCGTCGATGATGACGCATTTTGCGCCGCTGGTATTTGCTTCTTTGCTTTTTGCGTTTTTAGTGCGGCAAGCCCGGCGTGCATCTGATGAATCAGTCTCCCCATTTGTGTACGGATTTATTTTGGTGGCATCATTCGTGTTGGCAGGTTTCTCCGAGCCACCCGCCGCGACCTTGGTTACTGTCTTCTCCCTGCTTCTGTTCGCTGTATGGATGTGGAATAGATCATCTGTCCGTAATCGTCTCCTTACGTTGACCGGCTTCACTTTCGCAGGCGTCTTCACCGGCTTTCTCACCCTGTTGTTCTCCCCGGCAGTTACGAATGTGGCGCGCGAAAAAACGCCGGATGTGGTGTTGATCTTGTTCAACTCATTCAAGTACGCGCTTCTGTTCATGCGTGATTCCTTTCTTAGCCTGCCTTTGCCTACTCTGATTTCCTTTTTAATTCCTTTCCTCCTGGTTTGGGCGCTGAAGCAATCGGGCGGAATTACAATCACCGAAAATCGCCGCCTCCCTGTCTGGATGGTCGCTCTGCCATTCTTTCTCTGGCTTTTGATCGCCGCCGGTTTTTCTCCCAGCGTTTTTGGGCAGGGATTCCCAGTCGAGCGGATGCGCTTTCTCGCTCGCACACTGATGATCGTAACCCTGATTCTGGAAGGTATTTGGCTGGGTTTATATCTACCGGAATTCAAATTCAACCGTACAATTGGGGTGTGGGTTGCATTGGTTCTTTTTGCCGTGATCTCGGTGGCATATCCCTTGCGCACGGCGCTCAACCTCGTTAAGACCAACGTCCCTGAATATCGCGAACGCGCCAAGCTTTTGGACCTGCGCGATGAATTTATTCATCGTCACATTGCGCAAGGGGAGACCGAGCTTTTCGTCCCCGGCTTTGGCGGCGTCTACGGCGTCAAGGAACTTGACTCCAACCCCAAGCATTGGATCAATGCCTGTGCGGCGAATTTCTATCATGTTTCATCCATCCAGTCTTTTTCCACGAAGAACCTCATGGAGGTATTAAGTGAGTGACCTAACCCCTATCCTCGTCACCGGCTCGCATCGCAGCGGTACCACCTGGGTTGGCAAAATGCTCTCCGCTGATGCAGACACCGCCTACATCAGCGAACCACTTAACGTTCTGCATCGCCCTGGGGTCTATCGCACACCTGTCAAATATTGGTACACCTACATCACAGACGAGAACGGCGCAGGGTATCTCACAGCCTTCAATGAGTTGTTGAACTTTCAATATCACACGGTGCGTGAGGTCCTTTCCTTGCGCTCGTTCAAAGACTTCCTGCGGATGGGGCGCGATTTTCACACATTCTTCAATGGGAGCATGCATGGTCAACGCGTGCTTATCAAAGACCCGTTCGCGGTTTTTTCTACACCCTGGTTTGCAAAACAATTGAACTGCAAAGTGGTTATCACTACCCGTCATCCCGGCGGCTTTGTCGGCAGTCTCAAACGCCTCGGTTGGAATTTCGACTTCAACAACTTCCTCAATCAACCGCTCTTCATGCGCGACCACCTCGAAGGCGACCGCGCTGCGATGGAATCCATGCCCAAGGGTGACATCGTCGGGCAGGCGGCGTTGTTGTGGAAAATAATCTATCGCTTCGTTCACGGGACCCGGGCCGGATACCCCCAATTCAACATTGTGCGTCACGAAGACCTTTCCCGCGGCCCCATCGGCGGTTATCAAGCCTTATATCAAGCATTAGGGTTGGGCTTTACAGAACGCGTCAAAGACATCATCCAGAACTCCAGCAATTCTGAGAACCCGGCAAAACTGGCGAAGAACAAGACCCATTCCGTCAAACTCGACAGCCGCGCCAACCTCGATAACTGGAAGAAGATACTCTCTCCCGAAGAAGTCGCTCGCATCCGAAAAATCACCGAAGGTGTTTCTGAATCCTTCTACTCGGATGAAGAATGGAAGTAACCCCCGTTCGCTCGTTTGGGGGCTTAGCCTCCAAACGAGCGAGTGTATTTATGAAACCAACAGCCCTCCCACTCGTCTCCATCGTCACCCCATCTTTCAACCAAGCGGACTTCCTCGAAGCGACGATTCAATCCGTGCTGGGGCAGTCTTACCCGCACATCGAATACATCATCATCGACGGCGGCTCGACCGATGGCAGCGTGGATGTTATCAAAAAGTATGTTACTAGCCCCGCTCAAGCCGCCATCCTCGGCGGCGGGGGACAGTTCAATCATTCGGTTTCTTTTTGGGTCAGCGAACAGGACAAAGGTCAGACCGATGCGATCAACAAAGGATTTGCCAAAGCCCAAGGCGATATCCTCGCATGGATTAATTCGGACGATACTTACGCCAATCCCAACGCCGTTGCGGATGCGGTCAACTTCCTCATTGCAAATCCCGAAGTAGCTCTGGTCTATGCCGATTGCAACTTCATCGACGAAACCGGAAAGGTCATCGGCAAATTCGCCTCACGCCAAACCGATTACGAAAAACTGCGCAGTGGCTATGTCCACATCCCACAGCAGACGATGTTCTTCCGCGCAAAGTATTGGAAGGAGCTTGGTCCACTCGACCCATCTTTTTATTTTGCAATGGACTACGACCTATGGGTACGCATCGCCAAACATGCGCCGATACAATACCTGCCCGGCAAGACCTGGGCAAATTTTCGGATTCACACTTCCAGCAAGACCAACGTCAACGACGAGCGCGGCTGGAAGGAAATGTTGCGCGTTCACTACCGCGATGGTGGTTCGTTCTTTTCGCCGATTGTGGCAAAATACTATCTAAGAAAGATCATCGGTCCGCTGTGGAAGTGGCGGATCAAACAAAGTGAGTAGAGATTAGAGAATGGAGATTAGAGATTGTCCATGACCAATCCCTAATCTCCAATTACCTTTTCTCAAACATCCTATGAACTTCATACTTTCCTCCCCCTCCCCCGACGATCTCATCCGCCTGCTCAAGGCATGGCGCTTCTGGGTGCTAAGCGCCCTCATTGGTTTTGCCATTGGTGCGGCTTTCTATTACATCGTTCCGCCGCCGTACCGCGCTAATGCCACCGTCAACGTGGACTTCAACTTTGAAGAAGCCTTCCCAAACAACACCGACCGACAAGATTTTTATTACCTCGAACGCGAGTCGCGTAAGCTAGTGGAACTTGCCTGGTCGGATGATGTTCTGAAGAAGTTAAATACTCCCATCGAAGAACTTCGTGCAGGGAAGTTGACTCTCTCCCAACCTGCCGAAGCAGGCTGGCATTTTTATGCGGATGATGAAGACCCGCAAAAAGCCGAAGAACTTGCTTCCGCTTGGGCAAATGCATTTGCAGAAAAAACTCAGGCTGAGATCGAAGCGGGGAACCTGAATGAATTCATCAAACTCGAAGTGACCCAATCTGTCGACCTACCGAAGGAACGCAGTCTTCCACTGAGCGATTATCTACTCGCAGGAGCAAGCGGATTCGTTTTACTTGCCGTGTTTGTTTCTCTTTTTATCAAACCAAAATAATACAGCCGCGCTGAGCGGAGCGTCCTTCGACTGCGGGCTTCGTTACGAGCGCTCAGCCCTCCGCTCAGGACGGCAGTATGTTTGGAAAGAAGCGAAGTTGAAGCGCAAGTTTACATTGAACTCTGAATTTAAATGAAAAACTCCCTCTCTCTCAAAACTCTCCCTCGCCTGTTTTGGGCGCTTGCCATGCTCACCCTGCCTGTCACCAGCTTCCGTTGGTTCCCTGGTTTGGGTGAGGGGGCGCTCGTCCGCCCGCTGGCATTGTATCCGCTTGCGGTATTGCTTCCACTATTGCTTATTCAAGCCTGGCGCAAAAAGATCAACCTTACATGGGCGGGCGCGTTTGTTGCCTTGGGAGCTTTCGTGCTGTTTGCATTTTTCTCTGCAGCAATTGGCTCACTTATCAACCCTATCCCCCTGCGTGGACAAACCTACGATGGTCGTGCCATTCGCGCATTGGTCACGCTCTTCATCGGCATCGCATTCTTCATCGCTGCGGTATGGATGAACAAGGACGAAGCCGATCTACGCTTCACCGTCAAATGGATTTTTGCAGGCTTGTGTCTCGACCTCGCATGGAGCGGACTGCAAGCCGTCACGTTTTACACGGGCTTACTCGAAAAAGAAATGGTCACACATTGGCAGCTTGCCTTTTCGATGCGCGAACTTGTGCGCACGAACCGCATCTCCGGCTTGGCATATGAACCGGCATGGCTCGCGGGTCAACTCGCGACGACGTTCTTTCCGTTTCTCTTTGCGGCTGTCTTGACGAAGTACCGCGTCACACGCCTATCGTGGCTGGAGCCTGTGTTGCTGGCATTATCTACACTGGTGCTTTTAGCCACCTACTCCCGCGGCGGACTGCTCATCGTCCTCGGCACATCCGGCTTGATGTTGCTGCTCTTCGGGCGTGATATTTTGCGCGGCATGTGGACTTGGTTCTTCAGCGGCTTTCGAGAACGGCGTTTCGCATCTTTTATCTTTCGTCTTTCGATCATCGTTGCATTCATTAGCATCATTGCAGGTACATTTATTTTCCTAAGCCAAAAGAATTACTTCCGCCGTCTGTGGGAGACCAACGCCGAGAGCTTGCGAGAATACATTGTGGATATCAACGCTGGCGCGCGCGGAGCGTACTCGGTTGGGGCGTTGGGAACGTTTTCAGAATACCCGCTGACAGGCGTCGGCTTGGGAGGAAGCGGGTTTTACATCTATCAGAATCTGCCTGATTGGGCATTAACCACCGTCCCAGAAATTGCCAAGCAGTTGACTCCGACAAATGAGCTGTATCCGAATCCGAAGAATTTTTATGTGCGTTTGCTTGCCGAGACCGGGTTAATTGGTTTCATCCTCTTCATTGCTTTTCTGTTCAATGTGTTGGGCGAGATGCTTTCCCTGCTCAAACGTGGGGAGGCTTGGGCGCGCTTTGCGGCGGTGGCGGGTGTATTTGCGTGGGTGGCTATCGCCCTGTATAATTTCACCCAGGATTCGCTTACCACCCCGAACATCTGGATCGTGCCGGGGATTCTGGTGGGGCTTGCTACATATCAATTGAACAAGGAAGTTTCATGATCGTTCTCTCTGTCGGGATGCCGCGCGCCGGGTCGGGCTGGCACTACAACCTCATTCACGACCTTATGAAGACTACGGGCTGTGCCGATGCGCGTGACATCCGTGAAAAATATAAATTGCAAAAAGTTCTCACCGAAGTGAATTGCAATATCGGCGTGCTTTCGGCGCGTCGTTTGGGCATGGTGACCGTCCCTGCGTTGATGGGCAAGACCTTCGTCATCAAAGCTCATGCGGGTCCGAGCGGTGCTTCGCGGTTGTTGTCTGCTTTGGGCGTGTTGCGCGTTACCTACATTTACCGTGACCCGCGCGATGCCATGCTCTCGGCGTTCGACTACGGTCAGCGTGCGCTTGCCAAGGGGCGTCCCAACGCTTTTTCGCACCTTTCCAATTTCGAAGAGAGCGTGGATTTCATGATGGAATACGTACATATTTGGGAACGTTGGATGGGCGAAAAGAAGGTGCTCATCGCCCGCTATGAAGACCTGCTCACGAACTACGAAGTTGAATCCACCAGACTGGTGGACTATCTCAAATTGGACACAGCCAAGCCCGAGGTCCGCGCGGTGATCGGGCAGTATCGTCCCGGTGTAAATGACGAGCAGCAGGGTCTCCACTTTTACAAAGGCAAGATCGGTCGTTTCCGCGATACTTATTCAGGTGAACAACAGGCTATTATGCTTAAAAAACTAAAGCCTTATTTGGAACGTATGGGCTACGAAGAATAGTAGATGTAATTGGACTGTAACGTCGGGGATGTTGTCGAACCCCGGCTTTTTCGTTATCATAGGCAGGCAATGATGAAACGATTTGAAACTCCCTACATGGCAGACTGGTTTGCCATCTCGCTGCGCTGGATCATGCTGGTGGGCCTTATCGTTTCGCTTGGTCTTGGGCAAAGTTTGGATGCGGTTTCCACCTGGCCCCTGGGGTTGTTGATCGTTTGGAACCTGGGAATGACAGCTTTAGCGGGTTTGAACATCCGCACCCAGTATCACCGCCGACTCAACATCCTGGTTGACTTGATCCTGACGGGCGCTTTTTTCTGGGTTCAGGGCGGCATTCGCGGACCGGCTTTTTGGGCGGGGCTGCTGCCGATCCTGACCGGCTCGATCTACTTTGAGTTTGTTGGGGCGTTTATTACTGCGGTTTTGTTCTCCGGGTTTGTTATCTATACGGGCTCACGAGGGGGAGAAAATCTTTCCCTTTCCATGGTGATCGCGGGCATTTTGAGCGCGTTGGGAATCTTGTTTGGCTTCCTTGGGCGCAGACTGATGGATCACATGCGACAGAACCGTGCCTTATGGGTGGATGCTGAAGAAAAGAAACGCGCGATCCAAAATGAACGCATGCGTGCCATTTACGAACTGACCTCCACCCTTTCTTCCACACTAAGTTACAGACGCGTGCTCGACTCCGTGCTCGATATGAGCGCGTCAGCATTGAACCCCAACCTTGAGCCGGAACAGACGACCAGCGACCCGCTTGTTGGCGCGGTGATGTTGTTCAATGCCGGGAAACTGCGTATTGGTTCGGCGCGTCGTTTCACCAACGCTGATATGCGCATTACCTTCGACGGTTCCGAGGGCATTCTAAAGAAAGCGCTCGATGAAGGCGAACCGGTCAAGTTCAAGGATGTCGGCTACGATCAGGAACTTGGACGGGTGGTGGCACTTCGCAATTGCACCAGCGGATATGCCTTCCCCCTGCGCAGCGGTTTCAACATGTATGGCGTCCTCTTGTTTGCACACCCTGAACCCGATTACTTCACCACGGAACGCACCAACCTGCTCGATATTCTTGGTCGTCAGGCGGTGATCGCCATTCAGAACGCACGCCTGTATCAAGACCTTGTGGAGGAAAAAGAACGCCTCGCAGATGTATACGAAGAGGCGCGCAAAAAACTGGCGCGTGACCTGCACGACGGTCCGACTCAATCGGTGGCGGCAATGGCGATGCGTTTGAACATTTCCCGCCGTATGCTGGCGAAAGACCCCAAGTCTGCCAATGATGAATTAGTCAAATTGGAAGAACTGGCGCACCGTACCACCAAGGAAATCCGTCACATGCTCTTTACCCTGCGCCCACTCATCCTTGAGTCGCAGGGGCTGGCGGCTGCCATTCAATCCATGGCAGATAAGATGATGGAGACCTTCTCCCAGCGCGTGGTGGTCGAGATCGAGGAACGTTCTACTCAACAATTGGAAATGGGCAAACAGGGTGTCATCTTCTATATCATCGAAGAAGCGATCAACAATGCCCGCAAACATGCCGCTGCTGAAGCCATCACCGTGCGTATGCGCCAGGTGGAAACCGGCATCGTGCTGTTGGAAATACAAGACAACGGCGCCGGCTTCGACGTCAAAACCGTTACACAAGATTACGACAAGCGCTCCAGTAGCAGCCTTGGCATGGTCAACCTGCGCGAGCGTGCCGAGTTGGTGAACGGTCTGCTCAACATTGAGTCAGAGCCGGGCAGGGGCACGAACGTACAGGTCTACATCCCGCTTACCGAAGAAGCCGCCGACCGTCTGCATCACGCCCGCAGAAAGGCATGACCCATGCCGTTCGCGCAGGGCATTCACTATTCGTTTTATCAGCCCAAAGAAATCGACCTCAGCCGCCCGCCGTTGATCCTCATTCACGGTGCGGGCGGCAGTTTTTTATCCTGGCATCCACACCTGCGACGGCTGAGAGGTGAAACCGTGTACGCACCCGACCTGCCCGGTCACGGTGAATCAGAAGGCGATGGTAGGCGTTCCATCGAAGAATACGCAGACGATATTGTCGGCTTCATGGAAAACGTCCGCGTCGAATCGGCGGTCATTGCCGGGCTGTCGATGGGCAGCGGCATCGCCCTGACCCTTGCCCTGAAATATCCCCAAAGGGTTCGGGCATTGGCTTTGCTTGGCAGCGGCGCAAAACTGCGCGTGGCGCAATCCACGCTGGATACTATCGGCAGCCCCGAATCTTTCGCCGCCGCTGTCGAAATCGTCAACCGCACCTGTTTCAGTTCGTA
>JACPVC010000226.1 GCA_016191955.1 Chloroflexota bacterium
AATCGGCTCCAACACGCCCGGCACCAAACCCGGGAATGCGGCGCGGATCTTTTCATCCACATCTGGCGTAATGAGCGGGGCTATATTGTTTGTCATCACTTCCTTGGCCTTCTTCATTGCCTTGGCTTGCGTATCCGTGGCACCTTTCTTTTCCCAGATGGTGCGTGCATCCCGGTCGGCGATCTTGGTCATGACCGCTTCGGTCTTCATTCGACCGACAGTATGTTTTGCTGTAATAAACGAACCGCCGGGACCAATTTCCTTGATGAGGTTGATGCCCAAATCATCATCGCTTAAGCTGACACCGCGTTTCATGCGTTTCATCATCTGCGCGATCTCATCGTCGATGACCGCTTTGGCAAAGTCGAAGGTTTTGAGCGCGTCGATCAAGCCGCCGATGTTGAACATGTCCATGCCGCCGAGCAGACCGGCAATGCCAGACATGCCCGTCTCATACCCAGCCTGCGCATCGTTGATCTTGGAGTTGGTGAGACCGACATAACCGCCTGCGGGTACATTGTAGAAACGAGCCATTTGCGCAAACGCCATGTGCAGCATACCACATTCAATCGCGCCGGAGGTATAGGCGCCGGAACGCATGTCTGCCACAGTCCCAAGCGTGGCGTAAATGGTCGGCGTGCCTTCCTTCGTCATTTGCATCAGCATCAGCCCAGCCAAAAATTCGGCATTGCCCTGTGCCAGCGTTCCAGCAATAGACATGGGCGACGTGAGACCCGCATTCGGCACGATAGTCGGGTAAACGGGCAAGCCTTGTTTCGCAAAATACATCACGTTCTCGGTCGAGAGATTATCCATCGTCAGCGGCGACACGATTGGGCAATAATGATGCGTCAGAAACGGATGCGCCTTGTACGCCTCCTCCCCGCCCGCCACGATGTACGCCAACTCCATGATGCTGAGCGTGTCCTTCATGTTGGTGGTGGTGACACGGATCGGTTTAAGACAATACTTGATGGATGGATACAGGCGCGAGATTGTGAATTGATCCGCGGGCGCGTCATCCGCCAGAGTGGAAATGGAGAAGATGTCGTAACCGGGCAATTCGTTGATGAGGTGCGCGATCTGCGCGATGTCGCGGGACTCGGCGCGTCTTTCCTTGCCGGTGGCTGGATCGATGATATCGGGCGCTGAACTCGCTGTGACAATGACCGGGCTATCCTGCGGGATCGTCTTATCGAATTTCGGGTCGCGCGCGTGAAAGGTAAAGGACGGCGGAACCAGCTTGCGATATTTTTCGACGACGGCACGCGGGAATTTGACGCGCTCTTCCTCCACGCTGCACCCATGTGCCTTGAACAACTCGCGTGCAGGTTCGTAGCGAACCTTCAACCCAACCTCTTCAAGAATCTCTAAAGAGGCATCGTGAATTCTCTCGACCTGTTCCTGTGTAAGCAAAGCAGCAAATGACATGGTTCACATCCTTGTATGAATAAATTATTCGACCAACGTCTCGATCGCTCCTGCGCCGTCCCCGGCGCAGGATTCGCCGCCAAGACTTGTCCTGAGTTCATTGAAGAATGACGGCTTGAGCGTAATTATTCAACCATCGATCTTTTGATCTTTCTGCGTTCCACTTTCTTCTTCGGCAGGATCTTCTGCGCCAGCTTCTGACTTTCCTTCACGAGCGGGTTATTCATCAAGGGGCTGTTCGGCGGCAGGGTCAATAGCTTGCGAATGGTACGGAATCGGTCGCCGCGGTAGACCATGCGCTCGATACGCACCATGCGAGCCAATCCCTTGATCTCAGAGACGGGGAACATTTCCAACCCCGAACGAGTAACCTTTAGCGATGCCGCCGCAATCGCAAACCGGACGGTCTCTTCCAAACTCCAGCCGTTCAAATAGCCGTACACAAAGCCGGATGAAAATGTTGCACCTGCTCCAGATGCATCCACGGCTTTGACTTTCGGCGCATATGCGCGAATGATCTCATCGCCCTGCACCGCCATACAACCCTGACTCGCCATGGTGATGATGGCGGTCTTTATGCCGGAATTGATCAATTTGCGCGCGACGCCCAACATGGCTTGTTTCTTGCCAAGCTGTGCAGCATCGGTCACTGCCTGACAGACTGTTACAAGCCCGGAATATTTCCTGAGCAGGTCCGGGTGTTGGTGTCCATGCTCAAAGTTAAGAAAAACAGGCACGTTATGACGCCGAGCTTCGTTCATGGCGCGCAGAATGTGCGTGTCGCCGTCGTACCAATCCACATACAGCAGTTTTGCGTTTTTAATCAACGACAGACTTGCCGTGTCCAATGTGTTGAGGATTTCCTCGGAGCGCTGCCAGAAGTAAGTACGCGCGCCCTTTTTATCAGACACGTTCACTTCCAGCGGCGTTTTGTATTTTTTTGTAAAGCGCACGTTGCCCTGTACGCCCATACCTTTCAGCGTATCAGAGACATGATGCCCGAGCAGGTCATCGCCCACTGCCGTACCGATCATACCGGAAGGGACGCCCCACTGGCTCAAATTACAGGCAATGATCGCCGCATCGTCATAGACATATTCACTGACCTGATGCACGACCGCGCCCGTATTGAGCTTGGGCAATTTATCCAGCGACATGATGTACACCGGGGTCAACATGCCATAGCCGACGTAGGAGGGGTTGGTTGATTTCCGATTTGCCATAAAAGATTAAACACAAAGGGCACGAAGCACACAAAGGTTAAGACCTTTGTACTGCACTTCCTTCGTGCCCTTTGTGTCCTTCGTGGTTAAAAAAGTTTTCACGCTCTAAGCTTCTCACCTTTCGGGTCATATAGTACTGACGCAGTCACTTCCGCCTCACGATTGCCCTCAATAAGTTCAACCGTAAAGCGATTCCCTTTCACAGCCAACTCCGTGGGCAGGAAGGCGTACAGGATGTTCTTCTTTACGGTAAAGCCGTAGCCGCCGCTTCTTACGCGGGTGATGACTTTTCCATCGTGATGGACCGCCTCGCCGCCATAAATCTGGACGAACTCCTCGGTGTCGGTCAACACCAATGTGCAGAGTCTGCGCTTCACACCCTCCGCCTTTTGCTTCACCAGCGCTTCCTTGCCGATGAAATCGCCCTTGTTCAAGTCTACGCAGAAACCGAGACCAGCTTCGTACGGCGTGACGGTTGGAGTGATGTCCACAGTGAAATATTTGAAGCCTTTTTCAAGGCGCAGCGGATCGAGCACCTTGTACCCGCCGAGTTCCATGCCGAATTCCCTGCCCGCTTCGATCAGCATGTCCCACACCATCGTAGCGCGGTTATTGGAAATGTACAACTCCCAGCCCAACTCGCCCGCATAGCTCACGCGTTGCGCCAACACTTTCACGCCATTGATGACAATAGGTTTAGTCATCAAATACGGATGTCCTTCATTCGAGACATCGCTGCTGGTGATCTTCTTCAACACATCGCGCGCCTTCGGTCCCCACAAAGCGAGACAAGCCTGTTCCTGCGTAATATCACGAATAGACACTTCACCGTCTTTTTCGTCTACATGCATCAAAATCCGCGCATGGTCATTAGCGATGAAACCTGAGCCGGTTATGACCCAGAAATAATCCTCGCCCAAACGCGTGACGGTCAAATCGGATTCGATGCCGCCGCGTTTATTCAAGAATTGGGTGTAGACAGCGCTTCCAATCGGCTTGTCGATATTGCTTGATGTCAATCTTTGCAACAAGGGCAATGCACCCGGTCCCTTAACTTCGATCTTGCCAAAGGAAGTCAGGTCATACAACGCCACACGCTCACGGGTAGCGATATGTTCAACGCGCATACGCTCGAAGAATGGCGGCTTGGTCCACCCCCACTGACGCTGGTCTTCACCCATCCGACGCCATTCTTTGTCAGGCTCAAAGTAATTCACGCGCTCCCAACCGAACTTTTCGCCGAAGACTGCGCCGTTCTCCATCAAACGATAATGCACCGGGCTGGTGCGATGCGGACGCGCCGTCTCATGCTCATCATGCGGGAAGCGCAAGCGATAGTAATACTTCACACTTTCCATCGTGCGTTCCGCCGCGTATTTGAAATCAGAGTAATAATTTCCAAACCGTGTGGCGCGATAGCCATACATATCCATTGGCGCTTCACCGTCGATGATCCACTCTGCGATCAACTTGCCCATGCCGCCCGCTCCACCATAACCGTTGAGCGACATGCCCGCCATCATCCAGAAGCCTTTCACGCCGGGCATCGGTCCAAGCAGAGGTTGGCAGTCTGGCGTATACGCGCCGGGATGACGAACCAAGGTGATGATGCCTGCCTGATCCAAAAACGGCAACCGTCGAATCGCGCCTTCAAGCAGCATTTCAAATTGATCAAAGTCACCGGGGAAAGATTTGCTGCCATGTTCCCACGGCGTGCCATCGATCCAGCGCGGAAGCGGCTTCGGCTCATATCCGCCGATGACAAGCCCGCCCTGCTCCTGCCGCATATAAACCAAATTATCCGGATCGCGCAAACATGGCGTAGTCGTATCGAACTCATGACCCGGCACAGCACGCAACGCAATATGTTGATGATCGACTGGAGTCGTTGGGACGTGCAGACCTGCCATGGCGGCGATACGCGGCGCCCACATCCCCGCCGCGTTGATGATGATCTCGCATCGTATCTCGCCCTTATCTGTTACGACCGCCTCGACCTCTCCCTTCGCTGACACTTTGATTCCAGTCACGCGCGTGTTGGTATAAACTTCCACACCCAATTGTTTGGCAAAATTCGCCATGGAGGTTGTCGTGGTATAGGGGTCAAGCTGACCGTCACGCGGAAGGTAAATGCCGCCATACAAATTCTCTTTGGAGATCTGAGGCATATGCTTTACCGCCTCATCGGGACCAATTACTTCACAGTCCAATCCTAATGCTTTGGCGCGGCTGACGCTGCGTTCCATTTCAAGCAATTGTTCTTTGCTGGATGCCACACGCAAACTACCAACATGGTCGAACAGACCCAACTCGCTGTACTGCTCCACACTGTACATGCGGAAGCGTAACATGGCTTGCGAGGTGGCGAACTGTGTCACCAACCCCGCCGCGTGCGAAGACTCGCCACTGGCGATCTCACCTTTTTCGATAATGACCACATCCTTGCGCCCGTTCTTCGCAAGATGATAAGCAACCTGTGCTCCATAGATCCCGCCGCCAATGACTACGATCTCTGCTTGAGTCTTCATGTTCGCTCCGCAAATTGGTTTAAATAACTCACCTTAGTTCATAAAGGCTTTTTTACTCGCAACCTCATGTAGGTCACGCTATGTGCCCGTTGGGTATTTAGCGTGACTTCTATTCGACATAACCTGTCACGTTGAAAACGTGACCTACGTTTTTCACTCCAAACAGGCACTTAAGAGAAACTCTCTTTTACGCAGATTATCACGCATAACACGACGGCCAGAAACCGCCTTTGAGCAGGAGTGCATAAGGTTTATCACACAGTAATTTCTTGCGCGATCAGGGTCTCGACGGAATGCGCGGCGAGTTCCTTTTTGGCTGTCCTATCGAAACCTTCATCGGTTACAAAGGTATCCACTTCATCGATGTTGGCTACATGGAAGTTCGACACCGCCCCCCACTTGCTGCGATCCGCCGCCACGATGACCTGTCCCTTCGTGCGGTCGATCATACGGCGAACCACTTCGGCTTCGTCGTTGGTTGGCACGGTGCAACCGTGTTTTAGTGAGATTCCATCCACGCCTAGGATCAGCTTATTGGCGAAGACCAGGTTCAAATTGTCCAGCGCGAAGCGACCGGCGAGAGAGTTGGAACGGCTTTGGAATTCGCCCCCAGTCAAATAGTAGTGAAAGCCCGGCTCGCCGAGTTCTATCGCCGCGTTCACATTATTGGTAAAGACTGTAATGCGCGCATCACGCCGTATGTGTTTGAGTACTTGTGTAGCTGTTGTGCCGCTGTTGACAAAAACAATGTCGCCATCTTCAATGAGGGATGCCGCGAGTTGACCGATCAGCTTTTTTTCTTCGGGGTGATATTGCGCGCGTTGTTGATATTCCTGTTCAAAGATCACGCGTTGATTCAAGATCGCGCCCCCGTGCGTGCGTTCAAGGATCCCCTTTTGTTCAAGCCATTCCAGGTCGCGGCGAACGGTAGCTTCAGATGCCTCAAGCAAGTCCATCAAATCGGCTGTGCGCGCGATCTGATGAATGGCAAGAAACTCCTGAATCTTCTCTCTTCGCTGGGCTGGAATGAGGGGTTTACCCATCTGACGGATTATATAAGAATCTGAAGGAATTTGCAAGATTTTGATTTTTTCATTATAATCTGATTATTCAGTAGACCTGACAGGTTTCATCGCGACCCGCCTCAAAAGCAATGCTTGCGAAGCAAAATTTCTCAATTGACCATAACGCATGAAAACCCGTCAGGTCTTTATTACTTCTCTGGAGCCTTCATGACGAAGCTCGTAAAAGACTTAATGCATCCCGGCGTGCTCACCTGTAAACCCGATGCAACCCTTGGGCAGGTTGCCACCTTGTTGGACCAACATCAGGTGCATGCCTTGTTCGTCACCGACCGCGACGGACGTATTGTAGGTGTCATCTCTGATTTCGACCTGATGACCGGCGAGTGGCTTTCCTCAGACCCTGAAAGTTTGAGCACCATGCGGAAGCTTACCGCCTCAGACATCATGACCAAGCCTGTTGACTCCATCGACGCTTCTACTCCCCTCCCCAAAGCCGCCGACCTTTTCATCGAGAAAAGCGTTGGGCGGTTTTTAGTTATGGAAAATGAAAAACCGGTCGGCACGATCTCGCTTTCCGATTTTGTAGCCAGCCTTTCAGAGAAGATCAAAGCCAAACGGGATACGGTCGGTGATGTAATGTCGGATGCAATTTTAGTATGCCGTGGAAAAACATCGGTGCTTTCCGCCGCGCGCGCCATGACCTCCTCCGGCTGGCGCTCGGTGCTGGTGGTGGATATTCGCGGCAAAGTCCTCGGCGTGGTCAGCGGACACGATTTGATGAGCCTTGTGAAAAATGGCGTGGACGAGAAAAAGATCGTCCGCGATGTGATGCATCCCGCGTTGACTGTTGAC
Organism: Chloroflexota bacterium; assembly: GCA_016191955.1. Lineage (GTDB taxonomy): Bacteria > Chloroflexota > Anaerolineae > Anaerolineales > Villigracilaceae > Villigracilis. Next base: position 7,060 of record JACPVC010000226.1, read on the forward strand.
ATCCATGCCAGTTTGCGCCAGGCAGCAGACATGCTGATTCAGAATCATTATCATCGTTTAGTGGTGGTGGATAAAGAAGATCCCGATGCGTTCCCGCTTGGGGTGATTTCCACGTTTGATATCGTGGCAGAAATGGCAAGACCAGATTCAGTTTGGCAAAAATAACTTGACCATGGACCATAGACGATGGATGGTGGAAAACTTCAATGGTCTATCGTCCACGGTCCATCGTCTTAATTAGGAGACTTTCATGTCTGAATTTCCAACACAGGCGCAGGTCGTCATCATCGGCGGCGGCGTGGGCGGGGCAAGTATCGCCTATCATCTCACCAAACTAGGGTGGAAAGATGTCGTCCTTCTTGAAAGGCACGAACTCACAGCAGGTTCCACCTGGCATTCGGCGGGGCTTGTTGGGCAGATGCGCTCGGACGCGAACCTGACCCGCATGATGCATTACAGCACCGACCTATATCGCAGCCTCAAAGCTGAAACAGGACAAGACACTTCATGGCGTGAAGTTGGCGGCATTCGCCTCGCTTCGTCCCATGAACGCATGGAAGAGACCAAACGTCTCGTTGGACTAGCCCGCTCTTTTGGCGTGCCCATGGAATTAATCTCCCCCAAAGAAGCGCAAAATATGTTCCCGCTCATGGACATCACGGGCGTGGTCGGCGCGGCGTATACACCGAACGATGGCAGCATCGACCCAACCGGTCTCACCAATGCGCTTGCCATTGGCGCAAAGAATCGCGGCGCGAAGATCTTCACCAACACCAACGTGGAAAAGATCAACGTCGTCAACGGGCGTGTCAGCGAAGTAGTGACAGATAAAGGCACGATCAAAACGGAAATCGTGGTCAACGCTTCCGGCATGTGGGGACGCGAGGTCGGCAAGATGGTGGGGCTGAGTCTGCCGGTCATTCCGATGGCGCATCTTTACATCATGACCAAACCGATGGAGGGCGTCACCAGTACCTTCCCCAACCTACGCGACCCAGACTTGCTCGTGTACTGGCGCGAAGAAGTCGGCGGACTCGTGACCGGCGGTTATGAACGACAACCTGCCACCTTTGGAATGAATGGCATTCCGCGCGATTTCAAATACAAATTGCTCGAACCCGATTGGGATCGCTTCACGCCATTGATGGAAAATTCCATCCGCCGCGTGCCCGCCGTGGAAAAAGCCGAAGTGAAATTGTTATTGAACGGACCTGAAGGCTTCACGCCCGATGGCGAGTTCCTGCTCGGACCGACTACCGTCAAAGGCTTTTGGGTGGCGTGCGCATTCTGTGCGCATGGACTCGCGGGCGCGGGCGGCATCGGCAAGGTGATGGCGGAATGGATCGTGGATGGCAGCCCCGAGTGGGATGTATGGCGTCTCGACGTGCGCCGCTTTGGTCCGAGCTATAACAGCCTTGAATATTCCCGTGCGCGTACTTTTGAAACCTACACCCAGTATTACGACATCCATTACCCCGGCGAAGAAAGATTATCCAAGCGCAATGTGCGTGTCTCCCCCACTTACTTCCGTTTACGTGACCTGGGTTGTTCCTTCGGCGAGAAGATGGGCTGGGAACGCCCGAATTGGTTCCGCAAATACGAAGAACTTGCCACACATGGTCACGAACCACGCGGTTGGATGCGCCACAACTGGAGCCGCGCCGTTGGTCATGAACATTTGATGACCCGCGAAAACGCCGGTCTGTTCGATGAGACTTCGTTCAACAAATTTGAAGTCCGCGGACCCGGCGCGTTAAAATTCCTCAACACGGTTTGCGCGAATCAAATCAATGTACCAATTGGCAATCTCGTTTACACGCAGGCACTCAACAAACGCGGCGGCATCGAATGTGACTTCACCGTCACCCGCCTTGCGAATGACCGCTTCTTCATTGTGACGGGAACAGCCTTTGGTCAACATGACATGTCGTGGCTCTCGTTGCAAATGCCCGAAGATGGCAGTGTGACCATTGAAGACGTCGGCTCGAACTACGCCTGTATCGGGTTGTGGGGACCCAAGGCTCGTGCCATCCTTCAGAAAGTCACCACCGAGGACGTTTCGAATGCTGGCTTCCCTTACATGGCATCCAAACGCATCAACGTTGGCGATGTGCCGGTGCTTGCATCTCGTGTGACCTATGTGGGCGAACTCGGCTGGGAATTCTACTGCCCGATGGAATATGGTCTGCGTCTCTGGGACACACTCTGGGAAGCCGGCGCGCCCGAGGGCATGGTGGCAGGCGGTTATAAGGCAATTGAATCTCTGCGCCTCGAAAAAGCCTATCGCTATTGGAGCGGCGAGATTTCGCCCGATTACACTCCGTATGAAGCGGGTCTTGGATTCGCAGTGAAACTGGATAAAGGTGATTTCACTGGCAAGGAAGCCTTGGTCAAGCAGAAGGCGGAAGGTATCAAATCCAAACTTTGCACAATGACCCTTGCTGACGACCGCACTATCGTCATGGGCAAGGAACCGATCCGCATCGATGACAAGATCATCGGCTGGGTGGCATCGGGTGGATTCGGTTATTCCGTGAATAAGTCCATTGCGTATGCGTATCTGCCGATGGAATATTCCAAAGCTGGAACGAAGCTTGAGATCGAGTGTTTTGGTGAACAGGTCGGCGCGGAAGTAACACAGTCCGTTTTGTGGGACCCAAAGAACGAAAGAATTAAAGCGTAGCGCGAGATAGTATCTCGCGCTACAAAGGTTCAAGAAAACAGAAGCAGGTTTCAGTCAGGATAGAAGCGGTTCTACATTCGTAAATCATATTTCTTCAACCAAAGGAAGGATCAATATCCATGAATACGCTTGCCATCGATAAAGCCATCGCCAAGGTGCCGTTTTTAGCGGAGTCGAAAAACGTCAAGAAGATTCCGCTCACGGGCGGCATCACCAATTTGAATTTCAAGATCGAAGCGGACGGACGCGCATACGTCATCCGACTCGCGGGCGAAGGCACCGATATGCTGGGTATCAAACGCGATGTCGAACACGCCGCCAACAAAGCCGCGGGCGAGTTGGGCATTGCACCGGAGATCATGTACTTCATCGAGCCGGAAGGGTACATCGTGACCCGCTTCGTTAACGGCAAGCGCATCATGCCTGAGGATATTATCAAGCCTGATTATCTGACACGCATTGCGCAAAAGCTGCGCTTATTCCATCGCAACGCGCCAAAGTTGAAAGGCGAGTTCAACGTCTTCCGCCGTGTAGAGATGTTGACCAAGACCGCCAAAGCCAAAGGCGCGCAGTTCCCCAGCGATTGGGATTTCATCATGAAGAAAATGCGCGAAGCGGAAAAGGCTTTGCTCAAAGACCCGTATAAACCCACGCCGTGTCACAACGACCTGCTCAACCTCAACTGGCTGGACGAAGAAGTTGCGGGCGACATTGGCGAGATCCGTTTGCTCGATTGGGAATACGCGGGCATGGGCGATATCTTCTTCGACCTTGGGAATTTTTCTCATCATCATCGTTTGAACGAGGAACAGATCCGCCTCTTTCTCACCGCCTATTTTGGGAATGTGACCCCCAAGCATTATGCGCGGCTGAGAATTATGTGGCCCATGTCTGAACTGCATGAAGCCATGTGGGGCACGACCCAATCTGTCATTTCCACGCTCGAAGAGGATTTCCTGGGCTACGCCAATTTGTGGTTTGGGCGTTACCGCATGGACGTGACCGACTACCGCTGGGAACAGTGGTTGAAGGATGTGGCGAAGAAGGGCAAGTAGCCAGTAAACAAGGAAACATGTAGACAAGTACCTGTATGCATGTGTACTTGTCTACTGTAAATCGAAAAATATCCAGAGTAACAAGGAGCAAAAACATGTCAATCGTAAATGCAAAAGAGATCATGTGGGAGGCAGGGAAGAACGGGTGGGCAGTCGGCGCGTTCAACGTCACTGACTTGCTGCAATTCGAAGCGGTGATCGACGCGGCAATTGAAAAGAAAGCACCGGTGATCGTTCAAACATCCGTCAAACCGTCGCAGTTTCTGGGCACACAGATGATGGTGAACATCTACCGCACTCTGGCAGAATCGGCGCCGGTGCCGGTCTGCCTGCACCTCGACCACTCCACCAGCATCGACTACTGCAAGAAGTGCGCGGATGCGGGCTATACCAACATCATGATCGACGCCTCCAAGCAGGCCTATGAAGAGAATATCCGCCAGACCAAGGAAGTGGTGGACTATTGCCACAGCGTTGGTAATATCTCCGTCGAAGGTGAGTTGGGAACTGTGGGCGGCGTGGAAGACCAGATCAAGGTCGCGGAAGATGAAGCGCAGCTCGCCAACCCTGAACAGTCCATTGAATTCGTCGAGCGCACCGGCGTGGACATCTTCGCCCCTGCCATCGGAACCGCACATGGCGTGTATAAGACCAAGAATCCGAAGATCGATTTCGAGCGCATGGCCACCATCCACAAGATGTTGAACGGCAATGGCATGAAGACTCCGCTGGTCGTCCACGGTGGGACAGGTCTGCCTGATGATTACATCGTCAAACTGTTGGCAGCGGGCGGAGCAAAATTCAACGTCTCCACCGAGTTGAAGCACACCCTGCTCGACGCCAAATGGGAATACCTCAACGCCCACCGCGACGAATATGACCCCGGCAAGCTCGATACTTTCGTCCGCGATGCGACCCGCAACGCCGTGATGCATTGGATGGATAAGCTCGGCTGTAATGGTAAGGCGTGAGAGAGATTAGAGATTAGAGAATTAGAGATTGGTAAATAGGAATTGTTAATTGGCGTGATGCAAGTGGTCGAGTAGCCCGAACGTTAGCGAGGGCGTATTTAGACCACCTTGCATTTGAAGAATAAAATTTACAAAAAAAACGGGTGGTCTCGATACGGCGGCAACGAACACGCCGCCTACTCGACCACCGGAATAAATATAAATATTAGGAGAACCAACAAATGAAGAATATCGAAGACTATTACGCCCCATGGGTGAAGGGCATCCCGATGTATATTTCGGAGCACATTGAAAAGGCATGGAGAGACCCGAAACTACACCGCATGATGTCCAATGAAAATCCCCTGCCCCCTTCCGACAAGGTATTGGAGGCGATGTTCAAATATGCCAAGATGACCAACCGCTACCCGGATCAGGGTCTCATCGTTCGCTCCAAAATTGCCGAGATCAATGGCGTTGCAGGTCCGCAGAACGTGATGATCGGCAACGGCTCCAGCGAAGTGTACGACAACATCTTCCGCATGTTCATCGAGCCCGGTGACGAAGTCATTCAGCACACTCCCTGTTTCGGCATTTACGGTCTGCGCGGAACGCTGCTTGGCGCGAAGATGGTCTCTGTGCCCATGATCTACAAAGATTATTTGCTTCAGTACGATCCCGAAGCCCTCATGAATGCCATCACTGACAAGACCAAGATCATCGTGATCCCGAACCCCAACAACCCCAGCGGCAACTTCATGGACCCCAAGCACTTCGAGCCGTTTGCCAAGTTGGGCATTCCGCTGGTTGTGGACGAAGCCTACATTGAATATGCAGGTTTGGGCATGTCACAGACCGAATTGACCAAGAAGTACAAGAACGTATTCATCACGCGCACAATGTCCAAGGCTTATGGTCTCGCTGGTATGCGCTTCGGCTATACCATTGCCCATGAAGAGACTCTCAAGCAGGTCGCCGGTTCCCTCCTGCCGTGGAATGTAGGCACCATCCCCATGTGGGCTGCCCTCGCTGCCTTTGAAGACACTGAAGGTCTGGCGGAACGCGTCAAATTCAACAACGATGCTGTTTCTTTCATTTCCGAATCTTTGAGCGTTATCCCCGGCTTCTACGTCATGCCGTCCAAGGCAAATTACATTCTGTTTGATTGCGGCGAGACCGGTAAGACCGGCAAGGAAGTTCTCGCTTATGCCGAAACCAAGGGCATCATCCTGCGCGGTGAGAGCAAGAAATACGGCTCCGACGGCTGGTTCCGCGTGACCGTTGGTTCAAAAGAAGAGAATGAACTCTTCGTCAATACTGTGCTTGAATTCTTTGGTGTGAAGAAATAATATCCGTCATTGCGAGGAGGGCGCTCTTCCCGACGAAGCAATCTCCGTCACAGTATGAGATTGCTTCGGACAAAGAACAAGAGCGCCCTCGCAATGACGGGGAGGCAACCATGTCCAAAATCAAAGCAGTGTTCTTCGACCAGGACGGCGTCATCATCGACACCGAACGCGACGGTCACCGCGTATCTTTCAACATGACCTTCAAGGAATTCGGCTTCACCGACGAATGGGACATCGAGTATTACCACGAGCTTCTCCAGGTCGGCGGCGGCAAGGAACGCATGAAGCATCACTGGAAGACGAAGGGCTTCTCCAAGCCGATGACCGAAGAAGAGATCGATGCCCTCGTCAAGGATATGCACAAACGCAAGACGGCTCTGTTCGTGGAGCTGATCGAGACAGGCAAACTTCCACTGCGCCCGGGCATTCACCGGTTTATGAAAGAAGCGATGGAAGCGGGTCTCAAACTCGCCATCTGTACCACGTCCAATGAACAGGCGGCAAAGGCAATCACCGAAGGTCCGCTTGGAGACATCAAGTTCGAGGTTGTACTGGCAGGCGATGTGGTTGAAAAGAAGAAACCCGACCCAGCCATATATAACCTCGCGCTTTCCAAACTTGGGCTGCAGCCCGACGAAGTGATGGTGGTGGAAGACTCCAAGAACGGACTCGCCGCCGCGAAAGCCGCCGGCGCGAAAGTCATCGTGACCACCAATCACTACACCGAAAAGGAAGATGTGAGCGCGGGTGATGTGATCGTCTCCTGCCTTGGCGACCCGGACGGTGAGAAAGCCGAGATGCGCAAAGGCGATGTCAAGGGTTTCGATGGCGTGCTTCACGTCAAACAATTGACGGAGTTATTCGGATAATCACGACCATGGGTGTATGACCTCGCGTTATGCACCCATGTACTTTTATGGACAAACCTGGCTGCCTTTGTTAACATGATCCTCAGCCGTACCCTTTTTTGAAAGCCAGTGTTTTCAATTCATAACCTCGGAGAGGAATCCTCGGGAGGAGGAGGTGCTAATCGGTGATTCATAATGTGCTGCTCGTAAGTTTGCTTTCTTGATCTAAAAACCAATTCAAATCAAGGAGAATTACGAAATGACTAAAAGTCAAGCGCACGACAAGCAAGTCCTGCATAAATTGGGATACGCCCAGGAACTTGCACGCCGCATGAGCGGCTTCTCGAACTTTGCAATTTCATTCTCGATCATTTGTATTCTGGCTGGTGGTATCACCACCTTCCCCGTCGCCTTGAGCGCGGGCGGCGGCTTCTCAGTCGCTATTGGCTGGTTCGTTGGAGGTCTGATGGCGATGTCTGTTGCCTTCGGCATGGGACAAATCGCGTCAGCGTTTCCGACTGCGGGCGGGTTGTATCATTGGAGTTCGCACCTTGGCGGGAAAGCCTGGGGCTGGGCAACTGCATGGTTGAACCTGCTGGGCTTGGTATTCGTCGTTTCCTCTGTGGATGTGGGCGTTTACCTGCTTTTCAAGGACCTTTTCCTTGCGACCGCTCTCGGCGTGGATGTTTCCTCCTGGGGCGCAACCCATCAGGCAGTCGGGGTGCTCATCCTCCTGATTACACAAGGTTTGTTCAACCACTACGGCATCGAACTCACAACAAAGTTGACCGACTTTAGCGGCTACTTAATCTTCGTGGTCGCCGCTGTCCTCGTGGTAGGTTTGCTGGCATTTTCGCCCGTAGCGCTGGATTTCTCCCGCTTAACTACTTTCACCAACTTCACAGGGGACACGGGTGGCGCTGTATTTCCGCGCACAGAGTCTCTCGCATTTGCATTCCTGCTTGGGTTGCTATTCGTGTGTTACACCCTGACCGGCTACGACGCTTCTGCGCATACATCCGAAGAAACACAGGATGCCCAGGTTAATGTGCCCAAAGGAATGTGGCAGGCAGTGTTCTGGTCATGGACTTCGGGATTGATTATGGTTGCAACGTTCGTACTCACCATGCCAAGTGTGGAGGAAGGCGCTGCAGCGGGGTGGGGCTCGTTTTACTACACGTTGGGCTCGTCTAACATGCCAGGATTCCTGTTGATCTTTCTTGCCGCAGGTATTGTGATCGCCAACTACCTCTGTGCGCTCGCTGGTCTAACATCCACCTCCCGTATGATGTATGCTTTCGCGCGCGATGGCGGTTTGCCGGCGTCCAAGTCTCTTTCCCATGTAAGCACTCAGTACCGTACTCCAACCTATGCCATCTGGATCAGTGTAGTGATTGCCTGGCTCTCCACTCTTTATGCGGGCGCATTCGTCGTGCTGGCTACAGGCTGCGCGGTATTCCTCTACCTTTCCTATGTAATGCCTATCGCGGCTGGTTTCCTTGCTGAAGGCAAGACATGGACAGAGAAAGGCCCATTCAATCTTGGCGGATACTCAAAGATCAACGCCATCATCGCTGTTTTGGTTGGCATTGTGCTTGCGATTACTGGCTTCTTCCCGCCCAATGAAAAAGTGTTTTATCTAACCATTGGTATGGTGGTTGTAATGGTCGTCCTTTGGTACAGCTTCGAACGCAACCGCTTCGAAGGCGTCCCCGAAGGCGATAAGATCACGGAACGCCAAAAGATGATTGCCGAGATCGAAAAGAAATTCGGCGAGCAATAACGCAACATCGTAACAAGAGACTAGAGATTGGAGATTAGCAGGTTGGCATAAACCAATCTCTGGTCTCCAATCTCTTTTTACTTCGACCCACGGAGGAACCCATGAGATACCTACTCGGCATCGACCAGGGCACTACACAAACCACCGCAGTCATCGTAAATGAACTTGGCGAGATGATCGAAAAACATTCGGCGCAGCTACCGGCTCGGTTCCCGCAGGCAGGCTGGGTCGAGCAGGAACCGAACGACATCGTCCGCACTGTCAAAGAAGCCTGTGCTCCCCTCCTTTCCAAATATGAAATATCCGCAGTCGGCTTCGACAACCAGGGCGAGACCTTTGTCATTTGGGATGCAGAAACGGGCGAAGCGGTGACTCCCGCCATCGTCTGGCAGGATACGCGTGGGCAATCGGTTTGTGACGCGCTCGCCCTTCGACTCGCTCAGGACACCGCTTCAAACGTCGATTTGAACTGGTTGCGCCAAACGACCGGGTTGCTGCTCGACAGTTATTTCTCCGCCCCGAAACTCAAGTGGGTGTTCGAAAATAATCCTGAACTGCGTAAGAAAGCACACGAAGGCAAACTTAAATTCGGCACCACCGAAACATGGGTGATCTGGAAATTAAGCGGCGGCAAATTGCATGTCACTGATCCTTCCACTGCTTCACGCACGCTCCTGTTCGATATGAACAAATTCCAGTGGGATGAAAAACTATTGCAATTATTTGACGTGCCCATGAGCATGTTACCCGAAGTCAAACCATCCGCCGGTCACATCGGCGATATAGATTTTGTAGGGCAAGGCTCCGCCTTGCCTTTACACGCCCTATTGGTAGACCAGCAAGCCGCGCTCTTTGGTCAGGCTTGTTTCAAAGCCGGTGAAATGAAATGTTCGTTCGGCACGGGCAGTTTTCTGCTGATGAACATCGGTGATAAGCCAAAACTCTCGAACAACGGATTGCTCACCACCGTCGGTTGGAATTTCAACGGTCACACGGCGTATGCCTTCGATGGCGGGATCTTCGTCACCGGCTCGGCTGTGCAATGGCTGCGCGACAATCTCAAATTTATTCCCGACTCCGCTGCCAGCCACGATGCCGCCAATAATTCCAAAGATGCGGGTGTAGTGGTTGTTCCCGCTTTGCAAGGACTCGCCGCCCCGCACTGGCGCACCGACGTCCAAGGCGCAATGTTCGGCTTGAACCGCAGCACCACATCCGACGACATCGTCCGCGCCACGCTGGATGGAATCGCATGCCGAGTTTACGAAGTAGTGACTGCCATGTCGCAGGATGCAGGCACGCCTCCTCCCCACCTCAAAGTGGATGGTGGTCCCGCAGGCAACACATACCTGATGCAAATGATCTCTGACCTGCTCAATCTTGAGGTTCGAGTGTCTGCTTCTGTGGAAGCGACCGCCATCGGCATCGCCAACCTTGCGGGTGTCTCTGCGCTTGGAACTTCGTTCGATCAATTGGCAGGCAGTTGGAAAGCAGAGAAGGTTTATACTCCGAGTATGAAGGAAGACGAAAGAAGAAAGAAATTAGAAAAGTGGAACAAGGCGTTGGAAGCCGTGAAGAAGTTCCACGATTAATGTCATTGCGAGGGCGCTTTTGTTCTTTACCGAAGCAATCTCCTGGAACATTAGGATTGCTCACCGCACTGCGGCGCATGTGTCGTCGGGCTAACGCCCTCCTTGCAATGACATGGAAAAAATTATGACAACAACCTACGACATCACCATCATCGGCGCCGGGGCGGTAGGATGCGCAATCGCAAGAGAACTTTCACGCTATCAACTCAAAATTGCTTTGGTAGAAGCCAACTCCGATGTGGGCATGGGCACGTCCAAAGCCAGCACTGCCATTTGGCACACTGGTTATGACGCAAAACCCAGCTCTCTTGAAGCGAAACTTCTTCGGCGCAGTTATGCGTTGATGAAAGATTACATGCCGGAAGCGAACATTGCCCATGAAGTATTAGGCGGGCTGTTGATCGCATGGAATCAAGAGCAGTTTGACACATTGCCAAAGTTACTAAAACAAGCACATGGCAATGGTGAGATGGATGTGCGCATCATTTCAGCAGAAGAGATCTATCAACGCGAGCCGCATATCAACAAAGGCGCATTGGGCGGGCTGTTCGTCCCCGGCGAAGGGATTCTCTGCACATTTTCCGTTCCGCTGGCAATGGCGTATCAAGCCGTGGAGAATGGGGTGGAGTTGTTTTTGAATTTTCGGGTAAGTGAAATTCGACGACAGACCGCGGACGATGGACAACGGACGATATGGTCTATCGTCAATGCTCAATCGTCCGTCATCAATTCTCGCTACGTCATCAACGCTGCGGGCTTATTCTCAGATGAGATCAATGCCTATTTTGGAAAAACCAGCTTTACGGTCACACCGAGGCGCGGGCAGTTGATCGTCTACGACAAGCTGGCGCGTCCACTGGTCAATCATGTGCTGTTGCCTGTGCCAACGTCCATCACAAAGGGTGTGCTCATTAGCCCAACGGTGTATGGAAATATTTTGCTGGGTCCCACTGCCGAGGATTTGGATGATAAATCTGCAACGGAGACGACGGAAGGCGGCTTGAAGTTTTTGCTCGAAAAAGGCAAACAAATCCTGCCACAGTTATTAGATGAAGAAGTAACGGCAACGTACTCCGGCTTGCGAGCGGCGACGGAACACAGCGATTATCAAATCGAGATGGATGCGGCGCTTCGTTATTTGTGTTTGGGCGGAATCCGCTCGACAGGCATTTCTGGCGCGATGGGCATTGCCGAGTATGGCGTGGAGTTATTGCAAGGCGCGGGTTTGAGTTTGAATATGAAGGATGATTTCAAAACCGTGAGGCTTCCAACCATTGGGCAGGCTTTTACACGTCCGCACCAGGATGCAAAACTGATTGCGGCGAACCCAGCCTACGCAGAGATGATCTGTCACTGTGAGCGCGTCTCCCGCGGCGAGTTGCTGGATGCGATGAATGCGCCGATCCCTGCTAATAGTATCGATGCCCTACGGAGAAGGACTCGCGCTTCGCAGGGACGTTGTCAGGGATTCAATTGCCATGCAGCATTAGTTTCGTCATTGCGAGGAGCGGTTGTTGCGACGAAGCAATCTCCCGCATTGCTTGCAGTACCGCGAGATGAATCTCGCGGTGTGCGCGACATAAATGTCGCGGTACTCGTTGTCGGCGGTGGACCGGCGGGGCTTTCGGCAGCCATTGAATTGAAGAAGCAGGGTATAAAAAATATATGGGTGGTAGATCGCGAATCAGAAGCGGGTGGAATGCCGCGCTTTTGTCATCATACCGGCTTCGGGCGCGAGGATTTGTGGCGCATGTGGTCGGGACCGAAGTACGCAAAGTATTACCGAGATTTGGCAGAAAAGATGGATGTGGACGTAAAGACATCCACGACGATCTTGGGATGGAATAAATTAGCCACAGAGAGCACAGAGAAAAATCTTGAATTTACTTCTCCAAGTGGGCTGGGTGTGGTGAGCGCTCAGGCGGTGTTGTTGGCAACCGGTGTGAGGGAACGTCCGCGTTCTGCAAGGTTGATTCCAGGGAAACGCCCGCAAGGAATTTATACGACGGGGTCGTTGCAGAGATTTATTTACCAGGAGCATCTGCCCATTGGCAAACGCGCAGTCATCGTCGGTGCGGAGTTGGTGAGTCTCTCGGCGTTGATGACGCTCATGGGCGCGAAGGTCGACTGCGCGATGATGGTCACGGAAGAAACGAAGCATCAGATCGAGTTCCCGTATGTGGTGATGAAATGGGCGCTGGCAGACATCATCTTCCGCACACCCATCCTAACAAATACGCGAGTATCAAATATCTTCGGGCAAAAGCGAGTGGAGGGCATCGAACTCACTCACAAAGACGGGAGCAAACAACTCGTGGAATGTGACTCGGTCATCTTCACTGGCAATTGGATTCCCGAACATGAACTGGCGCACATGGGCGGGTTGGAAATCAATCCCGTCACCAGCGGACCCGTAATCGATAAAAATTTCCAGTCCACGGTCGACGGCGTTTTTGTAGCGGGTAATCTTCTGCGTGGCGTAGAGACGGCGGATCACTGCGCAATGGAAGGCAAGTGGGCAGCACAGGCGATCAGAAAGTTTTTGAAATAACATTTCACCTGCTCTCTTGGGGGCTTAGCCCCCAAGAGAGCACTGGCAGGTATAAATGGCAGACGAATTACTGGATGTAGTCAACGATGAAGATATGGTGATCGCACAGGCAATGCGCTCAGTTGTCCATGAGCAGGGGTTACAGCACCGCGGAGTGCATGTCTTTCTATTTAATGAAGAGGGCGAGATACTCATCCAAAAACGCAACGCAGACCGCGTCCACTCGCCGTCGCTGTTGGATTGCTCGGTATCGGAGCACGTCCGGGCGGGGGAAAGTTATCTCGAAGCGGCAATGCGCGGCTTGAAAGAGGAATTGAGTGTGAGGGGAATCGAGGTCAAGCCGTTGGGGAAAATCCAAATGGAATACGGACCGAACGATAATGAGATCAGCCTTGTTTATGCAGGCAAGGTGGATCCGCAGCAAGTACAGTTCGACCCGGAGGAAATCTCCGAAATCAAATTCATGAGCCTGGATGAAATTCGAGTAGGGATTGTGCATGAAAAGGGGATATATTGTGGCTGGTTTGTCGAGTTGATGAACTGGTATTTCGGGCAAGCTACGCGGTTGAAAGTGCTGTAAATTTATGGTGGAGTCCGGTTCACCGGGCTTTGTAAAAATAGCGCGGGGGTTAATCCTCGCGCGGGGATGCGGCGAAGAAAATGTAAATGGATAGATCCAGCCCCAAGTCAAGAAAGAGGCGGGTTCGCATCCACAACCTTTGCAGGCATCGCGCGTATATTCACTTTAGGAAGTTTTCTCAAAGGAGTATTCATGAAAACCATTCAAAGATTTTTGGCAGTTTTTATCCTTGCCGCCATGCTTACGTTGACGATTGCCACTCCCGCTCTGGCATTCGACGGGCGCTCGGGCGATACGATCGTGATCGAAGCCGATGAGGTGGTCAATGACGATCTATATGTAACCGCAAACGAATTCACGCTGGAGGGAACCGTCAAAGGTGATCTCGTTGTATTTGGTGAATATATTTTCATCAACGGAACCGTGGAAGGTGACCTGATCGCAGCGGGAAATACCGTTGTAATTGAAGGCACGGTGAAAGATGATGCGCGCATCGCTGGCGCGGCGCTTCAACTTGGGGATGAGGCTGTCATCGGCGGCGACCTGATCTCTGCGGGTGCAAGCCTCGAAGCGAAGGATGGCAGCACGGTCGATAACGATGTCGTCTTCGCCGGAGCACAGGGCTTGTTGGCTGGCTCAGTCGGGCGCAACCTCACAGTCGGCGCGGGCGCACTGGAATTGCGCGGCGAGGTCAGCGGAGATGTGCATGCAGAAGTCGGGGATGCACAGGAAGGCAGTCCTTCTCCATCTATGTATATGGGTGATGTGAAGGTCTCCATTCCGAACGTCAAGCCAGGGCTGACGGTAACTGACAGCGCAAAGATAAACGGTGATTTCACCTACACTCAGTCAAAGGATATCAAGATTCCATCCGGCGCTGTGGATGGAAAAGTAACTCGCAACGAACCGGTCGTAGATCACACGACTGTTCCGGCTCCACCTACTGCCAGTGAAATCGCCGCAACCTGGATTTTTGACCTGTTTCGCACCATTGCAACGCTTGCTGTCTTTGGGTTATTGCTCGTCTGGCTTGCGCCTGCATTCTTGAAGGGACTCGGTGAAAAACTTCAGTCTCAGCCTGTTCCCAGTTTCGGATGGGGTATCGTTGCCTACGTCGCTTTCTTCTTCGCGATCTTGCTGATCGTGGTTGTGATATTCGTCGGCGGCATTCTTTTCGGCGTCGTCTCGCTTGGCGGTGTAACAGCCACCATCGTCTGGGTTGGCATCCTTGCCATCTTCGCCATGATCGTTGGGTTCGTGCTGTTCACCGGTTTTGGCGCGCAGATCCTCATGGCATGGCTCGGTGGTAAATGGATACTCAGCCGTTTCAACCCGGCGCTGGCGGAACACAAAGTCTGGCCCCTGCTCCTCGGTGTTGTGATCGTGGGGCTGCTGATCAAGCTGCCTTTGGTCGGCTGGCTGATCGGCTTCCTCATCATGTTCTTCGGGTTGGGCGCGCTCTGGCTCTGGGGGCGAGACCGAATGAGCAAACCGGTCCCCGTTATTTCGCAGTAAACATTCCAGCCATATAAAGTTCAAAGCCGACAGGTTTCACCTGTCGGCTTTTTGCAAGATGAACGAAAAACCTTGTTGTAATCTGCACTCAAGCAGATCGACAAAATTCCTCGCGTATCCAACGCACTAAAATTACGGGCATTCTTTGTAGTACATCACCAATTTTTCAAGCTTCTCGGTTCGACCAACAACGCCACCGCCTTTGTTGACGCCGACAAATTGGAATTCGATCACAGCCTGGTCTAATGAGCGCCAATCGGGGGAGAGATCAACACCTTCAACCGTCTTGAAGAAATTCCCACTCCCATCAGTATCGAGGTTTCCAAGCGGATACCAATCGGAATAACGGAAGTAGCTCGGGACCTCCACCATGCGATAATACATTTCTGCGCGGGTCACATCTGGGTGAAGGGCCTTCAAAGTGATCTCGACCTCGCGTGGGTAACAATTCAACGTGAGCCGGTCGCTTGAGATGGTGATATCCGAAAATATGCCTTTGGCAAGGATGTTATCCACATGAACAGGGGTCAAGTCTGAAGTGCTGGCTGAGGAGGAACTACCCGAGGTTGGGGGAACAGCCGTGGGAGGCGCTGTCGTAGGAGCGACAGCAGTAGGGGACGCTTCTGGCGCCGCTGTATTAGTCGGTCCCTGGGTAGGAAGCGAGATCGAAGTAGGTGGAGCCGGTTGGGTGGCTTGCGCGGTTGCAACAACCACCACGGTTTGCACGATCGGCGTTGGCTGTTCCTGCTGAGCAGCAGGCTGAACCAGTCCGCATGCTGTCAGAAGAAGGGCAAGGGTTAGGGTGAGTGCTTTTTTCATATCAACTCCTTAGTATATTTATTTCATTCTATGCCCAAGCCTATTTTCCCTCGTTGACCCCTTGGGGCTATTTTATGCAGGGTTTCCTTTTCAATTCTGTAAAGAAAATTTAAGAGAACTACGGGCTACCAACATTCAGCAAGCGTCCTCACTCCAACCGGACATTTCGTATCAGGTATAATCGCGGTATGTTTACTCATGAGCAAATAGAAGCGAAGCTTGAGAGAATCCTTTTAAAGGTTGAACGACCCGGCCGCTATGTGGGCGGTGAACTTAACGCTACCATCAAGGATTGGGACAAAGCGCAAACCCGTGTTGCCTTTGTTTTCCCCGATATTTACGACATCGGCGTTTCCAACGTCGGTTTGAAGGTTCTGTACGACCAGGTCAACCAACGGGAGGATACGCTTGCCGAACGCGCCTATGCTCCCTGGTTTGACATGGAAGCGTTGATGCGCGAACACGGGATTCCGCTCTACGCGCTCGAATCAAAACGACCTTTAGCCTGCTTCGACCTCATCGGCTTTTCCCTCCCCTACGAGACTCTCTACACCAACGCCCTTAACATCCTCGACCTCGCGGGCATCCCGGTCCGCGCAGAGGAACGGGATGACTCGCACCCCATCATCATCGCAGGCGGACATTCCGCCACCAACCCCGAGCCCATGCATGCCTTTATCGACGCGTTCGTGATCGGCGAAGGCGAGGAAGTCATCCATGACATCATCGACGCGATACAGGACTTTAAAAGAAAGAGGAAAGACGAAAGAAATGAACTCTTTCATCTTTCTTCTTTCGCTGCTAAGACAGTTCTGCTTCAAAGGCTTGTAACCATCCCCGGCGTGTACGTGCCGCGTTACTATCAAACATCCTACATGGACGACGGCACTGTTGCCGTCACCGAACCAACCATCCCCGAAGCGCCGAAGTTAATTAACAAGCGCATTGTGGCGAAACTGCCGCCGCCGCCCATCAAGTTCATCGTGCCGAACATCGACGTGGTGCATAACCGCGTCTCGGTCGAGATCATGCGTGGATGCACCCGCGGATGCCGATTCTGCCAGGCAGGCATGATCACGCGCCCGGTCCGTGAACGAAGCGTGGAAGAGGTCGTGGATGCCGCCGATGCAGCCATCCGCTCGACGGGATTTGAAGAGCTGGCGTTGATGTCGCTCTCTTCCTCCGATTACACCTATATCAAAGACCTGGTAGATGCGATCAGTAAACGCTTCGAAGGACGCAAACTGACCGTGTCTCTGCCTTCTTTGCGTATTGAGTCCGTTTCTGTTGAGCTAATGGAAAAGCTCAAACAGCATCGCTCCGGCGGGTTCACGCTCGCCCCCGAAGCCGCCAGTGAACGGATGCGCCGCATCATCAACAAGTTCATCCCCGATGAAGACATCATCAGGACCACGAACGAAATCTACAGCCGCGGCTGGACGACGATCAAGCTGTATTTCATGATCGGTCACCCCAGTGAGACGCTCGAAGATGTGCAAGCCATCGCCGACTTGTGCAAACGCGTCATCGCCGAAGGACGCAAAGTGGCGGGTTGGAAGGTCAAACTCAATGCGGGTGTGAGCACCTTTGTACCCAAGCCGCAGACCCCCTTCCAGTGGGTCTCATGCGATACGCGCGACAATATCCTTGAAAAACAGGCATTGCTCAAACGCCAGTTGATGAAGGATAAGAATATCAAACTGAGTTGGACGAAGCCCGACGATACCCTCGTGGAAGCCTGGCTCTCGCGCGGTGACCGCCGCATGGCAGAAGTTATTTACAGCGCATGGAAAAAAGGCGCAAAGTTTGACGCCTGGGAAGAAGGGCGTAAGTTCGACACCTGGATGGAAGCCTTCAACGAACATGGCATCGACCCAGCCTTCTACACCTACCGACAGCGCCGCACAGATGAGGTCTTCCCGTGGGAACACATCACCGCCGCCGTGCGCAAAAACTTCCTCTTCCAGGATTTCCGCATGTCGCTCGAAGGACAAATCCGCGTGGACTGCCGCTTGAACTGCTTTGCCTGCGGTATCCTGCCGACCTTTGCAAACCTACGCCGTGAAAATCCCGGTGAAGGCTGGAAGTGTCCCGAAGTCAAAACCCCTGCCCGCAAAATGGAAATGGAATTGCCGTTGGTGGGTGATTGAAAAATTTTGTACAGCGAGATTTATCTCGCGATACAGCGACATAAATGTCGCGGTACTTTTCATTCATGAACAAAACCATCCTCCTCGAACGCCTGCAACATGAACGTGATCAGTTTGAACTACTGCTGAACCGCATCGGTTTTGCACGCCAGTTGACCATGCGCGGCGTGGTCGGCGGGCTGACCGTCAAAGACCTGGTGGCAGAGGTACTTTCGCATGAGCAATTCATCGCGGACCGCTTGAGTGAAATCCTGCACGGCGAAACCTACTCTCCATCGGCGTCGTTTACAGCGCTGGAAAATTTTCAGCGTGAATACGGCTATCCCGATTACGAATCCCCGCTGATCGAAAAAGACAAGCACAACCTGTTGGTTTTGGATACCTACAAAAATATCGAATTCGACGAGATCGTCTCGCAGGAACTTGCCGTGTATTCGAGCATCGTTGAATCGATGGAAAAACTTACCCAGCATCAATGCCTCGACCACGACCTGCTCCATCGGGTTGCCGAGCATACCTATCGTCCTTACCGCCGCGCCAGCACATTGATCCATCGCTGGCTAAAACGAATTGCCTCAGAGCCAAAATAAACCATGCGTGTTCGAATCACTTTCAGCAAACAGGGTCCCTTGCGCTACATTGGTCATCTTGACCTGCATCGCGTCTGGGAACGTGCCATGCGCCGCGCCGACCTGCCTATTTCCTATTCACAGGGGTTTCATCCTCAACCCAAGATCAGTCTCGCCGCCGCCCTGCCGCTGGGGTTTTCCTCCCGCGCCGAAGTACTGGACGTGCGCCTGAATGAAGATATTCCCACCGAAGAGATTTTCACGCGGCTGAAAGACAACCTTCCGCCCGATATCAAAGTGACGGATGTGCAGTCAGTGGATGAACGGCTGCCCGCTTTGCAAACGACGGTGGTATCAGCAGCGTACGATGTCCATTTAACGGAACCCGTTGACGGGTCCGAGTTGAAGCGCAAGGTGGAAAAAATAATGAACGCCGAGTCGCTCATCCGCGAACGGCGCGGCAAGACATACGACCTGCGTCCGCTGATCGAAATGTTGAGCGTTATCACGCAAGCCGATGGCACATCCTGGCTCAAGATGACTCTCGCCGCCCGCGAAGGCGCAACGGGGCGACCGGAAGAAGTGTTATCAGTGTTGGAGATCGAACCTGATACCGCCCGCGTCGAACGCACGCGTTTGATCTTCCAAAGTTAATCTGGTTGAGTAAAATAAGCCAAAAGTTCTATTGCTTTTTCGCACTGCTTCAGTACAATTACAAAGTATCGCATAAATTCGTAAACAGAAAATTCGGTTTTACTCGAAATTTTTGACCAAAAGTTTACTTATTTATAAGACAAGCGATAGCCGCGTTATCCAAAATCTCAATTCACTGGAGGAATTTTTATGGCAATCCTGGCTGCAATTCCCATGGCGTTCATACCGGCATTCTTCTTTTCATGGTTCCTGTACTGGCTCGACCGTTACGAAAAGGAACCGCGTTGGCTGCTCCTGATGACCTTCTTCTGGGGCGGCTTCGTCGCCATTATCGGAACATTGATCGTTGCATCCATTTTCGAGGTCGGGTTCAGCTTTGTCCTTCAAGATGCCGTCCTTGAAGATATTGCAGGGGGATCGATCACCGCGCCCCTAGTGGAAGAATTCATGAAGGGCATCGCGGTGCTGCTGGTCTTCCTGATGTTCCGCAAAGAGTTCGACTCGATCCTCGACGGCATCATCTACGGCGGCATTGCCGGGCTGGGTTTCGCCGCCACCGAGAACGTGTTCTACTTCCTCGGTCAATATTCCGACGCCGGTTGGGGCGGCATGTTCGCCAACTTTGCCCTGCGTGTGGGCGTGTTCGCATGGGGTCACCCCTTCTACACGGCATTCACCGGCTTGGGCTTTGCCGTGGCGCGCACGAACAAAAACATTCTGGTCAAGTTGCTCGCGCCTATCGTCGGTTATTTCCTTGCCGTGTTCGCTCACTCCTTCCATAACACCACGCTTGTATTCGTCACCGGGTTGGGCAGCCTTGCCTTTGTCATTTTGCTCGAATGGGCAAGCTGGGTCATCTTCCTCGGTTTCATCATCTGGATGATCCGCCGCGAACAAGGCATGTTGAAGAAGCAACTGCGCGAGGAAGTATCGAACGGCTTAATCAACGAAGCGCAATACAATACCGCCGTGTCCTACTTCCAGTTCGGCGCTCGCATGGCTGCCCTTAGCGGCGGAGTGTATCGCGCCACCAGCCACTTCTATCAATATTTAGGCGAACTTGCGCACAAGAAGGAACAGTTCTCAAAATTCGGCGACGAAAGAGGGAACGCCGCCATCATTGGAAAGCTGCGCGCGAACATCGCCAGCCTCGCACCTCAAGCGAAGACGTAGGTACCCCGCTCTCGAAGGGGCTAAGCCTCTTCGAGAGTTATACATGCCTCATTCATAGGACATGGGCTGGCGGCTGCTCCGTCAGCCCTTTTCTACGCCTATGGTAAAATTCGCTTCGCTCGCCCCCATAGCTCAGTGGACAGAGCGACGGCCTCCGGAGCCGTAGAGCGCAGTTCGAGTCTGCGTGGGGGTGCCAAACATCCGCTCATCATGGCGGATGTATTCTTTTAATCACTCATACCAACAGCTGCGCTCTGATAGACCCTTTTATCTTACGAAAGACTACCCAGTTTTTGGATACAATTACGAAGTGAACCATAAAAAACTAAGCGCATTGATTGTCACCATCTTATTTTGCAGCGGTTGTGACGCCACTCCCACAACACCTTCAATTGCCCTGCCGGAATTTGTCACTGCTACATTGCCTGCCACCTCCGCCCCCATCACCACACAGACTTCACCCTCGCCAACGACAGCGCCTACGATTGCACCGCTTGCAGGCACGACGACCAGCGAGGTCAACGTACGCGTGGACACATCCACGGCGAGCGAGTCACTAGGGACGATCCCTGCATTCAGCACGGTTCAGATCGTTGGCAAGGACATCAGCGGAATTTGGTTTCGAATCCTCTATAACAACGACGCCGGCTGGGTGCGGGCAGACTATGTGCAAGTGTCAGATGTGACAGCGGAGATTCCTGTTTGGGGCGCGGAGACAGGCAGCGGGTCCGCGGGACGAGGCGTGATCTTGAGAGGAGTCTACGTCCGCAGTGGACCCGGCAAGGATTTTGATTCCCTCGGCTTGTTGAATCAAAACGACGTGGTCTCCATTCTTGGAAAAGATTCTTCAGGCGCATGGATGAAGATCGCATATCCCGCCTCGGCAGATGGAACGGGCTGGGTGGCAGCAGAGTATCTACAGATCGATAACGCAGGCAATATCCCAACCCTTGATGAGGCAACCGAGGTGACGGCTACAAACACGCCGGAAAGTTCGAGTTCAGTCCCCGCACAAACTGCATTGACAGATGGTGACACCGCCGATGCGCCACTTGCAATATTCGTCCTCTCCCCGGCGGCTGTACGTGCAGTGCAATTTCAGGGTGAAGTCTCTGCCGCGGACGGCGAAGATTGGATCGGCTTTTCTTCACAAAGTGATGATGTTGTAATCCAAGTCTTATGTGAATCGGGCGGCATTAAAGTAGAATTGCTTCAAACGGCGGCCGCGCCCAGCCTAATGGAATTGGATTGCGGCGGTGTTCAAAATTTTCAAATTACCGAGGGGCAGAATTATTTTTTACGAATATTACCGGTATTGAACAGCGACCAAACTTCCATAAAATATGAATTGAAGATCAAGGTCAGCGAATAGAAAAAAACGAACGGAGAGAGAAATGAAAAAAAATCCCATCCTTTTATTGGTGCTTCTTGCGGCATTTGCTGTACTCGCAGGCTGCCAAACCGAAGAAGCATCGACCTCGTTATCAGCCACGTTGAGCGAACTTTCAGGGCTGGTGGAAATGAAACAAGCTGAGCAAGATGCGTTTGCCCCCGCTGCTCAAAGCGCTGTGTTGGACGTCAATGGACAGATCCAAACCGGGGATGATGGACGTGCGCGCCTCGATCTCTCCTCAGGGACGATCATCCGCGTGGCGCCGTCCTCGCTGTTTACATTGACCTCGAACGATGAAGTGGAAGGCGGGCTGCTCACCAAGATCAAACTCGAAGCAGGGAAAATTTTCATCGTCCTCAACGGCGGGCAGGCAGATGTGGAAACTCCATCCGGCGTGGCTTCGGTGCGCGGGTCATATCTAAAAGTGGAAGTTGACCCTATCACAAAAGATATATACATCACCTGTCTTGAAGGCACCTGTTCGGCAACCGGCCCAAATGGAGAACAGATCATTTTTACAGATGGGCAAAAAGTGACCCTCTTTCATCAAAATGAAGATGGCACATGGGATTCTCCCTTGCTTGGTCCCATGACCCTGGAAGATTTTGAAGAGTGGCTTGAGAACAACAACGACGGAGAAACCAAAAAATATTACGACGAGGGTGTTGCCAAGCTTTTGGAAGCCACAGACACTCCCACCGAAGCCCCCACAGAGGAACCGACAGATGTGCCGCCCACTGAGATCGATTCTGCGGGTGGGCAGGGCGATTCAAGTAATGCCTGTTCTCAATTGCAGGAACCGGCAAATGGCGGCACTCTTGGTAAGATCGGGCAGGTAAAGTTTGCATGGAGCGAACAGCCCAACGCTCAAACCTATGTGCTGACCTTTGTCAAAGAAGATGGCACCACGGCAAAGATCATGACCGACACCAACAGCGCGGAGTTCTACATCGAAGTCCTTCCGGCGGGCGGAGATTATCAATGGTTTGTAACAGCTTACGGCGCGGATGGAAGCGAGCTTTGTACGTCCACTTCCTCCACATTCTCGAAGCCGAAGGCAGACCCCACGGAAAAGGCCAAACCAGAAAAAGACCCAAATAAACTTGAACCGGGCGCAACGGAAGATCCTAATTGCAGCATAGATCCGTGTTCCAGCCCTTCATGTGCAGGATATGACCCATATTATTGTGGCGGATACTAACTTTGGCAGTCCACTTTAATTGAGGGAGTGTCTAATTTCGTGAGCTTGCCAAAAGATTTGACCACAGAGCCCACAGAGATCACGGAGAAAACCCTCAAAAATCTCTGTGAACTCCGTGATCTCCGTGGTGAAAGATTCTCTTAGCCCATTCTTTTAGGCACTCTCTTGATTGAACCATCGGAGTCAGGATAACCAACCATGCAAAAAGACATCAAGCCCGTAAACCTGCGCCTCACTCTTGTGCTCGGCACCGCAGTTCTGCTGCTTATCATTCAAGTTCTGGGGCTTTTCAGCAACATCACAACCCCCATCGAACGGCTGGAATATTCCATGCAGGATACCTTCGTACGCCTGCGCGGCACGGAAGAACTTTCGGGTGAGATCGTCATTGTTGCCATCGACGACCAATCCTTCAGTTGGACCGGTTTGCAATGGCCCTGGCCCCGTTCCTATTTTGCCGAGATCGTGGACCAGGTCAACAAAGGCGGCGGCAAGATCGTCGGCGTGGATGTCTTCCTCTTCGAGCCAGACGAACAGCAGCCAGAAAATGACACGGCGTTTGCGAAATCGCTCTCAGAAAGTTCCGCCTCGGTGGCGGTGATGCAAATCCTGCGCAACAGCGGGCAGGGTTTCGAGACCGAGTCGTTAGTGCAGCCCCTATCGGTCTATCGCGACGTGATCGACGGCATGGGCATCACCGCCGTCAAACGCGATGAAGATGCCATCGTCCGCAGTGTATCGGCATACAGCACCTATCAGGGAGAGGTCTACCCCCATTGGGCATTCGAGATCGCAAGGTTGTACCTCGGCGCCGACTCGCCGGTCTTTACTACTGCCGACGTTCAATTCAATGGGATGGACATTCCGCTGAATTCCGGTCTGCTGCCCGTTGACTTTGCAGGACCCTCCGGCACCTACCCGACCTATTCTGCTTCCGATGTCCATGACGGCATCACGCTCGAGCAGGATCCCAACGCCTTCCGCGACAAGATTGTGCTGATCGGGGCAACCTCCATCACGTTGCAGGATATTTACCCCACTCCCTTCTCCGCCTCCAGCCCAACCCCTGGCGTGGAGATCGTCGCCAATACGGTGGACACGCTCATTAACGCCAAGTTCCTGACCTACGCCCCGCCCTGGTTGGCGCTGTTGAGCGTGGTCTTCGCAGCAGGGCTGGCGTATCTGATCACTCTTTCCAAGCGTCCCTCCCTCACAGTCACTTTATTGGGCGTTGGCATCCTTGCTTACATCGTCATCGCGTATCTTGTCTTTTCCAGTCAGAGATACGTTCTGCCAGCCATCGCTCCCATCTTTATGCTGTTCCTTGGCGTGATCCTGCCAACGCTCGAACAAGCCGTTTCACAGGAACGCGAAAAACGCCGCGTCCGCAATTTGTTCAGCCGCTTCATCTCTCCTGAAATGGTGGATTTGATGATGAAGACGCAGGACTTGAACTCGGTTAACAAACGCGCGGACCTGACCATCATCTTCTCCGACATTCGCGGCTTCACCACGCTCTCCGAAAAAATGGCACCCGAGGGCGTGGTCGCCTTGCTCAACCCATACCTTGAAGCCATGTCGCAAGTCATCTACAAACACGGCGGCACCGTGGATAAATACGAAGGCGATGCCATCATCGCCTTCTTTGGAGAACCCGTCCCATATAAAGATCACGCCGCCCGCGCCTTACGCGCCTCGTTGGATATGCGCAAGGCACTGGCAGAACTACGCGACAAATGGTCCGCAGAGGGACGCCCCAGCCAGATCGAAATGGGCGTGGGCATCAACTCGGGCGAAGTGTTCGTAGGCTTGCTCGGCTCGGAACAGCGCATCAACTACACCGTCATCGGGGATAACGCCAACCTCGCCGCCCGCCTGCAAGACCTGACCAAGACCTATGCCTGGCCCATCCTCATCAGCGAGAGCACCTACCACCAGGTCAGGGATGAGTTCGATACGGAACTTGCGGATGCGGTGACCGTCAAGGGCAAGACGAAAGCCGTGAATGTTTATAAGGTGATCGGACCCAAGGGCGCCCCTGAAAGCGAAAGGCTTCAGGCATGGACCAGTGAACAG
>JACPVC010000227.1 GCA_016191955.1 Chloroflexota bacterium
ACCGGCGTGAGCGCACTCGGCAACTTGTACGACTCGATCACGAACCGCTATGGCTTCAAGATGAAGGTCGGCGGCAAGGACAAGGAAATGACGGCGGCGGAGTTGTTCTCCTACCGCTACAACACGGACCCGGCTGTGCGCGCTGCAAGTTATCAATCGCAATTCAAAGTGTATGGGGAGGATGGTCCCATCCTCGGGCAGATCTACCAGCCCATTTTGCGCGACTGGCATAATGAAAACGTCAACCTGCGTAAGTTCAAGAACTCCATCGCACCGCGCAACCTGAACAACGACGTGCCCGATGAAGCCGTGGAAGCGCTACTTTCTGTGGCTCGCAAGAATGTGGGCATCTTCCAGCGTTACTTTACGATGAAGGCGAAGCATCTTGGTATGAAAAAGATTCGCCGCTACGACATTTACGCGCCCATCGCCGCCTCGAAGAAGACCTACGAGTGGAACGAAGCCGTCAATATGGTGTTGGATGCCTTCAACACCTTCTCGCCCAAAGTGGCGGAGCTTGCCAAGCGCGTCTTCGACGAAAGCCGCATTGACAGTGAAATTCGCAAGGGCAAGCGCGGTGGCGCATTCTGCTGGTCGGTGCTGCCGGATATGACTCCCTTCGTGTTGGTGAACTATCAGGGAACGGGACGTGAAGTGGCAACCCTCGCACATGAACTGGGTCATGCCATTCATGCCATGCTGGCGTCGCATCACAGCACGTTCACTTTCCATTCTTCGCTGCCGCTGGCGGAGACCGCCTCCACGTTCGCGGAAATGGTCTTGATCGACAAGCTGCTTGCAGAGGAAAAAGATGAGTCCGTACGCCGCGACATTCTCTTCAAACAAATGGATGACGCCTACGCCACCATCATGCGCCAATCGTTCTTTGCGATGTTCGAGAAGACCGCGCATGAATTGGTGCAGAAGAACGCCTCGGTGGATGACCTGAGCGCCGCCTACCTTGAAAACCTCAAGGAGCAGTTTGGCGACTCGCTCGATGTAAGCGACGAGTTCAAGTGGGAATGGGTCGGCATCCCGCATATCTACCAGGTGCCGTTCTATGTGTATGCGTATGCCTTCGGTCAGTTGCTGGTGCTGGCTTTGTATCAGCAATTCAAAGCGGAAGGCGAAGCATTCAAGCCGAAGTATCTCAAGATTTTGTCCGCGGGCGGTTCGGAAGCGCCGGAGAAGATTTTGAGCGAGGCAGGCATCAACATCCGCGATGCAAAGTTCTGGCAGGGCGGCTTCGATGTGCTGGAGAAACTGGTAAGCGAGTTGGAAAAGCTGCCGGTGGCTTCCGTAAAGCGTGATGCGAAATCCGTAAAGAGCAAGAAGGCGAAACCTGCGGCGAAGAAGGTTGTTGCCAAGAAAGTTGCAAAGGCAAAGAAAAAGAAGTAACGAGAAATGAGTAACGAGAAAGCCCTGGCTTATTCCCAGGGCTTTCTTTTTTAACGCAAAGGCGCGAAGTCGCAAAGAAATATTAACTTTGCGTCCTTGCGACTTTGCGTTGAAATTACTTCACTGTCACTTGAATGACTGCCGTATCCACAACTTGATCGTTTCGCACGACGATCAACTGCACGGCATACAAGCCGCTTAGCCCGGTCGTGTCCCATTCGGCTAAGATACCGCCATCAACTGGCGTGTAATTGTCTTCACCGAGTTGAATCCATTCCTGTGGATTCAAGCCCTTGCCGACCTGCACCCGATAATACATGAAACTATCGCCCGAAGCCGTGCCTAAGATAAGCACCTTGCCATTCACATCTGCGAAGAGTTGCGGCGCGGTAATGTTGGCGAAGGGTATGACAGGCGGGGCTTGAATGGCATCAAAAGAAGTGGGCGGAATTGCCATGCCTTCGCTCAACGCCCAGGCACGCGCTTCTTCAGGGACGATCATATAGACGCGTTTATCCACCAGCTCAGGCGGGGTGAAGACCGTGGCGAGCAAACCAGTCTCACGGTTAATGGCAAACTCACGGAATAATGTATCGGCTTGAGTCGGCTCACTGCCGTTCAAAAATATCTCCGTCACCAAATTGGGACATTCACGCGTCGGCAGCATGCCCGATGGGTCGCAGACCGTCATCGGCGTAATACCCTGCGGCGGACTCCATCCGTCCATAGGTTTGTTTGCGGATGCAGTCTGCATCAACGCATTCCACAAGGCGGCAGGGAAGCGCGGCGTGATCGAATCGTTTTCGCCGCGCACACCCGTCCATACGGCGACCGAAACGAAAGGCGTATACCCGATCACCCACGCATCTTTTCCATCCGAGGTCTGCCCCGGCTTCGCGCCTGCGGGCCTGCCGATCTCGAGCGCGTTTTGCCTGCCCCATGTGTCCCAACGTGCGGGCTCGTCGCTCAGCACATTCGTCATCAGATATGCCATCGCGGGTGTGACCACCGTCTGTGCTTCGGGCAGGGACCAATCGAGTATCACGCTGCGGTCCACACCTTCGACACGCAGAACCGTCACAGGCGAAAATTCATCGTTCACATATTGACCGAACTTCACACCCTGCGCGCCAAAGACTCCGTACGCACTGGCAAGGTCGAGCATGGCGGCTTGCCCTGACTGCCCGCTAGGGCGTGTTGAAGAGTCATTATTAATGTCCACGCCAAACGACGACGCGATCTTCGCCACGTTCTCGGTGCCCATTTGCGCCTTCAACGTTTCCACGGGCACTTGATAGCCATTCGCAAATGCCGTTCGCAAGCGGAGAGCGCCATGATAGCTGCCGTCAAAATTTGGATTGATTTCTCCGCTGGGAATATCCCACGTCAATGTGGCTGGACTCAACCCGCGGGTGAATCCTGTGAGATAGACAAACGCATCCAACGCGGACCCGGGGCTGTGTGTACTGACCAGGGGCGTTTCCACGCCTTGAATGGTTTCTCCCACCATCGCCAGGACCTGACCCGTCATCGGGTCGAGGATAACGGCGCTCGCGGATGAATCCGCGAAGGTGACATCGGGCGGCAGAGACGGTAACAAGCGCGCTGCTTCACAGTCTATGGCGGGTTTGGGGAGGTCGGCGAGGCGTGAGGCGTATAGCTCCGTCACACAGGAGGCGTCCTTTTGTAAATCGTAATCGAGTGTGGATATGACGATGATGCCGCCGCGTTCGATACGGTCGCGCGGAATCTGCGAGTCGACTTGGGCGAGGAGCAGGTTCAGAAACGCTGGAGCAACCTCGGGCGGAGTCGGAGGCGCGGCTGCGAAGGCAGGCGTCTCCTCCAGCGCTTGATTCGCCTGGTCGGTCGAGATGAGTCCGAGGTCGCTCATCACATAAAGAATTTCGCGCCCGCGTTGAATGGCGACCTGCGCTGCGTCGTGCGGGTTGAGGGCGGGCGCTTCGCTGGCACCCGCGAGAATAGCGGACTCGGCAAGGGTCAGTTCGTCAGCGGGCTTGCCGAAATAAAGCTGCGCGGCGGCGTCGATGCCGTAGGCGTAATTGCCGAAGTCGGCGCTGTTGAGATACCACTCCATGACTTGTGTGCGCCCAAATTGCGAAGTGATCTGCGTGGCAAGCAGCCGCTCGCGGATGGCGCGTTTCAATGTTGGCGGCTCGTTATATAGCATGAGGGTGCCAACCAGTTTTTGCGCGATGGTGGGATGAAGCTCGTAGTTGTTCAAGCCTTCAAGCGAATAGCCGGAGTGTTCTTTGAAGCTGGGGTCGGCGGCGGCGATTAGGGCGTCCACCATTTCGGTTGGAATGTGCTGTGCATTCTGTTCGCTGATGGGAATGTAACGGCGCGGAGATTCGCTCGGCGCGAAGGTGGCAAGCAATTGCAAACCTGTGCGGTCGTAGACGCGCGTGGGTTGCAGCAGGAGACCATCGGGCGGGTTGAGCAGGCGCGGGAGGATTTCGGTGGAGGGCAGGTCGCGGGTTACATCGGCATAGGCAAACGCGCCAAGGATGATAAGCACGCCAAACACCAGGGAGAGCACGATCCCCAGGCTTAGTACAGTGCCGCGGGATCGGTACTCGTTCCGCTTTTGTTTTTCGAGGCTGCGCTCACGCCGCGCGCGAAGGACGGGAAGGATGGAAGGCATGACGGAAGTATAAAGTATAAAGGATGAAGGAGGAGGGAGGAAGGATGGAGGATGAAATGTTTTATTTGTTGTCGGTCCTTTTCATTTCACCCCTCCCTTATTGCGTATAATTCAGCCATCGCCTTCATTAAAGGACACCTTCATGATGCCAAACACCTTTATCAGCTATTCACGTCAATGCATTGGGTTCGTAGACGATCTCGCTCACAAGCTGGAGAAACAAGGTTTCAAAATATGGACGGATTATCTCAGCTTGGTGCCGGGTCGTCCGTGGGCAGAGCAGATCCATAACGGGCTTGCAGAAGCGGAATTGCTTCTGTTGGTAGTCTCGCCTGAATCGATTTCATCGCGCAGTGTCGAATTGGAATGGCGGCATTTCCTTGAACATAAAAAGCGCATTATCCTGTTAGTCTTTCAAGCCGTGCCCCTGCCGCCCGAACTGGCTGGCTTGGAATGGATAGACTTTCGCGGCGCATTCGCGCCAGCCTTGAAAAAATTACTCCAACGCATCGAGTCGCCGACGCCGATGGAAAAGCCTGCGCCGCAATCGGGCTTCAAAGCGCCCGCCGTGGTGTGGCTCGCGGGGGCGCTCAGCGTCATCACCGCCGTTTACTCCCTTTTTGCCTTCTGGACGTTTCTGATTCCGTGGGTGTTGATTCCCCTGCCTTTCCGCATCTTCAAACGGAACTTTAATTTATCCCAGGTTCAAACTGCCCTGTGGACTCTTTCCGTCGCATTATTTTTCAGTTTCGGGTTGTCGCTTGAGCTTGGCGTCGTCAACGTCGATGTTGATTTCGACTACAGCAACTACTTCTCACTTTACAATTTCACTCTGCTGATCCTGTTTTTACAGATATACCTGATCCCGCTGCTTTCCATCCTTCTACTGTTCGTCCTGCGCCTGCCCGCCATGCAGCGTTGGGGCAGACCCGAAGCAAGCGTGCCGAAGTTCGCCAACATCTATCACCCGAATATCCTTCAACCCAAACCCGTCCATTATCACATTGACCACGCCCCGCAGGACGGAGTCATCGCGCGCGCGCTGGCAGCGGAGTTGAAGAAGTACGGTCACACCCCGGCGGAAGGACTCGCATCCGCCGATGAAGTGCTGGTGCTGCTCTCGCGCTTCAAAACGGACACCGCAGCGGACCCTGAAAAACAGGTGGTATATCCCATCCTGATCCAAAGGGTCAAACTACCGGAGAAGCTCTCGAAGGTGCAGTGGATAGACTTCCGCAAGGGAGTACGTAATCTCGAAGCCATTGCCCAGCTTCTGCCGCAGCCCGCAAAACTGCTCGCGGCGCTGGGCGTGCGCCCCACCAGCAGCGGGCAAACCGCCATGCCCAACATCGTCCTTGCCCTGGTGGATTTCCTCATCATCATGGGCATGGTGGACCTGGGTTCATTCATCGCCTACATGCTGGAATTGACGAACCTCAACCTCAGACTGGTCGCCGAATACGAGTCCTTTCACCTGCTTCAGATGATCTTCATGCAATTGATCGGCATGGTGTTTTCCGGCTGGTTGATCTATTTCATGGTCCGCTCGCTGAGCGAAAGGTATGGATGGTTCGCCAAACCGGGAGCAGTGTTCCTGGGGTTGGTCACTGTACTGGGGCTGTTCTTCTGGCAGTTTTTGCTTGGGGAAGACCTGAACGCCTGGCTGATGAAATATGGCATCCTCTCCCAAACCATGTTTTCGGCTATACCTTTTATATTCATGTTCTTTGGCGGCTTCATTGTGGGAGCCATGGTGCTTTTTCGCATCAAAGCTCTGCGGTTTTGGTTCCCGGCAAAGTGAAGTAAAAAGTGGAGCCCTTCCCCGGCGCACTCTCCACCCATATCCTGCCGCCGTGGACCTCGATGATGCGTTTCACCAGCGCAAGCCCGACGCCCGTGCCTTCACTGGCAGCATCAAGTTTATTGAACAACTTGAAGATGCTCTCTTGATATTCAAGGGCAATCCCAATGCCGTTGTCTTTTACAAAGAAGATCGGCTTGCCCTTATCGAAACCCTGCGTTCCCAATTCAATGACCGGCTTTCTGCGGTGGTCCATATATTTTACGGCGTTGTCGATCAGGTTGTGTAGCACTTCGATCATGCGCGGTCTGTCTCCGTAGACGGCGGGCATATCCTTTTGCTGATGGATCGTAATGCCATATTCCTGAATACGGACCTGCGTCAACTCGATTGCCTGACGCGCCAGTTCGTCGAAGGGAATCAGTTCCGGCGGATTGACGAACCTGCCAACGCGTGAGAGATCGAGCAGGTCATCCAAGAGTTGCGCCATTTTGTCCACCGCATTGGCGATCCGTTTGGAATCTTTTTTCAACCTCTCGACATTCCCGCTCATGACGTCCTGTTCAAGATACCCCAGAAAGCCTTTGATGGTGACCAGTGGGGATTTCAAGTCATGCGACACGGTATAGGTGAAGCGTTCCAATTCGGCGTTCTTAGATGTGAGTTCTTCTATGAGTCTTTCACGCTCTTCTTCCGAACGTTTGCGCTCGGTAATATCCACCAGCGTGCCAAAAAGATGATCCCCCTCAAGGCGGGTGCTATGCAGCACGGTAATGCTTCTGCCTGTTTTGGTCAACATCTCCGCTTCGTAATTCACCACCTTCCCTTCGTAGCGCAGTCTTTGTAACAGATCAAAACGGGTGGCGGCATCCTTATAAAGATTGGTGGTATTTGCAGCGATAAACTCTTCAGAGGTCTCGAATTCGAATATATTGGCAAGCGTC
This sequence comes from Chloroflexota bacterium, assembly GCA_016191955.1. Lineage (GTDB taxonomy): Bacteria > Chloroflexota > Anaerolineae > Anaerolineales > Villigracilaceae > Villigracilis. The sequence continues at coordinate 6,806 of JACPVC010000227.1, forward strand.
TCATTGACATAGATGATCTCGCCCTTAACATCGCTGATCAAAATACCTGCCACCGAATTCTCAGCCAAAACGCGGAAGCGCTCTTCGCTCTCTCGAAGTTCCTGTTCGGCTTTGCGACGTTCGAGGGTCTCCTGTTTCAATTCGCCTTCACGAGACAGGGCATCCGTCAGGGCGGCGCGCAGGGTAATCCCAAACCGGTCGATGAACAGGACGATCAAGCCATTCAATAAGATGAAGTTGAAGGCAATGGCAAGACCGTTGAGACCCGCGTCATCACCCTGCGGCAGCACGACGGCGCCATACATAACCACCCCGGCACTCAACAGGAACAGGGCCGCAAGCGTCCGCCGTCCCAGCAATAAACCTGCCAGAATGGTCGCCAGCGTAAAAAAGGAAAAGGTGTCGGATGCCTCGCGGATATTCAATGCCAGCACGGCAATTGCCTCCAAAAGGAAGAAGATGCCAATCACGATCAGAGCGGAAGCGCGGAAATACCCCTTTCGCAGCAGCAGGGCTGGAATGCCAAGTACAACAATAAAAACAAAATTCCTACCCAAGACCACCTGCCACGGAATCTCCGGGGCGATCAGCAGGTTCAACACAACAGCGATCAGAATAACAACCATAAAGCCAAGCAGGATGACTTGCAACAGCAACCCCATGCGGTATTCGACGGGGTCCTGGATCGGAAGAGCATTGAAACGCGGCAAAAGATTTCGCAGGCGGGCTTCTTTTTTCATTTTGCTTCCTCCTTGACCGGTATGGTGAAATAGAACGTCGCCCCCCTTCCAACTTCGCTCTCGACCCAGATCCTGCCGCCGTGGACTTCGATGATCCGTTTGACCAGCGCAAGACCGACTCCCGTGCCTTCAATAGAGACATCCAGTTTATTGAAAAGCTCAAAGATGCGGTTGTAATGTTCTCGGGCAATGCCCATGCCGTTATCTCTTACGAACAAGATCGGCAAGCCGCGTTCCATGTCGCGACCCTGCATTCCGATCTCGATCACAGGTTCGTTTTGATCCCCCATATATTTTGCCGCGTTGTCGATCAGGTTTTGCAGGACTTCCACCAGCCGCGGTCTATCGCCGAGGACAACCGGCAGATTCGGTTGGATAATGGTCTTAACCCCGCCAGCCTCCAACCTGCCATATACAGCTTCCAGCGCTTCGCGGATAATCTCCTCGAACGGGATTGCAACCGGCGTGTTCGCCATCCGCCCGATGCGCGAAAGTTCGAGCAGTTCCATGAGCAGCCTCTGCATACGGCTGACGGCTCCCTGAACGCGGGTCATATCCGTTTTGAAGCGCTCCATGTTCCCGGAGGCGATATCCTGTTCGATGTAGCGCAAAAAACCGTCGATGGTGACCAGCGGAGATTTCAGGTCATGTGACACGGTGTAGGTGAAGCGTTCGAGTTCGCCGTTCTTGTCTTCCAATTCGTCGATCAGTTTCTTTCGTTCGCCGAGTTCTGTTTGCAGGTCCGAAAAGAGCCGCGCATTTTCCAACGCAATGGCAACCTGGTTGGCATAGTTCAAGGCGAGGTGCGCATCGTGGTTGGTGAATTGTCCCGTGCGTTTTCCATCCAACGAGATAAAGCCCGTGAAGGCTCCATGCACCTTGAGCGGAATTGCCAGCCAGCTATGGATGTAATCGAGGGGCGGCTTGCGGAATTTTTCGAAGTCGGCTTGAATGTCGTCGAGCAGGATGTAAGACCTGCCCTCTTCCCAAAGGGGATAATCGGGTTCATCTTTTCTAATGGCATGCTGCTTGACGAGGGATGCTTCTCCCGGCAGACCATCTGCCCCAATCTGATAAGCGACGCCGCTTTTGAACAACCAGACCGATGCGCTGTCATATCGCACTACACGCTTGAGTTGTTTGAGAATCTGCTTGACCGAATCTGAAATATCCAACGTGGATGTGATGATCTCGGTCGTCTCGCGCAGGGCTTCCAATTCTGCATTCCTGAGTTCGAGTTCGCGGATCAGTTTCCTGCGTTCCGTCAGTTCGCCCAACAACATATCGTCGATCAACTGACGTTCGATGGCGGCGCCCAACATGCCCGCCGCCAACCGAATGACCTCCACTTCCATCGCGCTCCATTCGCGCTCGTTCTCAACTTCATCGACGCCCAACGCGCCCCATTGTTTTCCGTTGACAACGACCCGTATCTCCAGCAAGGCCTTCAACTTGATGGATTGCAAATACTCCCGCTCCGTTTCGGTGAAAGTGGATGTGCTGCCCACCAACGGTTCACCGCTGTCCAATATCTCATCCATTCGTTCGGTGCCTGGGAAATTGTTCGGTCTATCGTGAAATTCGGGGTTGTCAAGATCAGATTTTAAGCCCGGCGCTGTCCATTCATAGATCATCGAAGAAAGGACTTCGTTGCCCTGGCCTGCATAATTTTGGAACAGATAGGCGTGAGAAGTTTTGAATTCCTTTCCCAGCCGTTCCAAAACCAGGTCGATCTTGTCGCGCCAGTCCGCTGTTTTCAAAAATTGTTCCGCCGCAAAGGTGATCGCCTCCAGCAGGGATTCGTGTTTTCGTAAATTCAACTCGGTGGCTTTTCTTTCGGTAATATCCTGTAGGATCCCCACAGAAGCATACGACAACTCTTCCTCATTGTTAAATAATTCGATGGCGCTGTCGCTGATCCAGCGTTCCTGCCCGTTTCGCCCAGTCATGCGAACATCTGCGCGCCACTCGTCTATGATGCCGGAACGCGAGCGATGCATGGCTTCCTGAATCGAAAGCCCCGCCCCTGCGCCCAGCAAAACGACTTCCTTGACGATCTGTTTCCACAATTGAGGGGTGAATTCCTCCGGCTTGTAGCCAAGGATTTTTTCGACGCCGCCCCCCATGAAAACATACTGATCTTTGGCATAGTCTTGATAATACGGGACGGCGCCTGCCGCCTCAATTGCCTGACGATAAATCCGCTCAGACTCCTGGACGGCTGAATCAGCTTTCTCGCGCTGAATCGCCGCGCTGAGAATCCCCGCCGCGATCCTGAATGCGTCGATCTCAGCATTGTTCCATTCCCGTTCCTGCTCGCCGTCGTCGAAACCGATCACGCCCCAGCGCTGTCCGTTTATAAAGAGCGGCACTTCCAAAATCGCCTTGATCCCCAGCGAAGAAAAATATTCCTGTTCAACAGGCAAAAAGGTGGATGTGTTCCCGACAAAGATATTGCCGCTGTTCAGAATCTGATAATAATTTTCAAACCCCTCTTCCACTGTGGAAACGTTCTGAAAATCGGGGTTATCCATGTCGCTGGCATGACCGGACGCCGTCCATTCGAAGCGCATGGAATTTAATAACTCATTATTGGGTCCCATGTGTTTTTCGAACAGGTAGGCGTGCGAGGCATGGATCGTAGCGCCCAGCCGTTCCAACACGCCATCGATCTTTGTACGCCAAGCCGGCGTTTTCAGGAATTCCTCCGCCGCAAAAGTGACAGCTTCCAGAATCGCCTCGCGCTGGCGGATGCTTTCCTCGAGTTTTCTTCGTTCAACCACTTCCTTTCGCAGGTGCAGGAAACTCTGGAACAGCGAACTGGTCAGCCGATAGATCATGACCGCCGTAAGGATAATAATCGCCGATGCAGACAGAAAATCACCCGGCACACTGCGCGCCAGAATGCCGGGCGTATACCAGCCGTTCAATTCTCCAAAGACCAGCCAGCCAATGCAAAGGATGCTCAGGGTCGTTAGAAGGATGATGGTCTTTCTGCTTGTAACCAGACCGCCGATAATGAGCAGGATCGGATAGGCAAGGTTATTGATGCTGTGAATCCCCAACCCCCGCGTCGAAAGGACCGTGTTCATCACGATGAAGAAGACCGCCAGTGTGGCAACCGCGCCCTCGAAACGTCTGATATTGACAAGATACAAGGCAGCCAGGGCGGGCAATAATCCGACCGCAAGGATTGCAGCAGAAACAACATTGTTCGTTGTAAGAACGATAAAAATACCGGCAATGATCCCTAATATTGTCATGAAGATGAACAGGGTGAATATACGGGTCGTGACTTGAACATCCCCGTAGATCTCCTCCAGAGTAATATCCCCAGCGTCCTGATCGAAAGGCACATCTTTCATGGCAAGGATTCCTGTCGTAGACCTCTTGCATAAGCGCTCTCGCCGTCGTCCCCGCCGCCTTGAGCAGAATATTTTGAAGATTTTTACAAGAGACCTATTTGAAATGTAAATCGGTTGCGGATCGTTAATTAACGCAAGTTACTACCTTTATTTCTTGAACCGCTTTATTCGAGATTCTTAACGCAAAGCCGCCAAGACGCCAGGATTCAATGCTCTTTTCTTTGCGGCTCTGTGTCTTCCCTGGCACCGCCCGCCAGGACAGGTGCGCGTTAAAACTGGCGAAAATTCAGCAAGGTGACAACTTGCGTTAATTAGGACCTACGCAGTTCAAATCTTTTGCAGCGAATTTACCCTTCGGGCACGATGTCGCGAATTCACACGAATGGTTTAAAAAATTCGCGACAATTTGTGTAATTCGCGGCTTGCCCTTTAGGTTTTGCGTAAGTCCTACTAACATCATTTTACCTGCGTTGCCGTTTAAAAAGTTGACAGCCACCTTACGGTGACTGCCAACCCCATCGAGTTTGCCCTGTGCGGCCCCAAAAAATAATTATGGTTGAGTGGGCGCGGGCAGGGAGATGACCTGGCCGGGAGTTAATGGAGCGTCACTGGCGAATTGATTGGCTGCCAGAATGCTTTCCGGCGATACTTTCCAATCGAAGGCGATGGTTTCGAGCGTTTCACCCCAGCGGACGGTGTATGTCATTGCCTGCCCGTTGTTGTGGTAGGTGATCCAGTTCCAGCGGAAGATATCGAAGCCGGTGGTACCGGTCTTGCCAAAGCCGTTGCCGTTCCATTCGTAATTTATGGCGCCGTTTTGCATATCGCCCGGCGTATAGAGCGCGATCTCTTCAATCGAGCAGTCTTCATACGGCGAGTTGCGCACCATGTTCGAGATCGCCAGGCGGGTGTTGTTCTCATCGATACCGGCAACCACGAAGATGTGATCGAAATATCCCGGTGTTACATACAGGGTGGCATAGGAGTAAACGATATCGCCGGTATACAGGTTGCCGTTGGTTTGGAAATCGTAACCGGGCATGTATTCATCGGTGTGGAAGAGGGTGAAGGTCTCCGGGTCGAACGAACCCCAGGGCTGACCATCCCAACGCGGGTTGACTCGGGTGAACGCGCCGGCATCTTTCGTCCAGCTTCCGATGCGATAAGGGAAGGCGTTCACATCGCGCATGATCGTCCATGTCAGCGGACCGCACATCGAGGTGGCATCCCAATAGCCAACTTTTTCCTGCGAAACTTGATAGGCTTCCTTGCAAGTGCCTGCCAGATATTGGCGTCCTGCCGAGAGGTAGTCGGGAGTGTGCCAGTCGAGGTTGAACATTGCGGAAACAGTCTCGTTCGTGACGTAACCCGAGTCGATCACCCAATGACAGGGCAGCTTTTTCATGACGGGGTAAACCTTTTCATCGTTCGGCGCGCCGTTCTTCTGCCAGTAGGATGTGACGTAAGACGCCCATGAAGATTGGAGCACACCGTTCGTCATCGGAATTGCGGTGAGACGGAAGCTATCGCCGTATTCGCGGAACCAGACCACAAAGCCCTGGGTCATGAAGATGGTGGCGACCTTATCGCCGCGATACGTCAGTGGATGATCGAATTCGTTGAAGGTAAATTCGTACACAAACGGGTCGTTCGTGACGTTGAGCATGCTGCCCTGTTCCCCGTTCCAAACATAAAGCTGACGGCGTTCGGCGAGGTTGTATTCGCCGCCGATGGCGTTCTGCACATTGGCGAGCATCTGTTCGGGGTTGGGGTCTGGCTGGGTGACGGAACACCCGGCAGGGTTTGCGAACGAATAGGCAGGCGCCGGTTGTTCGAATTGGATGGAAACGGTCTCAGCGGAATCACCAGCCGGGGCGGGCTGGGCAATGACCGGGGCGGTCTGAAGCGTTTCGATGTCCGCGGAAAATTCCTGGGAAACAGAGAGAGGGGCAGAGGTCGTGAATACATCCCGTAGTTGGGTAAATGCCTGTGTAAATATAATCGCCGTGCTGGCGAGCAGGGGCAGGAAGAATTTTGCTGTAAGCTTAGTAGTGATAAGAAATTTCATACCGTCGACCTTTACGTTGACGGCATTATTGCATTCGGATGTTTTTTTCCTAAGCCGGGCACCCCTGTATTCGATTGGCGATTTGCACCCATATCTGCATCAGTGAAAGCCTGCTCTTCAATGGGATGTTTCTTGTAGTTTTTGGGGTAGGGGATTCCCCCATTTGCCCTGCTTGGACAGTAAGTAAAATATGATAAGAGTCGATTTGTCCAAATTCTCAGAGAAGCGGCGTCGCCACAGTTAAACGCGGCGGCTTTTCATAGGTACAAAAACCATCCACTAATCTACGCAAATCTGCGCGAATTGGCTTTAGATTAGCGAAAATTCGCGTGAATTCGCGGACAAAAAACCTGACCACGCTTAAGTGCGGTCTTGCCAGGGAAGCTTATGAACGCCAAAATAACCAAAGCCGAATTACAGACGGAACTGCAAGCCGCCCAAAAGCGGATTGCGGAACTGGAACGCGCTGCAGAAAAAAAGACCGCGGCGCATCCCCACTCAAAGATGGGCGAGCAGGTCGGGGAGACGCTCTTCACCCAGATTTTTCAAACCAACCCATGTTTGATGGCATTGACAGATTTAACTACGGGGGAGTATGTGGAAGTAAACGAAGCTTTTCTACAAACCCTGGGGTTCACACAGGCGGAGGTCATCGACAAAACGTCGCTCGATCTGAAATTGTTCGTAGACCCAGACCAATGGGCTGCACTTTCAGAACGCATGAAAGCGCAGGGATATTTAGTGGGCGAACATGTTTTGTTACGGTCCAAAACGGGAGAAATACGTCACGGGGTTCTGGCGGGGAAATATATTCAATGGCAGGAACGCAACCTTTTACTTACAGTAATGAACGATGTGACGGAAAGCAAGCAGGCGGAGGAACAGATCCAGCAAAGCGAGGCTTATTACCGCGCTTTGATCGCGAATGCCAACGATTTGATTATAGTGATCGACAGCCAGGGAAAGATCACCTTTGCCAGCCCTGCTTCAGAGCACATCATAGGGTACACCCCCGAGGAACTGATCGGGCAGGATTTTCGCGAAACCGTTCATCCTAAAGACCTGCCTGAAGTAAACCGTTCCTTTGCCCGTCGCAGCCAAACACCGGGCACGGCTGCTGCCCCGCGCAAGGCGCGCATCCTTCACAAGGACGGTAACTGGCGGTTGGTGGAGGCGCTCGGTACGAATATGTTCGATACCCCGGTTGTTCGCGGGCTTATCTTGAACGTCCACGATATCACCGAACAGGAACAGGTGAATACCGCCTTGCGCGAGGGCGAAGAGAAATATCGCAGCCTGATCGACAGCCAGGAAGCGTCGATTTTGATGCTCGACGCGGAAGGCGCGATTTACTTTATCAATGAAATCGGAGCAGCCGGGTTGGGCGGCACGGTGGAAGAGATCACAGGGAGAAAGCTGCAGAGCTTCCTATCACCGGAAGATGAAGAGCATTTCATGGCTCCCATCCATGCCACATTTCAAACCAACAGCGGCGTCACCGTGGAATTAAAGGCGGCATTCGGCGCAACAAGACCCGGCTGGCGGCGGGTTAACATCCAGCCCATCCATGATGCAAACGGCGAGGTTTACAGGGTCATGGTCAACTCGCTGGATATTACCGAACGCAAACAGGCAGAGGAAGCCCAGCAAGCCAGCGAGGCGAATTATCGTAACCTGGTCGAGAACTCTGAAAGCGCGATTGCCGTTGTAGACCGGGATGGAAAGGTTCTGTTTGCCAATGCGCATGGAATTGAGGTATGGCAGGACCCAGACATCGTAGGCAAGGACATCTACGAGATATATCCCCCTGAATACGCAGACCGTTACAAGCGCGCCATTCAGACGGTGATCGATACGCGTAACAGCATTCTGGATGAGGCGGAAAGCCCAATCGCAGGCAGGTTGATGTGGTTCCGCCTGAGCATGACGCCCCTGAAAAACCCGGACGGCACAGTCACCAGCCTGTTGTTGAACGCCTGGGACATTACGGAAAGAAAACAGGCGGAAGAAGCGCTAAAAAGAAGCGAGCGCGTCCTGCGCCTGTTCGTGGAGCATTCCCCCGCCGCGATTGCCATGTTCGACCGCGAGATGCGCTACATTGCGGTAAGCCGCCGCTATTTACAGGATTATGGATTGGGCAATGAAGATTTGACCGGGCGTTCTCACTATGAAGTCTTCCCTGAGATCAACGAACACATAAGACAGGTCCACCAGCGGTGTTTAAAAGGCGCCACCGAAAGAGCCGATGAAGACCCCTTCCTGCGCGCAAACGGAAATCTCGACTGGGTGCATTGGGAGGTCCGCCCCTGGTATGAAGAGGTGGGAAAGATTGGCGGCATCATCCTGTTCTCGGAGGTGATTACGGAAAGAAAGGTGGCGCAAGAACGGCTGCGCGAGAGCGAGGAACGCTATCATCAATTTGTGTCGCAAAGTTTCGAAGGCATCCTGCGCACCGAATTCGACCAGCCTGTGAATGTTTTGCTGCCGGTGGAAGAACAGATCGACCAAATCTACGAGAATGCCTACCTGGCAGAATCCAACCAGGCGATGGCGGATATGTACAATTTGCCGGTGGATGGACTGTTGGGCATGCGTTTGATCGACGCCCACGGCGGCAGAAATAATCCCGTCCATCGCGAATCGCTCAGGAAGTTGATCGCTACCGGGTACAGGTCGATCAATAATGAGACCATCAAATACACAGTGGATGGAAGACCGCTCTGGCTCCTAAGCAATATGGTCGGCACCGTCAAGGACGGCAAACTGATCCGCTTATGGGAAACCGCCATTGCCATCACCGACCGCAAACGGGCGGAACAGTCTCTGCTCGAGAGCGAGGAAAAATACCGCACCCTGATCAACTCCATGTCTGACGGCGTCTTTGTGGCGCAGGATGAGAAATTCGTCTTTTGCAACGCCTATCTGCCCGCCATGTTGGGGTATGCGCCGGAAGAATTCGAAAACGTTCCGTTCACTGAGGTGCTCGCACCCGAGCACTTAAGCCTCTGGACAAAACGATTCCATCAACGCATTAGCGGGGAGGATATCGTTTCGAATTACCAGGTCCAGTTCGTGGATAAATCAAAGAAAAAAAAGATCTGGATCGAACTACGAGCCAGCCGCATCACCTACGGCAGGCAGCCCGCCGTGCTTGGCATCGTGCGGGACGTCACCGACCAAAGACAGATTCTGGAACAGATCGAAAGCCTCGCCAAATTCCCGGCAGAGAATCCCGGTCCGGTTCTACGCATCGATCTTAACGGTAAGCTGCTTTATGCCAACGAGACAAGTTTTGCACAACTGACGGAGTGGACGTTGGAAGTGGGGAAACCGGCGCCCACGGTATTGATAAATGCAGCCTCGCTGGTGCTCGAATCGGGCCTGGATAAGACGATTGAGACCGTCCATCACAACCGCGTTGTGACCCTTGATTTTGTCCTGCTGGGTCACGGCAGCTACATCAATATCTATGGGCGCGACATTACCGAACAAAGGCGCGCCGAGGAAGAACTGCGCCTTGCCAACGAGCGCTTCAACGAACTGGCTGAAAACGTGTCGGATGTCTTCTGGATCGCCGAACCCGGCACGCGCCGGCACTTATACATCAGCCCGGTATATGCAAAGGTGATGGGGATCAGCGTGGAAGATATGGTAAACCTGCCCAACGGTTTCCTCGACATCCTCCTGCCGGAAGATCGTCCCATTGTCGAGCATGAACGCGAGATGGAAGACAGCGGCTTCAAAACGGATGTGAAGTACCGCATCCGCCGTCCTGATGGCAGCTTCCGCTGGATCCACGACAAGGGCACCCCGGTATTCGATGAGACCGGCAAAGTGGTCCGTGTGGTGGGCATTGCCAGCGACATCACCGAGCAGGTGGAAGTGGAAAGGCGCGTGAACGAATCCGAGGTGCGCTTCCGCCAGATCGCAGAGACCATCCCGGAGGTGTTCTGGATCTTCGACACCACCCAGCAGCAATTGCTTTACATCAGCCCCGCCTATGAAACCATTTTTGGGCAATCTGCGCAGGAACTGTATGCAGACAGCCGCCTTTACATCAAATCCATCCATCCCGAAGACCGCTCCATTATGTTTGCGGCGCTAAGACGACAAGCTCACGGCGAAGAGATCGAGATCAGATACCGCATCATCCGTCCCGACGGTTTGATGCGCTGGATCCATTTCCGTTCCTTCCCCATTTTCGATGAAACGACCGGCAAGCTCGCGCGGACGGCGGGCATCGCTGCCGACATCACCGAAAACAAACTGGCAGACCAGGCTCTGCGCGACAGCGAGGAACGCTTACGCCTTTCGCTTGCCGCATCGCGCCAGGGGCTTTACGACCTGAACATTCAAAGCGGGGAGACCATCGTCAACCACGAGTATGTCGAAATGCTGGGCTACGCCCCGGAGACCTTCGTCGAAACCCATCAAAAATGGATAGAACGCCTCCACCCGGAGGACAAGCAGGCTGTCGCCAAAACCTATTCGAATTACATCCAAGGCATCGCTCCCGAATTTCACGTGGAATTCCGCCAAAAGACCAAAGACGGCAAATGGAAATGGATTCTCTCGATAGGCAAAGTGGTGGAATACGATGCCAACGGAAACCCGCTCCGCCTGCTGGGCACGCATACCGATATTGACGCGCTGAAACAGGCAGAGATGGAACTGCAAAAGCGCGCCTCGCAACTGACGCTCATCAACGATATGGCGGGCGAAATCACCGGCGTATTGGATATTCAAGGCGTTCTGGAACTGTCTGCGCGCCTGGTGCATGCATCGTTCGGCTATCATCACGTTGGGCTGTTTACCATGAACGAAGCAAAGAATGAAATGGTGATGAGGTCGAGGGCTGGCAAATACGCACACCTCTTCCCAAGCCAACACCGGGTCAAACTTGGAGAAGGGATCGTTGGCAATGTTGGGCGCAGGGGAGAAATGATCCTTACAAACCAGGTCGGGGAAAACCCGGTCTACAAAAATTACTTCCCTGCGCTGCTCGATACGGTCTCCGAACTTGGGCTGCCAATCAAGATCGCCGGGCAGGTGATCGGCGTGTTGGATGTTCAAAGCCCGCAGCCCAATGCATTCAATTCGGACGACATCCAGGTCTTGCAAACGCTGGCAGACCAGGTGGCGATTGCCCTCGAGAATGCGCGTCTATATGAGTCTGTGCAAAAGGAATTGATCGAACGCAAGCAGGCAGAAAAGGAACGCCAGGTGCTGATCCACGATCTTGGCGAACGCGTCAAGGAACTGACGGCTTTGCACCAGGCGGCGCGTTTATTCCAAAATCTGAACCTTTCAGAAAAAGAGATCATGCAATCTCTGGTAGAGATCCTGCCGCAGGCATGGCAATATCCCAAGTTCACCGTGGCGCGCATCAGCGTGGGAAGGGAAGAATACACCACGCGGGGCTTTATCGAAACGCAATGGCTGCAAAAGGCAAGCTTCACCCTGCCCGATGACCGCACCGGCGCAATCGAAGTTGTATACCTAAAGGAATGCCCCCTGGAAGATGAGGGTCCGTTCCTGAAGGAAGAGCGCGCCCTGATCGACACCCTGGCAGAGAGATTGCAGTCTTCGATGGCGCGTCAGTTCATGGAACACAGCCTGCGCAAACGCACCGAAGACCTCGCCAACCTGGTGGAAGCCGGGCGCACCTTGAGCGAATCCCTCGACCCGCAACGCATCTACCCGCTGGTCTATCGTTACATTGCCAATGTTGTGCCCTGCGACTTCATTACAGTCTCCTCACACGACCCGAGCACCGGGCGCATCAAATACGAATATTGGCATACCACCGAAGGCGCGCAGGATATTTCCGACATGTTCTTCGAGCCGTTGGAGAACAGCATACAAAGCCGGGTAATTCGCAACGGCGAATCCCTGCTCCTGCCCGATTATGAAAGCGCCCTCAAAACCGCTGCCAACAACATGAACTTGGATGAAATGGTCGAGGAAGAAAGCGAAGGACGGGCGCGTTCCGCGATCATTGTTCCGCTCAAGGTCAACGGAGTAACGGCAGGCGTGCTGCAAGTCTCGAGCCTGAAACTGAATACCCACACGCAGGACCATCTGCGATTTATAGAGGCGCTGGCTTTTCATGTCTCTGCGGCGCTATCCAATGCGCTTCTGTTCTCGGAGTTGGAAGAGCGCGTGCGGCAGCGTACTGCTGAAGTGCAGGACTTGTATGATAACGCCCCCACCGGCTACCACTCATTGGATGAGGAAGGCAGGTACATCGCCGTCAACCAGACGGAAATGAGCTGGCTGGGCTACACCCGCGAAGAGTTGATCGGTCACCCCTTCATGGAATTTGCCACGCCGGAAAACCGCCAGATGTTCAGCAATAACTTTGCGCTCTTTAAAAAACGCGGCTGGGTCTCAGATCTGGAACTTGACCTGATCCGTCAAGACGGCTCCACCTTCCCGGTGTTGATCAACGCCACCGTGGTCCGGGATGAAGCCGGGAATTACCTGTCGAGCCGTTCGACCATGTTCGATAACACGGAGCGCAAGAAAGCCGAAATTACCCTGCGTGAAAGTGAGGAACAAAGCCGCCTGCTGTTCGAGGAATCTCCAGAAGCCGTGGTATTGTTCGATCAAGCCGGCAGGGTGGTACGTATGAACCGCGCTTTTGAAACGGTCACCGGTTTAAAGAGCGAAGAGTTTATCGGTCACCTGGTAACGGAGATCGGCATTCTGCCGCGCGACCTGATGGATGCGCTAGCCTCCCAGACGGCGGATGAAGTGGAAGCCGGGGACCGATTTGCCAGGCTCGAATTCAAGCTAAAGCACGCCAACAGTGAACCGCGCGACATCAGCGCCCGCATCTTTGTTGTCAACCTGCATGGGCGGCTGCATTACCTGGCTTCGATGCACGACATTACGATCCGAAAACGCGCCGAAGAAACCCTGCGTCTTGCCAACGCCGAGATGGAACGCGCTCTGCGCTTGAAGGATGAATTCCTTGCCAACATGAGCCACGAACTGCGCACACCGCTCAATGCCATCCTCGGCATCACCGAAAGCCTGCTCGAACAGGTATCCGGCGCCTTGAACGATAAACAACAAAAATATCTACAGACCGTTCTGGAGAGCGCGCAGCACCTGTTGGAACTGATCAACGATATCCTCGACCTTGCCAAGATCAACGCCGGGCGCATTGGTCTGGATGTCAGCAAGGTCAACATCCAGTCGATAGCCCAATCCAGCCTGCGTATGATCCGCGAACTGGCACAGAAGAAAGGGTTGGATGTCAAACTCGAAATCGACCAAGCCGTCAAAACGGTGTGGGCAGATGAGCGCCGCCTCAGGCAGATGCTTGTCAACCTGTTGAGCAACGCCGTCAAGTTCACTCCCACAGGCGGGAAGATCGGGCTTGATATCCGCGCCGACCAAAGCGGTGAAATACTTACTTTTACAGTCTGGGATAGCGGCATCGGCATCAACGAAAACGACATGCGCCTTCTCTTCCAACCCTTCGTCCAGTTGGATGCCGGGCTGGCGCGAGGCAGCCAGGGAACCGGGCTGGGGCTGGTATTGGTCAGCCAGATGGCACGCCTGCACGGAGGCAGCGTCTCTGTGGAAAGCGAGCCCGAAAAGGGCAGCCGTTTCATCATCGCGATCCCCTGGAAGGAAGCCATTCAAACCGCTCCATTGGCTGAGTCACGGCTGCCTGAGGCAACGGTCGAACCTTCCGCTGTCGTTCAAAACGACCGCGCCTCGATCTTGATCGTGGAAGATACAGAAGCTGTTATTATGTTGGTAAGCGATTACCTGAAATTACATGGGTTCCATGTTATAACAGCCAAAGACGGTTATGAAGGACTTACCCGTGCCGAAGAAACCCACCCCGACCTGATCTTAATGGATGTGATGATGCCCGAAATGGACGGACTTGAAACCACCCGCCGTATTCGCAATCAACTGGGCATGAAAGATGTGCCCATCATCGCGCTCACCGCCCTCGCCATGGCTGGCGACCGCGAACGTTGCCTCGCCGCAGGCATGAGCGATTACCTGAGCAAGCCGGTTAAACTAAAGGAACTTCTCACCGCCATCGAGAAGAACCTGGATTCAACCAAGGGAGGCTCCCAATGAACAGTACCATCCTGATCGTGGATGACAACGCGGGAAGCCGTGAGGCACTCGAGTCTATTTTGGGCGGGCAAAACTACACCCTGCAAATGGCAGAGGACGGTCTACAGGCATTGGAAAAAGCGGATACCCTGCACCCGGACTTGATCCTGCTCGATGTGATGATGCCCGATATGGACGGCTTCGAAGTCTGCCGCCGCCTCCGTTCCACGCCCGGGCTTGCAGAGGTGCCCATCATCCTTCTCACTGCCCTGGATGACACCGCTTCACGACTCGAAGGCATCGAGTCTGGAGCCGACGACTTTATCTCCAAACCGTTCAACCGCCAGGAACTGCGCGCGCGCGTCCGCACCATCACCCGTCTCAACCGCTACCACACCCTGTTGGAACAACGCGAAAGCCTGCGAGAGATGGCGCAGCGCATGGTCACCGGCTTGGAGGATGAACGTATGCGCATCTCGCGCGAACTGCATGATGAGTTAGGTCAATTGCTGACCGCGCAACTCATGGACATCCGCGATTTACAAAACGACCTCACCATCCCGCCTGTGGTGTTATTCGAACGGCTGGAGAAAATTCATAACCAGGCGTATGAAGTGACGGTAAAGATCCGCAGGCTTGCCCACGAGCTGCGTCCGCCCTTGTTGAGCACGCTTGGGCTGAAACAGGCAATCGAAGTGCATTGCTCGAAATTTTCCAGTCACAGCCACATCCCGATCACCGTCGAAGTGGATGACGAGGTAGCGCAACTGCCCGACGTGTACGGCATCATTCTGTACCGGGTGCTGCAAGAGGCGCTGACGAATATTGCGAAACACGCGAACGCCAAGCGCGTTTGGGTGGAATTAAGCCTGGAAGACGACCTCATCAACCTGATCGTTCAAGATGACGGGCGCGGAATGCCGGAAGCAGATAAAACGGTCAGCGGGATCGGCATTGTCGGCATGACAGAGCGTGTGGCGTTGGTGGGCGGCGAACTTGGCATACGGTCTGGAAAGAATGGAGGCACGATCCTGTCCGCATCCCTGCCGTTAAAGCCGGGAACCATTCACAAAAGGGAGGAAGCATGATCCGAATTTTGATCGCCGAAGACCATCTCATGGTTCGGGCGGGCATCCGTGCGCTGCTTGAAAAAGTGGGGGATATGAACATTCTGGGCGAAGCCTCGAACGGACAGGAAGCCGTGGAGATGACCGAGGCATTGAACCCCGACGTTTTGATTATGGACATCATGATGCCGCGGATGAACGGCATCCAGGCGGCTGAACAGCTCAGAGCGCGGAAGAGCCGGGTCAACATCCTGCTGCTCTCCATGTATGCCGATGAAGGTCTGGTCTATCAGGCGCTGCAAAGCGGGGTCACCGGCTATGTGCTTAAATCCTCCGCCAGTGACGAGCTTGTGCAGGCGGTGCATGAGATCGCGAACGGCAGAAAATTCCTGAGCGCTCCGATTTCTGAGATCGTGATGGAGAACGCGTTCAAGCCGCGCCCCACCAGCGAACTCGACCCGCTGGCGAGCCTTTCGCCGCGCGAGAAGGAGATCATGCAATTGATCGCTGAGGAACATACCAGTGTGGAGATCGCCGGGTTCTTATCGATCAGCGAAAAGACGGTCGAAAAGCACCGCGCCAATTTGATGGAAAAATTACACGTCCGAAACCTTGCGGGCCTCGTACGGCTGGCGGTCAAGTTCCGGCTCGTGGATAGGGATTCCTAACTGCTTACAATACTGGAGCGCTCATAGCTGCCGTCCCCGACGGCGTCTGGTGAGTAGCTCCTTCGCCGAGGCTTGTCCTGAGTTCATCGAAGGGACGGCGAAGGGAGCAAACTCATGATAGGGATTCCCAGGAGTTTGCAATCATGGAATCCATGTAGGAATAAGGGTTTTCCCTCATGTGCAAAATTGCATTGCGACAAAATAATCTTGCTGTATATAAGACGTTATCGGAAATAACTTATATGCCACCGTCCCGAAGGTTTGAGCGAGTAAATTTAATGCCGAATAACAACCTTCGGGACGTTTTTTTCTAATTACCGATAACGTCTATAGTTCCAACCTTATATTTCCAGGACATAAACCATATGAAACCCACCATTCTTATTGTTGATGATGAGCCTTCCGGTCAGCAGGTGCTTGAATCCATATTATTGGAACAGGGGTACACGCTCGAATTTGCCTCCACCGGAAAAGAAGCCCTGAAAAAAGCCGGCGATCTAAAGCCAGACTTGATCTTGCTGGATATCATGCTGCCGGAAGTGGACGGTATTCAAGTCTGTCAAATGCTGCGCAGAGACAGGGAACTCGCCAAGATTCCGGTTGTGATGCTGACTGCCCTAAACGACCGCGACATCCGTATCGCCAGCCTTGATGCGGGCGCCGACGATTTCATCTCCAAACCGTTCGACCGCGCCGAACTGCGCGCCCGCGTCCGTTCGATCACGCGGCTCAACAAATATCGTCTTTTATACGAACGGAATATGATGTTCTCCTGGATAGGCGAGCAAGCCAGCGACGGCTATTTGCTGGTACAGAACGGGGACGAAGTGGTATACGCCAACCCGCGCGCGCGTTTTTATCTTGGTTTGAATGTCGACACAAGCGCGTCGCTTGCCGGCTCATTTATGGAGATCGCAGTGCGGCAGTATCGCCCCCAGCCGCAGGAAGCCTGGAAAGGCTGGCCCTCCCCTGCAACAAAAGGCACGCCGCATGTCCGTTATCTCGTGCGCCCTGAGACGGAGACATCCCATGAGTTTTGGATCGAGGTGACCACCTTCGAAATCCCCAATGCCGACCCCGGGTCGAGCATGATCCGCCTGCGCGATGTGACTGCCGACATCCTGAACAGGCGCAACACCCGTAGTTTCGGCGAGGCGATCACGCACAAAGTCCGCACGCCGATGACTCATATCGTCTCCAGCCTCGACCTGCTTGCGCGGCACGCGCCGAAATTATCTCCAGAAGAGATTGCCAAACTTTCAGGCACCGCCCTCATGGGCGCAAAACGGCTTTCAGAGACCCTGGATAGGATTTTGAAATATACGAGGCTTTATACAAACGCAAATAACACAGACGGCTTCGAATTATCCGGGTTCAAGGAATTGACGGGGAGAATCGCAGCGGAGGTTGGCATCACCGATGTGGTTGTGAACATGCATGGGAGTTTGGAGCAGGTCAAGATCGCGCTTCCCTTGCAGTCTATGGAAGTGCTGTTGTGGGAGATCCTCGGCAATTCCAAAAAGTTCCACCCTGCCCACACGCCGCAAGTTATCGTGGATGTGACCCCAGCCAGTTCTCAAGGCATAAATCTTCAATTTAGCGACGACGGTATCACCCTCTCCCCCAAGCAATTGACCACAGCCTGGCTGCCTTATTATCAAGGCGAAAAGGACTTCACCGGCGAGATGCCGGGCATGGGGCTGGGACTCTCCACCGTGAACGCCATCGTTTGGGGCGCCGGGGGAAACAGTCACCTTATGAACCGCAGCGATAAGCCAGGCGTGGTAATCCGATTAACCATTCCACCCGTCAAGCAAGTTTGAGATCATCCAGACTTACCCAGGGATATTTCATGATTCACTACCATACAAGTACGAGTAAAAATATAAATTGCTGCTTGTGCCGAGAACGGCGGCTTGAGCGCGCCATGTACAGTAGAGAATTCCATGAATAAAAACAAGAGCACAATCCTGATCGTGGATGACGACGCCGCAGGGCGTGAAGTGCTCGTATCCATTCTCGAAGCGGATGGGTACGAGTTGGTCCTGGCAGAAAACGGTTATCAGGCGCTCGAACTTGCCAATGCTATCCGTCCAGACATCATCCTTTTGGACGTGATGATGCCGGGTATGGACGGGTTCGAAGTCTGCAAACGCATCCGCAGTGAAAAAGCAATTGCAGAAATCCCGGTCTTATTTCTCACTGCTTTGGATGACCGTCAGTCACTACTGAGCGGGTTGGAAGCCGGAGCCGACGATTTCATCTCCAAACCGCCCGACCGATACGAACTGCGCGCCCGCCTCTTCGGCATTTCCCGCCTGAACCGTTACCGCAAACTGCTCGATGAACGTCAAAACCTGGAAGCCGCCCATCAACAACTTCTTTTGGCATACGATAAGACCATTGAAGGCTGGTCGCGCGCCATGGATTTGCGCGACAAGGAAACTGAGGGGCATACCCAACGCGTGACCCAAATGACCCTGAAACTCGCCAAACTTTTTAGCATTCAGGATGAGGAACTAAAGCACATCCAGCGCGGGGCGCTGTTACACGATATTGGCAAGCTGGGGATTCCCGATTCGGTTTTGTTGAAGCCCGCCGAACTGGACGACGATGAATGGGAATTAATGCGCCAACATCCGCAGATGGCGTATGACATGCTCCATCCCATCGAGTACCTTCGGCCCGCTCTCGATATTCCCTACTGCCACCACGAACGATGGGATGGCAACGGCTATCCGCGCGGGTTGCAGGGAGAACAGATTCCT
>JACPVC010000228.1 GCA_016191955.1 Chloroflexota bacterium
AAGCACGAGTTCAAAACCAACGGCATCGGCTGGGACAAAGAGAAACTTGTCGTGGCGGAAATGCGAGAAGTGAAAGCGCAGCCCAACGCAGACAAGTTGACTCTGCTTGACCTGTACGATGGCCAACAGGAGCAGGTGGTTCTCACCGGCGCGCCAAACATCTTTCACTTGAAAGGTGCAGGCAAACTGGGGAAGCCGATCAAGGTGGCGTATGCGAAGGAAGGCACAACGCTCTACGATGGTCACACCGAAGGTCAGGTGTTGATGACGCTCAAACGCGCCAAGATCCGCGGCGTGGATTCGTACTCAATGGTCTGCTCCGAAAAAGAATTGGGCATCGCTGATGAACACGACGGTATCATCCTCTTTGACGATGATGCGCCTGTGGGCATGCCGCTCGCCGATTACATGGGCGATGCCGTGCTGGATATTTCCATTCTGCCGAACATGGCACGCAATGCAAATGTGATCGGTATTGTGCGCGAGTTGGCAGCGATGCTTGGCAGAGAATTACGCATCACGGATTACGCAATACGTAATGCGGAAACCGTAAAGAACGGAACGGGTCAGTCGGTGAAGGAGTTGGTCGAAATCTCTATCACCAACCCCGAACTCAACCCGCGCTTTGTCATCGGTTTGATCCGTAATGTTGAAATCAAGCCCAGCCCATATCAAATTCAGCGTCGACTCAAACTGGCGGGTGTGCGTCCCATCAACAACGTGGTGGACGCGACGAACTACGCCATGCTTGAGTATGGCGAGCCTCTGCATGCGTTTGATTATGATGTGCTCGTAAGGCGCGTAGGGCAAGTTGCCAACTTGCCCAATAAAAAGATCAAGATCAGCACCCGCGCCGCGAAGGATGGCGAAAAACTCAAGACTCTCGACGGTAATGAACGTACGCTCACTTCCATGAATGTTTTGGTCTGCGATGAAAAAGGCTCGCTCTCCCTCGCGGGTGTGATGGGTGGCGCTGAGTCTGAAGTGAGTGACACTACCAAGAACATCATGCTCGAAGGCGCGGCGTGGAATTACATCAACATCCGCCGCACAGCGAAGCAACACAACCTGCCTTCCGAAGCCTCGTTCCGTTTTTCGCGCGGCGTGCATCCTGCCATGGCGGAAGGCGGCGTGAGCCTCGGTTTGAAATACATGGCGGAGTGGGCTGGCGGCGTCATTGCCCCCGACCTCGTGGACGCGTATCCGCTCCCGCCGAAGGACGCGGTGGTGGAGATCACTGTCAACGATGTGAAACGTTGGCTCGGCATTGACCTGACTCTCGAACAAACCGCCGAACTTCTCAAGCGCCTTGAATTCAAATGTGAAATCACCTCTACGGGTCACGCATTACGCGTTACGTCTCCCAACCACCGCATGGACATTGGCGAAGGCATCGTCGGTGTTGCCGATGTACTCGAAGAAGTCGCTCGCAGTTACGGTTACGACAACATCCCAACCACCACGATGGCAGATGCGCTCCCGCCGCAGGTGGGCAATCCCGTCCACGAATGGGAAGAACATCTTCGCGATCTTCTTGTCGCTGTTGGTTTGCAAGAAGTTGTGTCTTACCGCATGACATCCGTTGAAAAAGAATCACGCCTTGCTCTCTCAGGGGCTAAGCCCCTGCAAGAGCGGGAGTACGTCCGCCTCGCGAATCCCATTGCACCCGAAAAGAGTGTCCTGCGTCGCAGCCTTGTCGCTTCGGTGCTCGACTCGCTCGAAAAGAACATCCGCTACAGTGAAGCCTTCTCGTTCTTCGAGGTTGGCTCGGTCTTCGAACCTGTCAAAAACGACCCTTCGACAGGCTCAGGGCAAGTCTTGCCCAACGAGCCGCGTAAACTTGCGATTGCGATGACCGGTTTGCGCGAAGCGACTGCATGGGATGTGAAGGATTCGCCCAAGCTGGATTTCTTCGATTTGAAGGGACGCATCGAACTCATGTTGAGCGGGTTGCGCCTCACAAACGTTAACTACACTGCAACCGATTCCTACTCCCATCTTCACCCGGGCAAAGCCGCCGAAGTCAAAGTGAATGGGCAGGTCATCGGCGCGTTCGGCGAACTGCATCCGCTGGTGAAGGAGCAATATGAGTTGGGCGACTCACCTGTGTTGGTTGCTGAATTCGATCTCGATACCATGCGCTCTGTCTCGCCAACCTATGGAATCAAGGTCATCCCTGAGACGCCGCCTATTTATGAAGACATCGCCGTCATTGTGGATGAATCAGTGAAAGCTGAAACCGTCGAAGCGCTGATCAGGCAAACAGGAGGAAGAAGCGTGACGGACGTCCGCTTGTTCGATCTCTATCGCGATGAAAAGATCGGCGCAGGCAAAAAGTCTCTGGCGTATGCGTTGACGTATCAAGCCGAAGACAAAACGATGACCGATGCCGAAGCCGCCGCCATCCGCAACAAGATCGTCAAGCGCTTGGAAAAGGAAGTAGGCGCAAAACTGAGAAGTTGATGGTCGAGTAGCTCAAGGCGTATCGAGACCTAGTACCAACGGGATGCAAGCATTTGCTTGCATCCCGTTTTTATCGGACGTATACTAAAGTGAAGTCAAATTCTCAGAGGAGTATGCAAAATGAATAATAAAAATACCGGTTTGATCGCCACGATTGCCGCCGTTGTGTTATGCGGCTGTCCTGGTTTGTTTATGTGTCTGTTTGGAGCGATCACTGCCACAGGCAATGGAACGTTCAATGACCAATCGCTTGGTCCGGGCGTGGGCATTGCTTTGATCTGCGTCGCTTTGATCTTCATTCTCATCCCCGTTGGCGTTGGTTTCTTCACCATGCGCAAGAAGCCCGATGCCGCCCCTGCTCCTACGAGCAACGATCAGACTCCTCCGGCTGCGTAACATCGTTCAAAAAATGTCCTCCGAATTTTTCGGAGGGCATTTTTATTTAATTCACAACCAGATCCAATTGCATTTTGCAGAAGGCTTTCTTGCCTACGAAAATTATCCAAAAGGTGGAGTAGGTTCCCGGTGTTGAGGGCGCCTGCATATCCACGGTCAATTCCACCGTCGCGCCCGGTGGGACGGTTGCAGGAAAGTCGTAAATGGATTGCAGATGGATCTTGTCGCCGTCTATGTAACGGTAATCGGCGCTGCCTGCGGACCACGTTGACTTTCCGATGTTGGCGACGATCCACTTCGCAACGAACTTCGTGGAGACCGGCAACGGGTTCCGCGGATCGGCGGAAAGCACCTGACACTCGAATTCAGCATCTGAACTACCAAGCGGAATCTGTGTAGGCGGCAAGGCGCTTGTCGGGACGAAGAACAGGAAGGTCGCTGTCGCTGTCGGTGTGGGGAAAGGTGTATGGGTGGGAACCGTTGGCGTGGCAGTGGGAGGCGCGTTGAGCGCGGTTTGGGTGGCGGCTGCGCCTGCGGTCAGAACAATGGCGGTCAACGGGGCGTTAGCATCGAAGGTGGGAATAGGGGTGGTTGCCGGACCCAAGGTGGGCATACAGGCAAGAATCAAAATCGTTGCGATCACGGTCAGAATTGTTCTATGATTCTTCCTCATGGTCTTTCGAAATACTCCAGTTGTTTGATGTGTCAAATTCCAGTTTGCAACGAAAAACTAGCGCGGCGGATTGGTGGATAGATACGTTTCGCTTTGGTTCGCCTTGCCTCTTGTCACCCAGCCGTCTTTGAAGCTGCCATCGACGATCTGCGCCCATATCAGTTCTTCATTCTTGACGCCATTCTCGCTGATGAAGATCTTTGTACCTTTGGGAAGCGCGCCGGATTTTTCAGAAGAGGCGCTGGGGCTTTTATGCACGGCGATTCCCTGCGCAGCAGTCACGTACCAAACGGGGCGCTGGGGCACATCAACGGGGCGCGAATTTTCCGTATTGTGTGAATCAGTTGAGACTTTGTCGTCTGCGGGTAGGCTCTCGGCAACATGCTGACTGCGAAGCCAGGCTTGCGGGTCGACGAAGTGATGTTTTACACCCTGACGGTCGTTTCCGGGCCAGTAGGTGGGCAGGGTGCTGAGTTGAGTGCTTGTGGATATATCGAAATGCAGGTGATATGGAAATAACCCCTCACCGTTGCCTACGTTAGCAATTGGCTGACCCGCTTTGACGATATCGCCGCGTTTAATGACCATTGTTTCGATGTGCCCGTACCGGCTGAACAGCGGTTTGCCATCCACCATGCCGTGGTCGATGACAATGAGATTTCCCCAATATTTTTTGGAGACAAGCTGGGCATAGGTCACTTTGCCGTCGCCGATCGAGTAGACCGTGGCATGGGCATCGGCATCGAAACGGGGGCGGTTATTGTTCAAGTCCGCGCCGGTGTGATAACCCAATGCATAGCGGGTCATGTAAGGCGTTGCGTCAACCCATGTGCCGGGCCAGACCTGCCCGGTGTTGCGTTCTTCTTCCGTTCCGATAGGCGCTGTGAAAGCCATGGCTTGTCTCCTTTTCTTCGTATGTGATGTGTGGATAACGATCCTTTATTGATTATAACGATAAATGCCCTTTTTTTAATCCGGCGGGTTACTTGACGGGTGTACTAAAAGTTTGTAGATGAGTTGGCTCCCTTCGCCGTCCTCGGCGAAGGATTTGCTTACCAAGCGCCGCCGTCCACAGGATGCTTCGCAAAGGACGGCGGCTTTGAGCCATTTTCTAACAACCTTTGAGTGCTCCCTTACTTGACGACGATTGCCACGTTTGCGTAGCAATTGATCCCTTCCACGATCCAGGTCATTTGCTGAACGCCTTTGTTCTTGGGGGCTTTACCGGTTATGGAAATCTTATAGGTTTCACCTGGGTCCATGACCTCGGATATCTCCACCCGTTCTTTCTCGGTCATTTTTGCTCCACTGGCATACTTCACATCCACGCCGGAATCCCATGATAGTGTGCCAGTATTCTTTACCTGCCAGCGGATCTCAAAACTGGCGCCGGCTTTGATCTCTTCCATGTACTCCGGTCTGATCGTGGCGACAAAGCATGAACGGGGCTGCTGCACATCGGCGCCAGCCGGGATGGGCGCAGATGTGTTGGTGGGGAACGGCGTCAGGGTGGGAACGGGCGTATCGGTGAAGATCGAGATGCTCTCGAAGGTTGCGGAGGCCGTTACGGTATTGGCAGGTAGCTGCGCGGCAACGGTCTGCTCCACGGCTTGGGAAATGCGATTATTGGCTTCCATGGTCTGAGCGACTGCGGTATTGACCTGCGCCTGTATATCGACTGTCGGTTGGGCAGGCACGCATGCCGCCAGCAAGACTGCAAAGGCTGTCAGGTATAGTGATTTTTTCAGCATAACAAACTCCTTATTTGAATAGACCTGACGGGTTTTGTTCCCGTCAGGTCTAAGTATATCAGCCCCTGTATATTGCCGTATTAGTCGGTTGAATCACCCGAGCCGATGCCCAGCGGCTTCCACTTGTTTTCATCTTTCAAACGGTGCTGGATGCCGTGACGGTTGTGGAGTTCGTCGAAACCTTCGGGCTTGATGAACATCTCTTCGCCGTCGAGCAGGGCTGTGAGTCCGGTCTGACCCGGTTCGGGGCGTTTGAGTCCCTTGAACTTTGCCGCGTTCGCCGGGATGTAGTCGGTGGGTTCCTCGTAGGTGGTGACGTAGCCTTCGTAGTTGCGCAGGATGACCTTGTGGTCAGACATGCTCAAGAGGTAGTTGGGCATGACCGGAATCTTGCCGCCGCCTCCCGGAGCGTCGATGATGTATTGTGGCACAGCATAACCGGAGGTGTGCCCGCGCAGACCTTCCATGATCTCGATGCCCTTGGCAACCGGTGTGCGGAAGTGACCAGCGCCTTCCACGAGGTCGCACTGATAAAGATAGTACGGGCGCACGCGGATGCGGACGAGGTCTTGCACCAACTGGCGCTGGATATGCACATTGTCGTTCACGCCTGCCAACAGCACAGACTGATTCCCAAGCGGGATGCCCGCACGGCTGAGACGGTCACAGGCTTCGGCGAGTTCTTTGCTGATCTCGTTCGAGTGGTTGACGTGGATGTTCATCCACAGCGGATGGTACTTTGCCAGCATGTCTACCAATTCTTGCGTCACGCGCATGGGCATGAAGACCGGCACACGCGAACCGATGCGGATGATCTCGATGTGCGGAATCTCGCGCAGGCGGGAGAGTAACTCTTCGAGGATTTTTGGCGCGAGCACCAGCGGGTCACCGCCGGAGAGCAGCACGTCGCGGACTTGAGGTGTGCGCTTGAGATACTCGATCTGCATCTCGAACTCTTCGCGCTTGAAGGTCTGCCCTGGGTCGCCGACGATGCGCGAGCGGGTGCAGTAGCGGCAGTACGAGGCGCACTGA
>JACPVC010000229.1 GCA_016191955.1 Chloroflexota bacterium
GGTCCTGTTTTGATTCATGGACTAGTATTACCCCGCTCAAAGCCGCCATCCCCGGCGGCGTGTTCTTGGAAAACTCCTGCGCCGAGGACGGCGCAGGGAGCACTTATGCGATTCATGGACGGCAAATTTAACAAACGTTTTCCCAACTCTATGGTAAATTGTCTCATCCCTCTCGCTTAAGGAGACTTGCATGGAACAGAAGGCTGGCGCTCAGATCGGCAAGCGTGCATTCATTCAATCGCTCGTGATCTTGTTCGTCTTGATGATGATCGCGGGGATTTTGACTCTGGTCATCCCGGCAGGGCAATACACCCGCCTCGAAGTGGACGGACGTGAGACCATCGACCCCGCTTCCTTCCAGTTGACCGAACGCCCGGACTACCCCATCTGGCGTTGGTTCATTGCTCCGGTTGAAGTCCTCGGCAGCGAAAGCGGTCTGACCGTCATTGTCATTATCGTCGTCTTGTTCTTCGCAGGCGGTGCTTTCGCAGTGATGGATAAGACCGGCACGTTACGCGCTTTCATTGGTCGCATCGTGCGCCGTTACAGCGGACAAAAATATGCGCTGTTGTGGATGGTCTCGCTTGCCTTCATGTTCCTCGGCGCAACGCTGGGAACGTTTGAAGAAGTCGTTCTACTCGTACCGGTCATGATCGCCCTTTCCTACTCGCTCGGCTGGGATGCGTTGGTCGGCTTGGGCATGTCCATTCTGGCAACGAACATGGGGTTCTCTGCGGCAATCTCCAACCCCTATACCTTGGGTGTCTCTCAGCAACTGGCAGGCTTGCCGCTCTTCTCCGGCGCGTGGTTCCGCATCATTATCTTCATTGCGATCTATTTCATCTTCATGTGGTTCCTGTCATCCTACGCACGCCGGATCGACAAAGACCCGAAGGCATCCCTTGTCCATAATGAAGATAATGCCGAACGTGAAAAATATAAGAGCATGGAAGACGCTTCGTTCATCGAAGAGAATCCCAGGCAAAACCGCGCCATGAACTTTTTCGGTTTTTTCCTGATCTTTATTTTTGCCGTCATGCTCATGGGACCCTTCATCCCCGCCATCTCCGACTATGCCTTGCCCATTGTCGGCATCCTCTTTCTCATCGGCGGCTTGGGAGCAGGCTTCATTTCCGGCGCAGGCGGCAAGACCGTCTGGCAGGGGCTCATCGAAGGCTGGGGCGGGTTGGCTCCCTCCGTTCCGCTGATCCTGATGGCAGCCAGCATCCGTTACATCATCGATAGCGGCGGCGTGACCGATACGATTCTGCATGCCGCGGCAGACCCGTTCCAGCAGCTTGGCGCTTTCCCTGCTGCATTGGTCGTGTATGTGCTTGCGTTGGGAATCGAGTTCTTCATCGCATCCGGTTCTGCCAAAGCTTTCCTAATGATCCCCATTGTGCTTCCGTTGGCGGACCTCATCGGCGTCACGCGCCAGACTGCCGTACTCGCCTACATCTTCGGCGATGGTTTCTCGAACCTTGCCTACCCCACCAATCCCGTCCTGCTCATCAGCCTCGGATTGACCGTGGTCAGCTATCCCAAATGGCTGCGCTGGACGGCGAAGCTTTGGCTGTGGGTTATCATCGCAACCGTTGTATTTTTGGGGATTGCTGTGGCGATCAAGTTTGGTCCATTCTAATTTAGAAAGCAGGACAAGATGACATCTTGTCCTGCTTTACCCAGCGACTTTCAAACTAAACGTAAACGAACTGCCCTGTCCCTCCCCTTTTGACTCAGCCCAAATGCGTCCGCCGTGCGCTTCGATGATGTGCTTCGCAATCGTCAAACCGATGCCCGAGCCGCCGCCGGCATTGCGTGAACGGGATTTATCCACACGGTAAAAACGCGTGAAGATATTGGCAAGATGTTCGGGCGGAATGCCTATGCCGGTATCGGTAACAGAGATGCGAACTTCATCCGCGCGGCGTTCGGCAGAAATAGTCACCTCGCCGCCTTCGTTTGTGTATTGAATGGCATTCGCCGCGAGGTTGACCAATACCTGCGTGATGCGGTCTTCGTCAGCGAGGAGCGGTGAAAGGTCAGCGGGCAGGTTCGAGCGGAGGGTGATGCGTTTGGCTGTCACTTGAGGGGAAAGCCGTTTGAGAGTCGTCTGCACGAGCGTAGGAACGCTCACGGAGCGAATGTCCAAAGAATAGGCTTTTGACTCTACGCGGCTCAACTCTTGCAGGTCGTCGACTAGGCGCGAGAGGCGGTCGGCTTCGCGGTGGATTTGATTGAAAGTTTCAGCGTTCGACGGCAATACACCATCGACCAGCCCCTCCATGTAACCCTTGATCGAAGTCAGCGGCGTGCGTAGTTCATGCGTGACATCGCCGATGAGCTGGCGGCGCATGCTTTCAACCTGTTCGAGCTGCGAAGCCATTCGATTGAAACGCGCTGCGAGTTGCGCGATCTCATCTGACCCGTTCACTTGAACGCGCTCGGCATAATATCCCTCAGCAATATGCTGCGATGCATCGGTCAGTGTACGCACCGGCGCAACGATGCGGCGGCTCAAAAACAAACTGACCAGCAACGCCGCGATCACAGAAGCGGTCACTGCATACGCGAGCGACTCGAACATACTGGCGCGAAAGTTTTCGAACAACGTCATACCATAGCCATTGCCTTGTCCCTGTCCCTGCCACATTCCCATACCGTTGCCCATCATCGAAGAATCATCCATCATACCCATGTGGCGGTTGTACGCCGCAGGGATGGTGATCTGAATCGTAACGGCAAGAATAACCACGCCCGCCATGATGACAGCCAGGTTGGCAAGAAATAATTTTGCACTGAGTCGTTCACGAATATAGTTCATGACGTTTTCCTAAAGCGGCTCGTCTTCGAAGCGATAACCCACGCCGCGCACCGTGGCGATCAGTGACTCATCGCCAAGTTTCTGACGCACATGCCCAAGATGCACATCCACCACGCGGATCTCGCCGAAGTATTCTGAGCCCCACACTTTTTCGAGCAATTGCTCGCGCGAAAGGACACGTCCGCGGTTTTCGGCGAGAGCTTTGAGCAATTCAAATTCGATGGATGTCAACTCGATGGGAGATTCGTCCAGCATGACCGTATGCGCGCCCACGTCAATATGGACTCGCCTGAACGACAACATGCTTCTTTCCGCGCCCGAGCCTGCTCCTGTTTTCAGACGCCTCAGCGCCGCCTTGACCCTCGCCACCAACTCGCGCGGACTGAATGGCTTGATGACATAATCATCCGCGCCAACGGACAGCCCGACAATCTTATCGGTCTCGTCGGTGCGGGCGGTGAGCATGATGACGTACACATCCGATTCGCGGCGTAAACGCGAAAGCAGTTCTATGCCATCCATGCCGGGCAGCATCAGGTCGAGGATGATGAGGTCTGGTTTGAAGGCGCGCGCGGCTTTCAGCCCGGCATTGCCGTCGGCGGCCGTGAAGACTTCATATCCTTCCGGCTTGAGATACGCGCTGACCAGGTTGATGATGGAGGGTTCGTCGTCGATTACGAGGATTTTTGTCATAGGTTGATTCTACTTCTGATTTTATTTTTTACCGCTACGTGCGCTAAGATCGCGAAGTTTTACGGGGGTCTCCTTGATACTCCCGTAGTGTAGTTTTTGTTTTTACAGAGTCTTCAAAATTTGTGTAAAGGTTTGGTAAAGATGGCACATGCCATGGCAAGCGGGTGCGGCGAAACATTACCCGCCCGGACGTAAACGTCTGGGCTATTATTACGAAGCCGACTCAAGTCGGCTAGTCCGCTTTAGCGGTTTGTAGGAATAGCGCGGGTCAGGGGCGTAAAACACCCTAGCCATGCATACCGCGCTTATAATCACTCCTACCTATGTCATCCAAACTTTCACCCATCTGGGATGTAATCATCATCGGCGGCGGGGCAGCAGGGTTTTTCGCCGCCATTCGTTGCGCCGAACTCAACCCCGACCTGCGCGTGCTTATTCTCGAAAAAGCCAGTCAGTCGCTCGGCAAAGTGCTCATCTCTGGCGGCGGGCGCTGCAACGTGACCCATGCCTGTTTTGAGCCTGCCAAACTCATCAGCTACTATCCGCGCGGGGGCAATGAATTGCGCGGCGCATTCTCACGCTTTCAACCCAAAGACACTGTCGAGTGGTTCGAGTCGAGAAATGTCAAATTGAAAACAGAAAGTGATGGAAGGATGTTTCCCGTCACCGATGATTCGAACACCATCGCAAATTGTCTGCGCGATGCGGCAGAACAGGCGAGAGTGCGGGTTGAGTTGGGAGCATCCGTTTTGAGCGTGGAGAAAAGCCCGCAGGGTGGGTTCAAGCTAGAGGTTATGAAAGAGGCGCAGGTTTTTATTCTTCAAACAAAAAAGTTGATGTTCGCCACAGGCGGCGATCGCAAGTCGCAAAACCTCATCCAAAAGCTTCGGCATGCCATCGCGCCGCAAGTGCCGTCGTTGTTCACGTTCAACATCAAAGACAAACGCATCGATGGTTTGGCGGGAGTAGCGGTGGAAGATGCCGTTCTGAAAATGGATTCGCTCAGCGCGCGCGGACCGCTGCTCATCACCCACTGGGGCATGAGCGGACCTGGCGTGCTGCGACTCTCTGCCTGGGGCGCGCGGATTCTCTTCGACAAAAAATACGCCTCGACCTTAACCGTGAACTGGCTCGGCGACTATAAGCAGGGCACCACGCTGGAAGTTTTACAACGCAACAAAGACTGGCACGAGAATGCGCGCAAGAAGGTGGCGGCGCATTCGGCGTTTTCGCAGATCCCGATTCGGTTGTGGAAGCAACTGGTCTATTTCATTGGCGATAAAAATTGGGCGGATGTTTCGAAGGCAGAAATTCAAAAACTTGCGCAGGAACTTACAGCGGGTGAATTTAGAATTCGAGGCAAAGGACAATTCAAGGAAGAGTTTGTGACCTGTGGCGGTGTGAGTTTGAAGGAAGTCGATTTCAAGACGATGCAGAGCCGCGTGGTGGATAATTTATTCTTCGCCGGTGAAGTGTTGGACATTGACGGTCTCACCGGTGGGTTCAATTTTCAGGCAGCATGGACAACGGGCTGGCTGGCGGGAAGTGCTTTATCAACGGATAGGGAGCGGATGCACGGATGAAGAACGGATGGAGAGTTAGCCGGTCATTTCTCTCAGCCTGCGGGAAAGGCTGCGCAATACGGCAAAGGACACATCGGGGCGTTCATGGAGTATGCCCTTGAAGGTTTCGCCGTCTATTGCCAACAGGCGAACATCCGTTTGGGCTCGCAGCGTCGCCGAGCGTGGCGCAGATTCGATGGCTGCCATTTCACCGACAAAATCACCGGCGCTGCGCTGCGCCACGATCTGTTCGTTCCCATTTACCGTACGAATTACATGCAAGTGTCC
Source organism: Chloroflexota bacterium (assembly GCA_016191955.1). GTDB lineage: Bacteria > Chloroflexota > Anaerolineae > Anaerolineales > Villigracilaceae > Villigracilis. Next base: position 5,368 of record JACPVC010000229.1, read on the forward strand.
TTCCACGATCACGAACATCATATTGCCATCATCCCCCTGGCGAAAGATGTCTGTGGTTTGCGGAACCCATTCCTCGCGCGCGCTCTCGGCAATGAGTTTCAGGTCTTCGGGAGAGAGATCGGCAAAGATGGGGATTTCGCGCAACAATAAAATGCGCTCAAGAATGGAAACGGTTTTCAAGATGTCCATGGGGTTCTCCTCGCCAAACTCGGTCAATGCTCCGAATGCAGCTTCGCGCAGAAAAGCATCCGAGCCGGTTTTGAGTTGATGCAAAAGCGGGATAAATTCACGCAAGCCCAGTTCCGAAGTGGAACGAATCGCCAAAACACGCAGCCAGGAATCAGGGCTTTTCAACAGGACGGCGATCACATCGGATGGGTCGGATAAAGTCGGTTCGGTCTCCAGCAAGGTGACAACACTTTTTGCAAGCTGCCTATCGCCAATCGTGTCCAACGCTTCGAGAGCGGCGGCGCGATCTTCGATATTCGTCCCGCTCATGCTCTTGCGGACGAGTTCCATTGTGCGCGTGTCACCGAACAAGCCGACGGTTTTAATGAGACGCCCTTCACACCGGGAGGCTTGCCCACGAAGACAGTCGCGCAGAAAGTTCGCCGCGCGCCCGGCAGATGGAATGCTGGCAGTTTGATTCCGTAACGTCCGTGTACGGTCAAGTTCATGTTTGGCATATCCGCGTAATGGAGTGAGCGATTCGGGTTTCCCTGGAGCGAGGGCATCAAGGGCAGAGTCCACTGCGGAGTTGTCATTTCCGATGATCTCAAGAACGAGGGTACGGCTTTCGTCGCTTCGCCTGCGTAGAATTTCGGCGGCAGCATTACGCACGGTTTCATCGGGGTCGGTCAAATAGTCAGCCAGTGTCTTGCTGACTGGCACGGCTTTCAAACTTCCAAGCGCAGAAATGGCAGCCCGGCGGATGAGCGGCGAAGAATCTTCGAGAGCATGAAATATAGGCTGGACATCAAAAGTGTGATTCAAAGACGGTGCGATTTTAGTAACCGTTTGCAAGGCGGAAATGAGCATAAGAGAATTTGGAGAATTGAGTCGTGAAGTCAGATTTGAGATCGCCTCATCGCCGACGCCGAGCTTGGTCAATGCGACCATGGCTTTGGTCTGCACTGACAGTGACGAATCGTTCTTCATCAAGCCGGAGATTTTTGTCGTCAGGTCAGGAGATGCAATCGCTTTTAGCTGAGGAAGAACGGTCAACGCTTCAGCGCGGACGTGCTCATCGGAATCATCGAGCAGGGAAATGATCTCGTCGACGGCGGAGTCCGCGCGTAAAGCTCCCAGCGAGGAAACTGCCGCGGCGCGCACCGCAGGCTCCGGGTCCGTGAGGAGGCGTGAAAGATGCGGGATGGCAGAGTCTGATTCCATGCGTCCCAGCATCTCGGCGGCGAGTCGGCGTGTGGTCGCTTTTGAATCGCCCAAGGCGCGGATGGCGACATCCAACACGGCGGCGTCGCCTTGAAAGCCTGTAAATGAAGATTCGTTCGCGCTGAAGACTTCGAGACGACCTGCTCGAAGTGCGTCAACTAATGCCTGGGCATAGGCTTTGCGCATTTGCCAGATGAACGCGCCACAGACGAAGGCGAGCACGGTTCCCATCAAAAAAATCTGTTGGACGGTGAAGGCACGTTCGGCAACGATAAGCAGAACGCCCGAAAGCGCTACGCCAATTTGCGATGGGACGCCGTTGTTGAACGCCAGCACTTGTCCACGTTTTTGCGAAGGGACAACGTTGAAGAGCGCGTTCCATGCCGTGCCTGCAATGCCTGAGAGAATGACGAGCTGCGAAAAACGCGCAATCGCCGCGCCGTTCAGGTTATACAAACCGGCGAATACTGCAAAGGAAAAAATGTAGGTGAGCGGCATGAGGAACACGCCGTTGATGATGCCGAGGCGCGTATAAATGCGGCTGGCGAGGAACAACGAAACGAGAAATGTGGATACGGTGGTGATGCTGTTGAAGAGACCGAAGAATCCTGCTACACCTGCTTCGTCTGAAAATGAAGCGGTGACGACTTTATTGAATGGAAATGCGACTGCAAAAAACAGCACCGAGAACAGGACGGATGAATACGCAATGAGCCGCATCAACGGCGAGACACGCACAAAGTCGAAGCCGGCGCGAAGGTCGCTCCAAAGATTCGATTTGTCTTTGAAGATTTTTTCCTTGCGGAAATATCCACCGGCGATGGCGCGGGTAAGATAAAACGAAATACCAAGCAAGACCGCATAAAAAAGGAGCAGGTTATCCGTGCCGAGCAGGCGGGCGATCACGCCGGTAATTGCGTTGCCGATGACGCTGCCGAGAATCCCCGCGCTGGTGAATAACGGAAATAATCGCTTCGCCTGCCGCGCGTCGCAGACTTCGCCTGCAAGATTCCAGACGAAGGTGCCAAGGATCATGCTGATGCCGTTGACCGTCAGCCATAGCACGGGGTACAGAAGTGTAAATGGGAAAAGGATCGCGGCGCGTTCGAGGAGCAGCAAACCGATGAAGATCACGATCAACGAAGAAAAGAATTTACCTTTTTCAAAACGTCCAAGGGCAGCGGAATAAGCGAGGGTGGTGATGAAAGTCAGTGCCCCCAGGAAGAGATACATGTATGGCAGGAAGTCCACGCCATAACGCAGGAGGAACAGCGCCGAGGCGGCGTTGTCGCCGATGCCCTGCCCCGCCTGGATGCAGGCAAAGAGGATGGAGACCAGAAAGACCAGTCGACCTTCATCAGCGCGAATGTTCAGGAGGGCGGCGAGGCGATTTAACATTTTGCGTTTGTACACTGTCCTTCGACTGCGGGATTGCGGCAGCTACGCAATCCCTCCGCTCGGGGCGGGTTTATTGCATCACCTTCTTGACCCGAGGTTGGTTCAAAAACGATTCGGCGAGACCAACCTCGCGCAATGATTCTGCCATCTGTTCCGCGAGGTTACAAGCCTCTTTGAGATTTTCTCTTGCCTCTTTTTCATTTCCTACTCTTGAGTTCACCTCTGCAAGGTTGATCGAGATCGGTAAAAGGTGGAGGGTTTCGCCAAGCTCTTTCGCCAGCGACCCAGCTTCAGTCAATGTTTGAAGCGCTTCGTCGATTCGATTCAAGCCGAACAGGGCGAGTCCCTTCCAGCGCAGGACTTCGGGAATATCCACACGCGTGAGGGGAACGACTTCCTCCAGTAAATCTTTGATGAGGGAAAGCGCATCCTCGTATCTCTTCTGCGCAACGGCAAGCTCGATGTTTGCCAGGCTAAGGAAGATGGTGTACCGTGCATACGGAATCGAAATCGGTTTGAGAATTTCACCGCCTGCGGTTTCTTCGGCGGATTTCAAATCACCATGAAGCAGATGCATTCGCACTTTGACTGCCTGCGGAAATGCGACCCAGGCAGGCTGGTGAGATCGAGCCGCTTGCAAGGCATGTTCGATCACCTCGAAGCCCCTTTCGTATGCGCCGCAATACGCGTAAATCCATGCCAATTCGGAACGCATGCTGTTGATGGCGATCATCCCTGCCTGATCGCCAAGTTCCACACCGCGTTCGGCGAATTGAATCCCCTTTCCGAATTGACCCGTTTCAAAATAGACAAATGAAATAAGCATACGCTCGTAGGCTTGTCCCCAGGTATTCTCTATCTTTTCGCTGATCTGCAAGGCATGCAAACTGCATTCCAACGACTGTTCGTTTTTTCCGGAATTAAAGTAGGTTTCCGACTCGGAGCCGAAGCTATCCGAAAGCATCACCTGATTATCCAAAGATTTCCAAAGTTCGCGCGCCTCACGAATGGAATTATGTGCCTTTTCGAACTCGCCTCTGCATGTGTAAAGCCGACACAGGTCGTTCAATACAAAAGCCAGATATTCCGTATTCTCAGATTTGCGCGCCAATGTCAGCGCGGCTTCGCCATATTGGAGTGACTGATCGAGGCGCTTTGAAAACAAATATGACAGCATCAGGTTCCAATTCAAGCGCGATTGCGCGGAAAGGTCGCCAATTTCCTGCGAAATCTCGAGTGCCCGGAGCAGCATCTTTTCACTCATTTCAGAGTCATGGACCTGCGTGAACGTCGAATAAACAGTTGCCTTCGCCATCAACGCAGATAATTCCATGGCGCGGTCATGGCGTTCGACAGAAAGCGCCAACATCTCATCGTAATTTTCCAGAGCTTGTTGGAATTTTCCGCTCAACTCAAGCACTGAACCAAGTTGAGTATGGAGGTTGAATATCTGGTCAGGCTTGGCATTCGTCCGTTTGGCAACTTCCAGCGCGCGCCTGAAATGAGTCGCGGCTTCAACATTGGCATACAGCCGTGCCGATTTTTCGCCCGCGATCAAGTCATATTTGAACGAACGCTCATCGCCTGCGTTATAAAAGTGATAGGCAAGCAGCGGAGCAAACTCTTCGATGCGTTCGGCATGGAGTCCTTCCATTATTTCAGCGATGCGACGGTGAAGTTCAGCGCGCGTTTTGATGAGAATGGATTCGTACGCCGCCTCTTGAATCAACACATGCCGAAAGGCATACTCGTTTTGGAGCGCCTCGATCAGGCTGACTTCTCTCAAATATTGGATCTGCGCATCGAGTCCGCCATTGAGGCTGGTGAGCGGTTTCAGAACACGCACATCGAACAGACGACCGATCACCGCTGCGTTTTGCAGGACGTGTTTGGATGTCTCGGGCAGGCGGTCAATGCGGGCACTCAACACCCCGCGCAATGTATTGGGCAGGGTAATCTTTGCTGAATCGCTTACCGCCTTCCAATGGCTGTTCTCGCGGACGATCTGCTTCGTTTCGATGAGAGAACGGATGATCTCTTCCACAAAGAACGGATTGCCCCCCGCCTTGTCCACGATCAGATCGCGAATGGATTTCGGCAAATCTTTCACACCCAACAAATTGTTTAGCAACGTTTCAGTTTGATTCACCTGCAACGGAACAAGGTCAATGACGTGATAGCCATTCCCAAGTTTTGGTGCCAGCTTTTGGAGAGTCTCCCAACTCGCGGCAGTTTTATCGGGGCGAGACATGCAAAAAAACAAGATGGGTTGCGATTCGCTCAAATCCACCAGGCTGAGCAAGAGGTTCAACGAGGCTTCATCCGACCAATGTAAGTCATCGAACACGATCACCAGCGGATTTTCGGAAGCCAATCCACAAAGAAATCCGCGTATGGCATCGATCATGCGTTGAGTGAGCGCGTCGCCTTGAAAGCCCATTACAACTATTGCGCTCTCTTCGCTTTCCACCGCGAGCATGGCTTCCAAAAATGGAATGTCACCGCCGGGCAATGTGCAGCAATCACAGACATACCCCAACTTATGGCGGACTTCCGCAGGCGAGTCACTCACGCGGGCACCCACAGATTGGCGGATAACCTGCCTCCATGGATAATAGCTGATCGAACGCGTGTAAGATAACGAATCGCCTCTTAACCAAACCGGGCTGGGATCCAGCTTGGATTTCATGACTTCGGCAATCAGCGTGGATTTGCCCAACCCCGCCTCCCCTACCACGGCGACGACTGATCCTGTTCCCGAATCCAAATCTTTCACCTTCGCATTCAATAACTCCAATTGCAGTTCTCTCCCAACGAGCGGCGAAGATAATCCCTCCAACCCGCGCAAATGTCCCGGCGTGGATTTCACCCCAAGCACACGATACGTTTGGACGGGCTGGGATTTTCCTTTGACTTCCACTCCGCCCAAAGACTGCACATCGAAGAATGGCGCGACCAATTTATAGGTTTCATCGGAGATTTGAATCGTCCCAACCTGCGCGGTCTGTTCCATGCGCGCGGCGAGGTTGATGGCGTCCCCGATGGCGGTATATTCCATGCGCAAATCCGAGCCGATCTCGCCGACAACGACAAGTCCAGTATTAATTCCGACACGCAGACCAAATTCAAGTCCATGTTTGAGGCGGATTTCTTCCGCGTAGGGTTTGATTCCCTCTTGAATCTCAAGCCCCGCCAGCACTGCGCGTTGCGGGTCATCTTCATGCGTGATCGGCGCGCCGAAAAACGCAAGGATGGCGTCACCCATCAAGCGCGGCACAAAACCTTCGTATTTATAGATCGGGCGGATCATAAACTCGAAGACGCCGTTGATAATGTCCGTCCAGGTTTCGGGGTCCACTTTTTCGGCGGCGGCGGTGGAGCCTTTCATGTCGCAAAACAACATCGTAATGACGCGGCGCTCACCCACCATCGAGTTACGCGAACGGGCAGCTTCAAGTTTTGTAACGAGTTCTTGTGGAAGATAACGATCTATTTTAAATTCCGGTTTTTCCCCACCTGAGTTTTCGACAGCCAAACGACTGCCGCAGTTCATACAAAATTTTGCGGCATCCGGGTTTACCGTCTGACAATTTGGGCAATTCATAATTCAACCATTAATTGACTCATTCTAGCATAATGTATCTCCCCTGAGTGCATAGATCGAAAACTCAAAGCATGACTAATAAAAGGTTTCTGAGGGGTGCGTAGTGATGCTTCGTTCACGCGCGCAGCGAACGCTGATACAGGCAAAATGAGATGGGGCTGTTCTGGAAACCTGGTACTTCTTACTTCACTGATATTACGCGATTTTTATTTTCTTACGTCCCTTGCCCTTCGACTGCACTCCTCGTCCTTCGACAAGCACAGGATTCACTCGTCGCTCCGCTCACGCGTGCCGGCGCACTGCGTCTTCACGCAGCGAACGGCGGTGCAGGCAGGGCGGCTGCCGCGCTCCCGAAGGACATCGGGACGATGTGAGCGGAGAGCGGGTGTTCGTCCCGCTCGTAGTCGAAGCGCAAGTGCATAACATCAGTTACCCCGTATGCTATAGGGAGCACTCAAAGTCTGTTAGTAGTTTGGCTCAAGCCGCCGTCCTTTGCGAAGCATCCTGTGGATGGCGGCGTTCTGCGAGTAAATCCTTCGCCGAGGACGGCGAAGGGAGCAGGTCATCTACAAACTTTTAGCGCACCCATGCTATTGACCCTCAGCCCATCCTCCCGTAAAATCACTACTAGAAATTATATATAATTTGAGAGGTTACACGCAATGGCAAAATATCGAGTTATGTACTGGAAAGACATTCCCCAATCCTTTACTGTTGAAGGGGATGGACGCACGATCAAGAAAGAACTCTCGCAAAAAATTCAAAACAAGATCGACGCCTACGCGATGGCAATCGGTGCCACATCCACAACGGCGTATGCGAAGGAATACAAACGCGGCGGATGGATCGAACGCGAAGGCACGCCGGAAGAGGTTGCAGAGACGCTGCTCACCGAACTGGAAGCTGAAGGCGCACGAGTGGAAATTCCACGCCGCCAGCAAAGTCATGACACCGCCTTTGGCGGGGAAACTTCGATTTCATAGATGTCAAAACACAACATCATCCTGCAACCATCGGGTCGGCGCGGACAGATCGACGAAGGCACGTCTGTCCGTTCGGCGGCGCGTGAACTGGGCGTGGAGATCGAATCCATTTGCGCCGAGAACGCCACCTGCGGGAAGTGTATGGTTGTAGTGGAAGAAGGACGCTTCGAGAAATACAACATTGATTCCAAACGCGAAAACCTATCCCCCGTTTCAACGGAGGAAGCCGCGTACTTTGCGCGGCGTCCCAAACTTCTCAAAGACAAAGGCTGGGAAGTTGGGCAGGTGCGTTTGTCTTGTCAATGCAAGGTACATGGGGATGTGCTCATCAATGTCCCTGAAGAAAGCCGCGGCAATAAGCAGATCGTCCGCAAGAGCGCGAAGGAACGCGCCATTGAAATCAAGCCTTCCATTCGCAAATATTACGTCTCGATGACGCCGCCAAATTTGGAGAGACCCATTGCAGATTGGGAACGCCTCGCCAAGGGACTGGAAACATCGATGGGGCTGGTCCACGGTACAGATGCAAATCTTCCACGCTGGTATGACCTCGACATCGATTATGCCTGTTTGCGGACCTTGTCCAAAACCCTGCGTGACGCGAAATGGAATGTGACCGTTTCCGTCTGGCAGGATAAGGAAGTGATCGAAGTCCAGCCGGGATATGTGGAAGACAGTTACGGTGCAGCGGTGGACATCGGCTCGACGACGGTGGCATTGTATTTATGCAATTTGAGAACCGGGGAATTGTTGGCAGCGGAATCCGAGATGAATCCGCAAATCGTATACGGCGAAGACGTGATGTCTCGCATTCAGTATGCAATCGACCAGCCCGACGGCTTGGAAAAATTGCATAAGGCGATCATCAGCACGCTGAATAAGTTGCTGAAACAGGCAGTGAAATCAGCAAATATGTCATTGCAAGCGCCAGCAAGGCAATCTCCTAGTGACGAAGGGATTGCTTCGGGCACACCTGCCCTAGCGGGCGGTGCCAGGGAAGAACAAAAACGCCCTCGCAATGACATAAAGGTCGAAGAAATTTTAGAGATGGTCCTGGTGGGTAATTCCACCATGCATCATGTCTTGTTGAACCTGCATCCGAAAGATTTGGGGCTGGCTCCGTTTGTACCGACGATTCATAAGTCGGTGGATATCAAGGCGCGGGAGTTGGGATTGCACATCAATCCATCTGGCAATATCCACGTGCTGCCCACCATCGCTTCGTTCGTCGGTGCGGACACCAGCGCGGTCATCCTTGCGGAAGAACCGCACAAGCAGGATGAGAACTGGCTGTTGATCGATGTTGGCACAAATGCAGAACTCGTGCTTGGAAATCGCAAGCGCCTGGTTTGTACATCCACGCCGACGGGACCAGCACTGGAAGGCGCACATGTTGAATATGGAATGCGCGCTGCACCGGGCGCGATGGAACGTGTCTATATAGATGAAACGACGCTTGAGCCGAAGTACAAAGTCATTGGCGTGGAAGGCTGGAACACCGACCATGCCGAGTTCATCGGGCATGTCAAAGGGATATGCGGCTCGGCGATCATCGATTCAGTGGCAGAATTGTTCCGGGCGGGGATCGTGGATTCTCGGGGCAAGTTCAAGAAAGGGTTAAGTACGAAGCGCGTCCGGGAGGGCGAGTCAGGCTGGGAGTATGTCATTGCCTGGAAGGAAGAAACGTCCATTGGGCGGGACATCCCAATTACCCAACAGGATGTGAGACAAATTCAATTGGCGAAAGCGGCGTTATTTACCGCGGCGCGGACGTTATTGAAGCGCAGTAATTTGCAAAGCCCTGATAAAATCATTCTAGCTGGCGGTTTTGGAAGTTACATTGATAAAGAAAAAGCGATGCTGATCGGCTTGATCCCCGATTGTGAGTTGGAGAACGTGTATGCGGTTGGGAATGCGGCGGGCGATGGTGCGCGGATTGCGTTGCTAAACGTCGAGAAGCGCAAAGAGATCGATTCGGTGACGCGCACGGTGGAGCGTTTTGAGTTACCCACCGACCCGGAATTCCAAAATCAGTTCATGCTGGCGACGAGCTTCCCGCACATGAGCGAACCGTTCGAACACATCGCGCATCTGATCCCGAACCGCAAGGTGGATCCGCTGGCAAAGAATTTTATGAAATAATTTTTGTAGGGGCGCAGCAATGCTGCGCCCCTACGGAGGGAACAATGAACAAATTTCTAGAACGATTGAACGGCGGGGAAATTCTCGTTGCGGACGGGGCAACGGGCTCGAATTTGCAGAAGATGGGGCTCAAGCCGGGCAAACCGCCCGAGGATCTCATCATCGATGACCCGGATACGATCCTGAATCTCGCTTCGTCCTTTGCGAAGGCTGGGTCAGATATCATCCTGACCTGCACCTTTGGCGGGACTCGTATGCGCATGAAGGATTCGAAGTATCAGGATCGCACTCCCGAAGTGAACATACGCGCGGCAGAGATCGCCCGCAAGGCGGCTTCGTTGAACAACGGACTGGTCGCCGGTTCGATGGGACCGGTGGGCGGCATCATCAAGCCGTATGGTCCGCTCGAGGTGGAGGATGTGCGAGCGACATTTGCAGAGCAAGCGAAAGCTCTCGCCGATGGTGGCGTGGACCTACTTCTGATCGAGACGATGTTTGCCTTTGAAGAAACAACTGCCGCTTTCGAGGGTGCGCGCTCCGTGACAGACCTCCCCATCGTAGTATCCTTCAGTTATGATAGAGGCACACGCACGATGATGGGCGTCAAGCCGAAGGATGTGATGAAGCGCTATTCCGAAATGGGTGCGAGCCTGGTTGGGGCAAATTGCGGAACAACGCTCGATAATATGGAAGCCGTTGTCAAAGAATATCAAGCGACTAAGCCGGAGTTTCCATTGTGGGTCAAGCCGAATGCGGGCGTCCCACACATGGATTTGGAGACTGAACAAGGCGTGTACGACATGGGTCCCGAAGATATGGCGACATACGCGAAAAAATACGTGGCACTCGGCGCGAAGGTGGTGGGCGGGTGTTGTGGAAATACCCCTGAACATATCGGAGCGATTGCGAGAGCGGTAAAGATGTAATGGAAGACCTCACTGGCAGGCAGATCGGTCCATATCAAGTAGTCGCCCCATTGGGAGAAGGTGGGATGGCGGCGGTCTACAAGGCGTATCAACCCGCCATGGATCGGTACGTGGCGCTCAAGGTTCTGCCGCGCCATTACGCCAATGACCCTCAATTCATCAACCGCTTTCGTCAGGAGGCGAAAGTCCTTGCCAGGCTCCAGCATCCGCATATTCTTCCCGTATTTGATTTCGGCGATGTGGACGGTTACACCTTTATTGTGATGCCCTACGTCGAAGGCGGCACTTTGGTCGGGATAATGAAGGGGGAACCCTTACCCCTGGCGCAAATCCGCAGGGTGATTTCGCAGGTGGGTGATGCGCTCGATTACGCCCATGTGCGCGGATTGATCCACCGCGACGTGAAGCCAAGCAATATCCTGATCGATGAACGCGGGAACTGCCTGCTGATGGATTTCGGGCTGGCAAAGATCGTTGAGGATTCGATCCACATCACCACATCCGGCGTGGTCATGGGTACGCCTGCCTACATGTCACCGGAACAGGGGCTTGGGGAAAAATTAGATGCGCGCACCGATATCTACTCGCTGGGTGTGATCCTGTATGAAATGAGTGTGGGACGGGTGCCATACAAAGCCGAGACCCCCATGGCAGTCATCATCAAACACATCCATGATCCGTTACCCATGCCGCACAACCTTAATCAACACATCCCTGAAGTGGTTGAGAGAGTCATCTTGAAATCGATGGCGAAGAATCCTGATGATCGTTTCGCCACTGCCGGAGATTTCGTCAAATCGCTGCAAGCCGCAATCCCAGAAGGGGCGGCATCAGCCTCGCTTGCAGCCAATGTCATTGGAGCGGGTGAACCACCTGTCACGCTCCTCCCTTCATCAGCAGTTTCTTTCTCTTTGCGAAAGCCTGCCTTCCAAATCGGCATGGGCATCGTGATCGCCACCATCCTCGGCGGAATTCTAGGTGCGACTCTCCATCCATTCCCCGGGTTAATCCTGGGCGGCGCGCTGGGCGGCTTGAGCATCGGATGGGCATGGCATCAAATCGATCCTTTTATTTCGCGCAAACAGATCGCAACTCTTGTCGGAATCTGGTCCTTCTCATGCGCCCTTGCCTGGGTATTGCAGGGATTCTTTTTCGCGGCGGTCGGGCTGGCAGGTTGGCTCACCGCTTTGATTTTGAAGAAAAAAGCGCCTGCCCTTACCCGCAGACAGATAGCCGGCATCGCCTTTGGCTGGATGTTCAGCCTGATATTCGGGTTAGGGCTGGCTGCCTTCATCACATCTGTGATTAAAGAATTGCCGGCAGCAATTCTCGCCAGCCTTGCCATTTTCGCGGGCGGGAGTATGGGCGGCTGGATCATGTTTGCCCAATACCGCCGGGCGCTTTAGAAGCTCGCCCGACGATACCCTAACGGGCACACGTAAATCCCCGTGCGATGCAGATACGTAAGGTGAGTTACATCAGGCTCAAAACCATTGTCCCTTGCGACGCTTGCACCGCACTGCGTTCCCTGACACAGGGAGCAACCTCATGAAATCTGTGAGAACACGCGAACGAAAAATTTATTTTTATAGAGCACTTCATGACACCACGCCAAAAAATCCTTGATCTCCTCTTCAAAAAAGAAGTAGACACGCCGCCCGCTTTTAGCGGGTTGATTCATGTCACAGAAGAAGGACTCGCGCGCGAGGGGTTGTCATGGAATGAAATCCATACAAACGCGCAGAAGATGGCGAAAGCAGCGGCAAGCACATACAAGCTAACGGGGATGCCCTCTGCGGCGCTGCCCTTGGAATTGTGCTCCCCGGCTGAGATGCTCGGCGCGGAGTTGCGCTATTACCCGGACGAAGATTTTCGTTTTCCGCAAGTGGGGAAGGTAAAGTTTGAAAGTACAAAAGAAATTAGAGAATTAGAAAATAGAGAATGGGAAGGCGGGAGAGTAGATTTGATTTGCAAAGCCATTGAGTTGGTCAAGCAGGATATTGGAAAAGATATCGTGATTTCGGGGATGATACCGGGTCCGTTCACGCTGCTGTTGTATGTATGCAGACCGAAGAATGTTTTCATCGAGGTCAAGAAAAATCCCGATTTGGTTTTGAACGCGCTCTTGCTGCTTTCTTCTTTCCTTTCCAAGATCAGCCAAGCCTATCTCAACTCCGGCGCGGACTTCATCACCATTCATGAGATGGGCGGCTCGCCGGGATTTGTGGGACCCAAGCCGTTCACGGAGTTGATCCTACCTGCGCTTCAAAAACTGACACTTCGACTCGGCTCAGTGCAAGCCGGGGAGCTGCCTCGTCCGCGTGTGCTTTCGGTGTGCGGGAAAACGGATGCCGCTATGAGTCTGCTAGCGCAGACCGGCGCAGATGCGATCTCGGTCGATCAGTTGAACGACCTGAAGGCGTCGCGCGCGGCATTGAAGGATATGATGCTGTTTGGGAATGTCGACCCGGTGGGCGTGCTGTGGCAGGGAGATGAAGGCTTGGTTGCAGAGGCAGTTCAAAAGTCGAAAGAGGCGGGGGTGGATGCGGTCTGGCCCGGCTGTGACCTCGTCCCGCAGACATCCATCCAAAACATCCAAAAAATGTTGGGCTAATGGGGGTTTACGTTGACTAAAGATAACAATTGAATGACAGACAGGCGTTCACCGCCTGTTTTTTTATTTGCACTATTGACGATTCGCATCCCCGTATGTAAACTGAATCATTCGCAGAGGAATCCATGCCTAGAACCGGTCAGAAGAAAAGCGCCATATCGAAACCCACACCGCGGAAGAAAACCGTCAGCGCCAAACCCGCTTCGGCCGCGCAGCTCCGCAAAGAGTTGGAGCAGCGCGAAGCGGAACTTGCCATCATCAAAAGCGTGCAGGACGGTCTCACCTCCAGGCTGGAGATGCAGGCGATCTATGATCTCGTCGGCGAAAAGATTCGCGACCTGTTCAAGGCGCAAACCACCATCATCGCCACCTTCGACCACAAGACCGATACCCAATTCTTCAACTACTATGTGGACCGTCATGGACGCGAATACATCGACCCACGCAAAATGAGCGGTCTGGTCAAAGCCCTGATCCGCGAGAAGAAGACTTTTCTCTTCAATGAAAAGGTCGAACAGCGGATGAAGGAATACGGCGCGGAACTCATCCTGGGTCCGCTTATTCCAAAATCAGCCTTGTACGTCCCGTTGGTGACGGGCGATGAAGTGCGCGGCGTGATCTCCCTCCAAAACATGGACAAGGAGAATACATTCAACACCTCGGATGTGCGCCTGTTGGAAACGCTTGCCGGTTCCCTGAGCGCTGCCCTCGAAAACGCGCGCCTCTTCAATGAGACTCAGCGCCTGCTCTACGAAACGGAACAACACAACGCCGAATTGGAAGCCATCCGCAAAGCGACCATCAACCTTTCATCCAGTCTTGATTACACGACCGTTCTCAACTCGCTTTTGCAAAACACCTCCGCCTTGATGCCCAGCATCGAAAATATCAACCTCTTCATTTACGAGAACAACGAACTGAAATTCGGCACCGCCATCGCGCGCGGAGAGATCACACACGCGCCGGTGGCAAATCCGCGCCCGGGCGGCATGACGGATACGGTCTCCAGAACCGGCGAAATGCTGCTGGTCGAAGACATGCGCAACCATCCCCTGTACCAGAACACGCCCACAAGCTGGAAAGGGGCATTGATCGGGCTGCCGCTCAAATTCAGGAATAAGGTTGTAGGCGTGATGAACATTCATTTCGCCGAGGCGCGTCCCTTTGCGGAATCTGAACTGCGGCTGCTGAAATTATTTGCAGACCAGGCGGCGGTCGCCATCGAAAACTCGCGTTTATTCAATGAAACCGAGCGCCTCCTAACCGAAACCGCCGGGCGCAATGCCGAGTTGGGCGTCATTAACAGCCTGCAACAGGTGTTGGTCTCGAAACTGGAATTTCAATCCATCATCGACCTGATCGGCGACAAGGTCAGTGAGATCTTCGATGCGCAGGTAACTTTGATCTCTCTGTATTATCCCGCTACGGGAGAAGTCCACCACCGCTACATCAGGGAACGCGGCGCGCGCCTTTATTTCGACCAGCCCTCCCCTGTGGATGGGTTCCGCAGGCATGTGATCGAAACCAAAAAGACGCTGCTCATCAGCCACGATTACTTGAAGATGGCAGCCGAACTTGGCGAAGAGCCTGCTTCGGCGGGCGAAGCGCCCAAGTCGCTGCTCTTTGCGCCCATGGTGGTGGACGATCAAGTCACCGGCATTATGAGCCTGCAAAACCTGGATCGCGAAGATGCCTTCCAGGCTTCCGATATCAAATTGTTATCCACCATTGCTGCAAGCTTGAGCGCCGCGCTCAACAATGCAAGGTTGTTCGAAGAAACCGTGCGGCATGCGCGCGAATCCGAGGCGTTGAACGAAGTCGGGCGCGATATTTCCGCCACGCTTAATCTCTCGGCCGTGATGGATAAGATCGCCGCCCACGCGCGCGACCTGTTGAAAGGCTCCAGCAGCGCTATCTACCTGCCCGAGCCGGATGGAAAATCGATGCGGGCATTGGTTGCCAAGGGCGATATCGCCGATGAAATCCTGGCGGACTCGATCCAGATCGGCGAAGGCATCATCGGTTCGCTTGCCAGGCTGGGCAAAGCAGAATATATCAACGACACCAATCTCGACCCGCGTACGCTGCAAATACCGGGCACGCCCGCCGTGCGGAACGAACGCCTGATGGTTACGCCGCTGCTTTCAGGGAACAAGCTCAACGGCATGATGGCGGTCTGGCGCAAGGGCGGCGAACCCTTCTCGAATTCCGACCTGCGCTTTCAGGAAGAATTATCCCTGCAAGCGGTCATCGCCATTCAAAATGCAAACTTCGTTAACGAGGTGGAACAGCGCGCCAATGAATTGACG
Source organism: Chloroflexota bacterium (assembly GCA_016191955.1). Taxonomy (GTDB): domain Bacteria; phylum Chloroflexota; class Anaerolineae; order Anaerolineales; family Villigracilaceae; genus Villigracilis. Next base: position 20,736 of record JACPVC010000229.1, read on the forward strand.
ATCATCAACAGCGTGCAGGAGGGACTCTCCACCAAGTTGGACGTGCAATCCATTTATGAGCTTGTCGGCGAAAAAGTGCGCGGCATTTTCAACACACAGGCAGTTATCATCTCTTATTACGACCCCGAGACAGACACCGCCGATTTCCCTTACATGTATTGGAAAGGCGAACGCCTCCGCCCGGGACCCGAACCGCTCTCCGGGTTTTCCGGTTATGTCATCCACAACAAAGCCCCGATCTTCATCAATTCAAACGTGGAGGAAATGGCGCACGTCTACGGTTCCACGCTTCTGGCAGGAGATACCTTCCCGAAATCCCTGATCGCCATCCCCATTCTCTCCGGCGCCCATGTGTTTGGCTCGCTGTCCATTCAAAATTTCGAGCAGGAACGCGCCTTCACCGAAAACGACCTGCGCCTGCTTTCCACCCTTGCATCGAGCATGGGCATCTCGCTTCAGAACGCCAAACTTTTTGACGAGTCGCAGAGCCTGCTGGTGGAAACCCGCCAGCGCGCAGAGGAACTGGCGCTGATCAACAACATCTTGAGCGGGCTGGATACGAAAATGGATATCCAAGCCGTATACGACAAGACCGGCGATAAGATCCGCGATATCTTCGATGCTCAGATCGTTGTGTTGAGCATCTACGACAAAGAAAGCGCGCTGACCTTCTATCCCTACATCATCGAGAAGGGCGAACGACTGTATCAAGACCCCCTGCCGCTGAATGAGGATGGAGGCGGGTTTGGCGGGCATGTCATCCGCACGCATCAGCCCATCCTGGTCAATCGCGATTTCGAGGAATACTCCCGAAAATTCCAATCTTCGAATCTCGGCGTAGACGGGGATGTGGATGTCGTCGTCCGTTCCGGGTTGTGGGTGCCGATGATGGTCGGCGATGAAGCCAAGGGCGTGATCTCTCTGCAAAACCTCGAAAGAGAAGATGCCTTCTCCGAATCGGACGTGCGCCTGCTCTCGACCATCGCCAACTCGATCGGGGTTGCCATCGAGAACGCGCGCCTCTTCGACGAGACCCAGCGCCTGCTCAAAGAGACCGAACAACAGAACACCGAATTGGGCGCGCTTAACTCCGTCCAGCAGACGCTGGTATCGAACATTGATGTCAAATCGATCTATCAATCGGTGGGCAGGAAGTTGACCGAAATCTTCAACGTCCATTCCGCGGTCATCTACACTGTGGATATGGATACGAACAGCATGACGTACGAATATGCCTTCGAACAAGGCAAGGAATGGGAGATTCCGCCAAAGAAAGCGACCAGCCTGCATACCTACATCACAAAAGAAGTAAAAAAGACTCGCAAAAGCCTGGTCATTAACAAGGACTTTGAACAATTCGCGGCGAATTACCCGGATTTCAAAAGTTCACGTTCCCGATTTCCAAAATCGCTTTGCGCGGTGCCGATCCTGATCCGCAAAGATTCTGTGACGGGCATTTCGCTACAGCACCTCGATGCGGAAGATTACTTCACCGATTCTGCCCTGCGCCTGTTGGAGACCATCGCCAGCGCCACCAGCGTTGCCCTCGAAAACGCGCGCCTCTTCGACGAAACCCAGCGCCTGCTCAACGAGACCGAACGCCGCGCCGCCGAGTTGGAAATTTTGAACAACATCGGGCAGGTGCTCACGCAGCAGCTCGATGTCACCACCATCATCGAAAAGATCGGCGATAAGATCCGCGAACTCGTCAATGAGGATAATATCGGCATCGGTCTGTACGACGAAGAGACGAACACCGTCAGCGCCCATTACGTCACCAAGGGCAACGAGCGCATTCAATACCCGCCCTTCCTTCTCAACGAATTCACCAACAAAGCCGCGCTACAAGGCAAGACCCTCGTCATCAACCGCCGCTCCCCCATTTTATGGAAGAAACTCGGCTCCAGCATGACTGCCATGGACGAAATACCCAAATCTGTAGTCATGGTGCCCATGATCGTGGGCAAGGAATTGATCGGCGGGTTCACCGTCCAGAACTTCGAGCGCGAGAATGCCTACGATGAATCCATCATCACCTTGATGGAATCCATCGCTTCGAGCACGGCAACCGCCATTCAAAACGCGCGCCTGTTCGAAGAAGCGCGTTTGGCGCGCGCGGCAGCCGAGCAAGCCAACGAAGCCAAGAGCGCCTTCCTCGCCACGATGAGTCATGAAATCCGCACGCCGATGAACGCCGTGATCGGCATGAGCGGACTTTTGCTCGATACAAACCTGAACGACGAACAGCGCGATTACGTCGAGACCATCCGCGGTTCGAGCGACAGCCTGCTCGCCATCATCAACGACATCCTCGACTTCTCGAAGATCGAAGCCGGGCGCATGGATATCGAACATCGTCCCTTCGACCTGCGCGAATGCGTCGAATCTGCGCTGGACCTGGTCACAGCGCGCGCCGTGGAGAAAAGCATCGACATCGCCTACATCTTCGAAGGCGACATCCCGCCTGCCATCGTCGGCGATGTAACGCGCGTGCGGCAGATCATCACCAACCTGCTCAGCAACGCGGTCAAATTCACAGACAAGGGCGAGGTCGTTTTAACGGTATCCAGCCAACGGTACAAGAACGGAGGCGCGAAGGAGAAGTCATTGTTGACCTTTGCCGTCCGCGATACAGGCATCGGTCTGACACCGGATGGTATGAGTCGGCTCTTCCAATCGTTCACGCAGGCTGATTCATCCACCACGCGCAAGTATGGCGGCACGGGTCTTGGGCTTGCCATCAGCAAACGCCTGACCGAAATGATGGGCGGCACAATGTGGGCGATGAGCGACGGACCCGGTCACGGCTCGACCTTCATCTTCAGCATCAAAGCCGAAGTTGCAGACCCGCCGCCGGCAAAGAAGCAGGTCTATGTTGGCGTGCAACCCGCCCTGCAAAACAAGCGCGTGCTGATCGTGGACGATAACGCCACCAACCGTTACATCCTCAACATGCAAACCGCCAAGTGGGGTATGATCCCGCGCGATACCGCGTCGCCTGTCGAAGCGCTGCAGTGGATCGAAAGCGGCGAAGTCTTCGACATTGCCATTCTCGATATGCACATGCCGGAGATGGACGGGCTTGAACTTGCGAAGAAACTGCGTGGGAAGGCAAACTTCCCACTGGTGCTGTTCAGCTCGCTGGGCAGGCGCGAAGCCGGCGACGATATCAACATCTTCTCTGCCTATCTTTCCAAGCCGATCAAACAATCGCAGTTGTTCGATACGCTGGTGGGACTCTTCGTGCATACCGATGAAGAGGAAAAGAAGGTGACGACAGACCGCTTCAAACCGGACCCGCAAATGGCTGCCCGGCATCCGTTGAGAATTCTCCTCGCTGAAGACAACGCCGTGAACCAAAAGCTCGCCCTGCGCCTGCTCGAGCAAATGGGCTACAAAGCAGACGTGGCTTTGAACGGACGCGAGACCGTGCAAGCCGTGGAACGTGAAGTTTACGATGTGATTTTGATGGATGTGCAAATGCCCGAAATGGACGGCTTGGAAGCGACGCGCGAAATTGTGGCGCGCTGGCCCCAGGCACACCCGTACATCATCGGCTTGACCGCCAATGCCATGCAAGGCGACCGTGAGATGTGCCTGAATGCGGGCATGGATCATTACATCCCCAAGCCCATCCGCGTGGTGCAGTTGGTGGATGCGTTATTCAAGGCGAAAACGTAAATTGCCGTCCTGAGCGGAGGGCTGAGCGCTTTACGCGACACTTGCACCGGCACCAAGTGCAGGTGAGCCCGCAGTAGAAGGACGAGTAATGTAAATATACTTTCGCACTATCTGCGTCTGCGCTTCGACTGCGAGCGGGAGGAGCACCCGCTCTCCGCTCAGCGCGGCAGTATCGTTATTTTTGGAGACCCATGCCCGTTTTGGATTTGAACACGTTCAACACCCTCAAAGAAAGCACAGGCGCGGATTTCATATCCGAGTTGATCGATGCTTTCCTTGATGATGCCATCATACAAATGGACGAGATGAGAACTGCGCTTGATGCAAACGATGCCGAGACCTTTCGACGCGCGGCGCACAGTCTCAAATCGAATGCGGCGACGTTTGGGGCGACAGACCTGACGGCGTTGGCGCGTGAGTTGGAAATGATGGGGCGTGAAAAAAACCTGGCAGTGGGGAACAGGCTCGAGGTCATTAAAGAAGCGTTCGAGCTGGTCAAACGTCAATTAAACGAGTTAAGGTAACCCGATGCTAAATCCAATCCCCGAACCCGCCCATCTGCTCGTTGTGGATGATAACAAGGTCAACCGCATGGCGCTTTCGCGCAGCCTTGAAGTGCAGGGGCATGTGGTGGAGACCGCCGAGAACGGACGAGAGGGCTTGGAAAAATTCCGCAGCGGTGCGTTTGACCTGATGCTGCTCGATATCGAGATGCCGGTGATGAACGGCTTCGAGGTATTGGAAGCCTGCCTGAATGATCTCGACCTGCGGCAGATTCCGATCATCATGACTTCGGCGATGGAAGAGTTGGACGCGGTGGTGAAGTGCGTGGAACTCGGCGCGGAAGATTACCTGACCAAGCCGGTCAACCCGATCTTGCTGCGGGCGCGAGTTAATGCCAGCCTCGAAAAGAAGCGCCTGCGCGATGAACAGCGCAAGTTGTTCAGAACCTTCGCAACCAAAGAAGTAGCGGAAGAACTTTTGCGCACGGGCTTTTCGCTGGGCGGGCAGTTGGTGACTGCCAGCGTGCTGGTTGCAGATATCCGCTCGTTCACGACCATCGCAGAGAGTCAGGACCCGTCTGATTCCATCGAGTTGCTCAACCAGTATTTCAGCATGATGTTCGACGCCGTGACTCAGAACGGCGGCATCATCAACCAGATTGTGGGCGATGGCTTGCTGGCGGTCTTTGGCGCGCCGATCTTTTATGAAGACCACCGTGAACGCGCAGTGAAAGCCGCCCTGCAAATGCTGGACCAGCTTAAAGTATTCAATGAAAAACAACTGGCGCAGAACAAGACCGCCATCCGCATTGGGATTGGGATCACCTCGGGCAAGATGGTGGCGGGCTACACCGGCACACACAACCGCGCGATCTACACCTGCATCGGCGATACGGTCAACCTCGCGGATAGAATCGAGGAATACACCAAGGAAGCGTTGCGTCCGCTGTTGATCGATGCCTACACCCGCGAGGGATTAGCGAGTCAGTACAAGGTGGAAGATTTGGGAAAGATCATTTTCAAGGGGAAGAATCAGGCGGTGAATGTGTTTGCGGTGATGGGAGGGTAGTGGGGAGGGGGAGTTGTAAGTGGAAAGTGAGAAGTGGGAAGTGAACGGTGAGCAGTATTTGGGTGGAAAGGGTTAGAGGTTGAGGGATAAGTTTTAGGGCTATTTTGCATTGTATTTCCTGCGCTGGTGGTGCTAAAATATAAAAGTTATGCAGGCTGGTAAGGTGGCGACATTTTAATCCAATACCGCCTAAACGCCCAAAATAATTTAGACATTAGAATCAAAGAGGTAGATAAGCAATTAGGCAGTGAAACGGCGTCCGAAACTATAGTTGGGCTACTTCGCAAAATAAAAATCTAGAAGGAAAATAACATGCCAAATTTCAGTGACCCAATTTGGGGAGTAATAGGTGTTATTGCAACAATAGTTTTTGGTTTGTTTGGGATTATTGGCGTAATTCTTGCGTTCCTTCAACTTATTCAAACCAACAAACAACTATCATTTGAATTTGTTTCAGTGACACCTATCTTGAAAATAGCAAAGGGGTTTCAAGACCAAGTTGAAATTCGTTTCAAACAACAAGTGGCCAAAAATTTGCATTTGGTGGTTATTCGCTTTTCAAATTCTGGAAAATCATCTATCAAGTCAGATGATTATGTTCGCCCGCTGAAATTTTCTGTAAAAACTGGGCAGATAATCAGCGCGGAAGTTATAGAGACCGACCCAAATAATCTGGGAGACTTAATAGAAATAACGGATTCGACAAGTGTAGTTTTCAAGAAAACTTTACTCAATAGCAAAGACAAATTTACAGTCAATATCCTAATAAGTGAATTCAGTGGCAAGACAAAAGACATCGAAGTTGACGCACGTATAGATGGCGTGAAATCAATTAAAGAGTCTCACGAAAGCGCAATAATAGAAGCCTTAGTCGGACGGTCTACATCTGCACCTTACACAACCGCAATCGCCCTAGCCACGATTTTGCCAGTAGTTGTAACCCTATTGCTTCCAGTAATCGGTTCTGTCGCTTCAACGGTATTGGATAAAGTAGTTGTATCGAATAAGAAAAAATATAATTTATTTGATGAGTAAGCAAATCGAATCGTCAGACGCACGCCGAACAAAGCATGCAGTGGTGCAAAACGCAACAAGAATATTCATTCAAAACCACATGATGAATTAATTCAAGTTCATCATAAACCCTTTGACGGTAAAATCTGGCAAGGATTGACCGAGTTATTGCAAGACCCCGAAAATCTCAACGCACAGCTTGAAAAGAGGCTGGATAGGAAAAACACATCCCGCCTACCGATTGATAAGGATGCAAAGACCAATAAGGATTTGGAAAAATTGGATCTCCAAGAGAAACGCATCCTTGACGCTTATCGGGAAGATATCATTGACTTGGATGAGTTGAAAAACCAGAAAGAGCAGATAGCCGCTAAGCGTAAAGCACTTGAAGCAAAAAAGAAAGCCCCTCCAAGACGCGTAGAAAGCACGGGACAAACAGAAATCACGCTGGACATGCTAGGCGATGTATCCGCACGATTTAGCCGTGTTATGGCAAAGGCTGATTTTGCCAAACGTAAGAAGTTGGTCAACCTCATGGTGAATTCTGTTACTCTATACACCCATAAAGCAGTTGTGAAGGGTAGAATTCCCGTTATACGCGGTGACGTGTTGAATCCCTCAAATCTGGTTTCGGTTTTTTGCTGCTCCCACGCAGAATCCACGCCCGCCCACACGCAGGTAACGCAAACTGTTAGGCGCTTGCTCATCTTTATATAGAAAGGTTTCAATGGCACACCCCTTAAGTAGACAATATTGCCGCCCTCAAACAGGTCAACGATTTATTATTGACAACGAAGAGTATGAGATTGCGGGTGAACTCGGCAATGGAGCAGCGGGAATTGTTAGAAAAGCTCGACGATTAAGAGATGACGCGCCCAGAGCAGTAAAATTTCTTGCGCCTGACCCAAAATATATAGATGAGGCGGTTTTCGATGACGTTGCCACACGTTTCCGTCGTGAAGGTGAACGTGCTCCTTTTTTAGAACATAACTCCCTCTTAAAAGTATAGGCTTTTGCAGAAAACAAAGATGGTCAAGCATTTAGCACAGATGGACCAAAAAACCCTTTTATTCTTATGCAGTCTGTCAAGGGACGAACTTTAGAAAGTTATATCAAGCGTCGTACTCGTGAGCAGGAAGCAAAAGGTGCTCCTAAGATATTCTCAGTAGACGTGACACGTCTTTCAATAGCCTTAGAAATTGCTAGCGCACTTGAATATCTTCACAAGCAAAAACTTATACATCGAGCCGTCAAGCCTGCGAATATTTTCCTATCTTCTTCTGAAGGAAGTGCACAAAATCAACAAGAGGCTATTTTAGGAGATTTTGGCATCATGAAATGGGGCGATTTCCAAGCCTCGCTTACTACAGGAACTTTAACAGCCACAATGCAACACGGTTTAGGAACGCTCAAGTATATGTCACCTGAACAAGCCATAAGACCTAAAGATGTAACTGTCCGCACAGATATTTACTCTTTGGGTGTAACATTTTTTGAGCTCTTTACAAATCAGATTCTGGCATCTTCGCATCATGTATTTGAAATTTACTCTGCACGGATGTCAAGAGGAACAACCGCGAGTCGTTTCTTCCAAATGGGTCATCAAATATCAAGCACAGATGAAGGTCTTGGAGAACTTGTATTAGATATGCACTTACGTGGTATTGACGGGAGACCGAGCATTGACAAAGTGCGTGGGCGTCTTTCTTGGGAGTACAATCGAGCAGTAAAGATTACAGGAGAATAACTCGCAAAATTACCAGTGCCGAACAAAGCGTGCAGCCTGACGCTGGGGACTGCCCGAAGAACGTGCGCATATCCCAAGCAGTTTCCTACGCCTTAGCAGTTTTCTGGTTGGGCGGCTTCGTCGAGTCCGCGCACCGGGGCAGGTCCCACAAGGCAAGCCGCAATCCGTTAGGTGGTTTATGTATCTTTCAATCCCCAAAATATTTTTCTGTCCAAGGCTTAAGATGAGACCTTCTTATCCAACAACTCAGAGACCCTACCGATTGCAACATAAAAGGATTTAGAAAAATGACAACAACAGACCCATTAGAATACTTTGGCGCTTTCCTTGTTGCTAATCTGCGTGACCAAGCCTTGCACAGTTTCGATAACCTTTCAGCGGGACGCTGGAAGGCACCCGCTCTAAAGAAACTTCAATTTGACATGGCTAAAATGCCCGAAGCATATCGAGAAATCGCCCGTCGAGCAATTGTTGAGTGCATTGACAGTGCTATACACGATTTCCTTTTCGCACTTAAAGAACAGGCTGATTTCGAGAATCGAATTATTATTAATGTTGACGGGACAGACGTGGTAAAAGTAAGTCAAGGAATTCACGGCGAACCATATGGTGATGAAGGTTGGTTTGCAAAATATAGCCACTATGGTTCGCATCCAGATATCGCTTAATCTATCAATGATAAATAGCACAACCCGCCACTTAACAAAGTGTGCAACTGACGTCTGGGACTGCCCGAAGGGCGTGCGACAATCTCAAACATTTTTCTACGCCTTAGTATTTTTCCAGTTGGACGGTTTCGTGCAAAATATAATCAAGGGAAATCAATGAGCAAAAATATAAAGATAATAATCGGCATTGTTGTTATTCTTGCCGTGTGTGGTTTTGTTGCTGGTTTTGCGATTCTTGGTATGAGTGGCTTATATTTGGCAAGTTCAGCATCTCAATCATCTGCCCAATATTTTCTGACAGTGAATGAAGTATTAAGCAAAGATAGTACGGTAAATAAGCAAATCAGAATTTCGGGTGCGGTGGTTGGTGATAGCATCGAGTTTGACCAAGCCAGTGGAAAATTATCTTTTCAAATTGCTCATGTTCCCGTAGATTATGCAGAAATTGAGAAGCAAGGTGGTTTGGTGATTGTTTTGGAAAATGCAGTAAACGACCCAAATCACCAAAGAATTCAAGTTGTTTATGTCGGTGAAAAACCTGAACTTCTCCGCAATATGGCACAGGCAATAATAATTGGCGAGTTACATTCAGATGGCATTTTCTACGCAGATGAAATCCTGCTAAAATGTCCATCACGCTATGAAGAAGCCATACCTGACCAAACAACAAAATAATGCACAATCAACTTTTCTTCTTAAGGGCTGTGGTTCTGGTAGGCAAAAAAACGTCCAACAAAGCATGCCCTGACACTGAGGGCTCCCCGAAGGGCGTGCGGCAATCTCAAGCAGTTCTCCTTGGACTGTCGTCCAAGACAGGCTACACCTTAGTATTTTTCTGGTTGGACGGCTTCGCCGTACCTGCCCCGGCGTCGGTACCCACAGGGCAAGCCACAAACCGTTGGGCGGCTATCCTTGGGGATTGTTCCATAAAATGCAGGCAAGCAACGAATTCTTTCAAAGGGGTTATATACACAGAGTCAACAACATTTTGTGCTTGCGTGGAGTTAGCTATGAAGTGCCGAGAATTAGAACATTTTCTCCATGAACATATTCCTTTATCAAAAGCAATGGGGGTCCAAGTACGAAAATCTAATGCTGAACATGTAGTCTTGTCTGCCCCGCTACATCCAAATATCAACCATCGCTCCACCGTCTTTGGTGGAAGTGCATCCGCAGTCGCCATTCTAGCCGCCTGGTCTCTGCTTTATCTCCGGCTAAGACAAGTAGGACTTCAAAGTCATCTAGTGATACAGCAAAACACCATGACCTATGAACGACCGATCGCAGGTAAGTTCATTGCATTTTCCTCTGTGGAAGATCCCTCGACCTGGACAAAATTTCAGGAGATGCTCAAGCGCAAGCAACGCGCAAGAATTTCCATTAAAGTTACAATTCGTTGTAACGGCGAGAAAGTTGGTGAAATGAATGGAGATTTTGTGGCTTTAGCAAGTCCTGTCGGTTAAAGTAATTGTCAATCAATACATGCTCCTGAGCATGAACCTGGAAAAGTAGAATGCCGCCCAACACAGAGGTATCTGACGTTGGGGACTGCCCGAAAGGCATGCTGCAATCTCAGGCAGTTTTCCTTGGACTGTCGTCCAAGACAGGCTGTGCCTTGGCATTTTTCCACTTGGACGGTTGTCTCGCAAAATTTAATTCGGATTCCCACAGGGTTTTTCCTGCAATAATAAAATTCAAATGGGTGTGTTTCAAATGAGTTGAAAGTCTGGTATCAATAAAGTTGGTCAGAGAAACCACTTTGGAGAAAAGCATGACTTCCAACTCACAAGCAATTATACAAGACATCCGCGCAGACTTTGAGAAAATGCTGGAGTACGTCA
>JACPVC010000030.1 GCA_016191955.1 Chloroflexota bacterium
GATTCTCATTCGCGGCGAGTCGGGCATCGGCAAGACTCGTCTTGCCGATGAGCTGGTCACGTGGATTCAGCGTCAGGGATTTTTCACGGCGTTCGCGCGTGCCTATCCTGCCGAAGGCGAGCTTGCGTATGGCGCGGTTACGCTTTGGCTGCGTTCGCTCTCGGTCAATCACCTGCCCGATATTTGGAAGACCGAAGTCTCGCGTTTGCTGCCCGAGTTGCAAAACAAAAAACTCCCCACGCCTGGCGCGCTCAGCGAGGACTGGCAGCAACAGCGATTTCACGAGGGGCTTGCGCGCGCCGCGCTTGGTTCACAGCCGCTGCTTTTGTTTCTCGACGACATTCAATGGGCAGATCGTAAAACACTCGAATGGCTGCGTTTTCTTTTTCGTTTTGATTCGCAGGCGCGTTTCATGCTGCTTGCCACCGCGCGCAGCGAGGAACCCGTCAGTGAAGAGTTGACCGACTCATTGCGGCAGGACGAGCAATACGCCGAAATTAATTTACAACGATTTACCGAAGATGAAACGGCTTTGCTTGCCGGGCAAATTCTACAAAACAAAATCACGCGCGACATTGCCGCGACGCTTCAAGGGCAAACCGAAGGGCTTCCGCTTTTTATCGTGGAGTTGACTCGTTCGGGTCTGCATGTGGATGACGCTTCGCGCGCCTCTTTGCCCGACCGATTGCTGGTTGCCCTTAAAGAGCGTTTGTCCACGCTGACAGTTTTATCGCGCAACGCCGCCGAAGCCGCCGCCGTGATCGGACGAAACTTCTCCGCCGCATTGCTCGCCCACATCGCCGAGTTGAACGAAGCTGATTTGCTCGCGTCGCTGGATGAACTCTGGCAGAGACACATCCTGCGCGAAGGCGAGCGCGGACGTTACGACTTCAGCCACGATAAATTGCGCGAGTTCATTTACAACTCGTTGAGTCCCGCCCGCAGGCAGGCATTGCATAAGCGCGTGGCAGGCGCGTTGACCGATCTCGAACCCGATGACTTCTGGGGACGCGCTTTGCATCTCGAAAAAAGCGGCGCGATGCGCGAAGCCTCCGAAGCGTATTTTCTCGCCGCCAAACGCGAAGCCGATCAAGCCTCCTACCCCGCTGCGCAAAAAGGATTTTCAAACGCGTTCGCCTTGCTGGATGAAACAGCGACAGAAAAACGCGCAGAGACCCTGGCAGAACTGGCACGGGTCAGCGACATCACAGGCGATGCCGAAACCGAACTACGCTCCATCACCGAAGCGTTGCAATTGACCGCGCACAGGAACGATCTGCTTCGCCTCAACGTGTTGACGGTTGCAGGTGACATTGCCTACAAAAAGGCGCAGATCGAAGAATCGCGCAAATGGTTCGAAATGGCGTTGGAGCTGGCGCGCAAAGGGGGCGATGCCGAGCGTCTCATCACCCTGTTGGCGAAAATGGGCGATATGGAAATTCGAGCGGGCAAGGCACTAGCCGCCAAAGCCTACTACGAAGAAGCACTGGCTCTGGCACGCAAGGAAAAGATCCATGCGCTCGAAGCGGAAACATTGATGGGGCTGGGATTCATCCTGCCGGCGGTTGGCGCGCCTTTGAGCGAAGCACGGGCAATGGTGGAAGAGTCAGTCAAACTACGCCGCCTGATGGGAGATCGTCTCGGCGAAGCGCGTGGATTGGATGCGCTGATAGGCATCTTACATGCCATGGGCTTATACGAAGAAGGACTCGACATTTCCCATGAGGCTCTGGAAAAAAACCAGGCTGTCAATTATCGCCGCGGTGCAACCAATGTCGCTTCGATGCAGGGACTGTTTTATTATGAGCTGGGTCAATTCGAAAAGGCAAAGGCGCTATTTGAGCAAGTTCGCATGGAATACGCCGCCATCGACGAACAGGATGGCTACGGTTTGCAGACCAGTAGTTTGGGGCTGGTGGCAACTGCGGAAGAAAAATGGGAAGACGCTGAACGTTACATTCTCGAAGCACTCGCCATTTCCGAATCCAATGGGACGGAGATTTTCACCGCCTTCTATAACCAGGATCTAAGCACGCTGTATGCGCTTCAGAATCGCTGGCAGAAGGCGCGCCCACATCTCGAAAAGGCGTTTGCCATCAACCTGGAAAACAACGACAACCTTGGAATCCTTTACGACAAGACCCTGCTTGCAAGGGTACATCTCGATGAGGGAGACCGTGTCCACGCGAATGAACTGGCAGATGAAGTGATGGCGAAATTCCGTGTTGAAATTTTCGAGGAAGGCGGGGTCCTCCGCTGGCTGGGACAGTTGAAAGGTATGCTTGAGGCGTTGGGCAGGGAGGACGAAGCGGGTGAGGTGCTGGCAAAAGCCAGAGAGTTGTTCCAAGCCGCAGCGGGGAAAATCCAAAACGAGGATTTGCGGAAATCGTTCACAGAAAACTTCCCGCATCACAGAGAACTTGTAGGTCACGCTTGAAGCGTGACCTAATTTTTTTGAGGGGAAACGAAACGCTTTTGAAACGCCCGGTAAATACAATTCGATCATCACCAAAGGAGTTACCGTGCTTTCCAACCCTTCCCGTTTCTTCACCTATTTGAACGCGCTGTTTTATGGGGTCTTAGGTCTTTCGCTTTATTTCTTTTCCGGCGTTCTCGCCCCCGCCTTTGCCTGGAATGTGACCCCGTTCATGACCATGACAATAGGCGGCTGGTGCCTGGCGAATGCCTGGCTGGCATTCATCAGCGCGCGCCGTTGGAAGTGGAGCCTGGTTTACACATCGTTGATCTATCTGTGGTTGTTTGGCGTCGGGCAAGTCATCGTCGTGATTGTCTTCCTCGACAAGCTCAAACTAGGACATCCAATTGCATGGTTGTACCTTGCTGTGCTCGCGGTGAATTTGGTCACGGCATTGATCGGCATCGCAGACTGGTTGCGAACCCGTCCGCAGAGAGAATCGGGCGCAGAGGTCATGCGTCCATCGCATCACGTTTACGCCGCGCTTTTCTCGGTTGTGGTCGGTTTTCTTGGAATCTACGCGGTGAGTGTGCAGATCGGCGCGCCAGGCACAAACGGTGGGATATTCCCTGAAGTGATGTCGCTGTTCACACTGCGGAGCTTCGGCGTATTCTATCTGTCCATTTCGCTAGCGGCATTTCCGTTCGTGTTTTGGGAGAAGAGTCTCAAGACTGTTCTCAGTCACGCCTATGCTTCCTTCGCATTGATCCTGTTCGTCTCCATCGCTGCCTTTGTGAATATCGGGTTGTTCGACTTTGCCCACAAGCCAGGTGGGTTGATCTATTTCGCGGCATATTTGATTGTTGGCATTCCATTGTTATTCACGTTTCAAAAACACGGGACGGGAGTTTGAAAGCGATGAAACTCACACAAGTTATTTCACTGGTTTCGGTCTTCGTTGAGCTATTTGCTTCCACCTCTGCCCACGCGCAAACCTCTGCGCTGACGGTTGAGATTCTGGACAAAGGCTCGCACTCCATCACGCAGATTGTAGACGGCAACCGCGTGCAACTCCGCGCCGTGTTGACGGGGAATGTCTCAGCAGAAACACAAGTGGATTTTCTTCTCGATGGCAAAGCCATTGGCATTTGCGTTGTGGCAGCGAATGAAAATACCTGCACAACAGACTTTATCGAAACACTGGGCTGGTATTGGGCTGAGGGCGGAGTCTCAGTTCCTGCGCGCAAGATTCAGGCAAAGGCTGAGAATGAAGCGGGCGAAGCCATCGTGGATATTGCGCCGCGCCCCGTCGTGTTGGCGCATGGGCTTATCTCAACTGCGGAAAAATTCAGTGATTATCTCGTCTATCTCGAAGCCATTGGCGTGAAGGGCTACGCCGTTGGCGACGGTCAATTCAAAGGCGTGTTGAACATGGGCAATCTCAACAACCCCGCCGAATCCACATTGACGATTGCAGAAAACGCCGCGCAACTTGATACGTACATCGAAGGCGTCAAGTCAGCCACAGGTGCAGAGCAGGTGGACCTCATCGCGCACAGCATGGGCGGGTTGGTCACGCGCTATTACATCCATCAATTGATGACGGAAGATGATGTCGCTCAACTCATCATGCTTGGCACACCCAATGGCGGTTCACCGTGCGGCGGCATCTTGGCTTCGCCTGGCTTCTTTATGCCATCCACACTGGAACTGCAAACGAATTACATCAACAATATTTTCAATCCACAGATCACGAACACACGCGGCGTGCCCTTTCATGCCATCGGTGGCGCGCTCATCACCGACCCAAGTCTCTCGCCTTGTTCCGGCGTGCCATCTGACTCGACCGTTTCACAAGCGAGCCTTGAAGCGATCCCCTTGCAACTTGCCGGGCTGCCGCCGTTGGAGCATAACTTTCTCGCCACAGACGAAGCCGCGTTTCGGGAATTTATCCAACCGTTGCTGCAATCTCCAATGAATGGCTTCGCCACTTCTCCCGCTTCCCAACCTGCCTTTGCTCCCGAGCCTGAGCAATTCACCCAAACCTATTCCGGACATCTTGATAAAGATGGTTCTACATCCGTCACGATTGAGATCGATGGGAATGTGAGTGTAGCAAGTTTTGGCTTATACGATTCGACCCAATCATTACAAGTTGCAGTACAAGGCGCGAGTGGCAATACCTTGGAACTTGACCTTGATAATAAAGGCATCCTCATCGACGACCCGCAGACCATGCTCTATCTCGGCTATGGCTTTGAAAACCCCAAACCCGGCGCGTGGGTGGTGACGTTATCTACCTCCGGCGAAACCCCATCCACTGGCGCGGACTATGCTCTGTATGCCCGCTTCATCGGCGGCGCTGCTTTAAACGCGCAAGTGAATGAATTTCTACCTCAGGTCGGTCAGGCGGTGACTCTCTCGGCAAGTTTGGATGGCGGGCAGATAGAGACCGCATATGGAAACATCCTTTTGCCAGACGGCAAACGTAAACATGTCGATCTTACGCAAGCAGGCAGCCAATTCACCGCTGAATTCACGCCTACTCAAACGGGTCTGCATGGCATCGAACTGATCACCACCGGCATCACGCCAGACGGCTTCCACATCGACCGCGCTGTGTCCCTCGCCATCGAAGCCCAACCCGCGCCGCTTTCTCAAACGCGTACATGGGTAATCATTCTTGCAGGCGTTGCCTTCCTTCTTGTATTCCCGGTTTTCACCATCGTCAAACGCAAGAGGAAATAGCATGTTCACAATGCCTCAACAGATCGACCTCTCGCTCAACCCGCTGACCAGCTTGTACGAACTCGGCGAAGGGCATGATTATGCCTTCTTCAAAATGGGCAAGCGCGATGTGTTCTTTGTGAATGCACCAGACCTGATCCAATGGGCATTCACTCACAAGTCCATCGGGCGTGGACGGTTCTTCAAAATCTTCTCGCGCTGGCTGGGGAACGGTCTGCTTGCTTCCGAAGGTGAATCACATCGCGCCATGCGCCGCGAGCTTCTGCCAGCCTTCAATGCCGAAGCGCAGAAAATTTACATGCAAACCATCATACGCGACGCTCCCATTCTCCTCGATGAATGGCGCGACGGCGAGATGGACCTTGCCGGTGCTCTGTTCGATCTCGTTTTCCAAGTCACCGTCCGCGCGGTGTATGGTCTAAATCAACTTACGCCTCAAAACACGCAAGAATTGCTCAACATTCTCGCGCATGGTTCCGAATCATTTCTTGGGCGCGCAGCCCTGCCAGAAGGGCATTATCTTGCATCTGGTCGTGTGCGCCATCCCATCGTGGATGAGGCGCTCGAATATATGGGGGCGCATTGGCAGCCAACGCCGCTCACTCGCATTCTAGACAGCCTACCTGCGCAGGAGAAATACGACCAGACCCTCACTATGCTCAGTGCCAGTCTCGATACCAGCATGGCGGCGTTGGTGTGGATGTTCCATCTCTTCAGCCGGAGCCCAACCGCCTTTGATTCTTTTTGCGAGGATGCATGCACTCGTCCGCTCGAGGAGGCGGCTCACGGATACGCGTCACTTGCCCTGCATGAGACGCTGCGCCTCTTCCCTACCGGAGGCTGGCTCAACACCAGAGAGTTATTCCGACCCTTGAGCATTCGCGGCTGCGACCTTCCCGCAGGTATCAACATCTTCATCAGTTCGTGGGTGACACACCGCGACGTTCGTTACTTCGACTCGCCCAAAGAATTTCAACCCGAACGATTCAAAAATCAAATCGCACCGTGGACGTATTTTCCCTTCGGCAGCGGAGCACATACCTGTATGGGACGTCCATTTAGTTTGGCGGAACTGCCCTATCTCGCGGCGTTGGTGGTACAGACATTCGATATTCAATTTTTGCAAGGCAATGACATCCAACTCCGCTTGCGGATTGGTCTCACGCCCGATGGTCAGATTCCAGTCAAGGTCCAAAAACGAGGCGGGTGAACTTTATCCACCGCTTTGGAAACTTAAAGGAGGTACTCATGAATTCCCATGCTCCCTGATACGCAGGAAACCATCGCAAAAGCCCGTCTGTTCACACTGCGCGTCTGGCTGGTCCGCAAGGATAAAAAAGCAGCCGAGTGGCGCGCCCGTTTGCAAGATACGCAGAGCGGCGAAGTGCTTTATTTCAAAGATTGGCAGGCGCTGACAAAACACATTGAAGGCGTGCTGCAAAAACAAATCAACACTTAACTTTAGAAGGAGAGACCCATGAAAAAGATTTACCCATTTGTACTCGCAATGATGTTGTTACTTCAAGCCTGTGGTGGAGCAGCCCCCGCTGCCGAAGCTACAGAAGCGCCAGCGGACGCACAGCCCACGACGGAAGCGGCAACAGTGGCGCCAACAGCAGAACCGATCGTGCATACCGTCATCCCGCAGGGTGGCACGCAGGACCGGGCATACGCGCACGATAACGAGAACTCAACCAACTTCGATAACAAGAATGTGCGCTTTGGCGATGAATTCCAGAAGAACCGTTTTGAACGCCCCTTCACGTCCAATGATATGGCGTACCTGCCCGATCTCGACATCATGGATTTCGGCATCACCAGCGACGACCAGTTCTTCTATATCAGCATCATCTTCGCCGGGAAGGATGCAACCACCGGAACGCTGACGGGCATTTACGGCGTTGAAATCGACCGCGATGCGGACGGACGCGCCGAACTGATGCTTGGCACATTGCCCGCGTATTCAACCGAATTCACTGCCGAAAATGTGGTCGTGCTCGCGGACTTGAACGGTGATGTGGGCGGTCCCACCATCAACCGACCGGACCTGGCTTTCACAGGCGACGGCTTCGATGGCATCATCTTTGACTTGAGCCAGAACATCCACCCCGATGACCCCGATCTCGCCTGGGTGCGTTTCGTGGATGGAAACCGTCCCTCCATTGAAATCGCTTATCGCAAGTGGATCTTCCGTGGCGGCGACGAGAAATTCATGTGGAGCGTCTTTGCCCAAAGTGCAGAGCAGGGTTTGGATGTAACCAAGTTCTATTCGCACGACACTATCAGTGAAATCGAAGCTGGCTCGCCGGATAAGGGCAATCCGAACTACCCGATCAAGGCGTTGGCTTCAATGGATAATACCTGCCGCGTGCCGTTGGGCTTCGAAGCCACGGGGGCTGAACCGTTGGGTTGTCTGGTTGGGGCAGATGTTGCGGTCGAAGACGAAATCGAGGAAGATGCCGGTGGCGGCGGAGGGGAAAATGGCACGCCCTCCGAGTTTTGTCTGCGATTGCCGGAAGTTTGCAACAGGCAGGCTCCTGTCATTCCGGTGACACCTCCCATCTTTTTCGCCATTGGCGACCCGGTCGATTAGAAACAAAAAGAGCGGATGCTTGACACATCCGTTCTTTTATCTTAAGACCTACGCAAAATGTTTTGGCTCATGTGTAAATTCTATGCATCCAAGTGACAGTCACCTGCACTCCGATAACGACCACCAGATTAAAAACTGATGTTACACACTTGCGCTTCGACTACGAGCGGGAGGAGCATCCGCTCTCCGCTCACATCGTCCCGGTGTTTTTCGGGAGCGCGGCAGCCACTACCCTTCCGGTTCATCACGGACGATATACAATGGTCTGCCCTTGGCTTCGTCGTAGAGACGACCAACGTATTCGCCGAGAATGCCGAGCGAGATCAACTGCACGCCGCCAAGGAACAAAACGGCAATCAAAGTGGTAGCCTGACCAAAAAACGCGCCGTTGCCAGCCATGCGCATGACGATCACAACGGGAATGGCAAGAATCGAAATCCCTGCCGAGAAAAAGCCAAAGAATGTCGCCACCTGCAGTGGGAAATAGGAGAAACTTGTGATGGCATTAATGGCGAGCCGGAACATCTTCTTGAAGGGATATTTCGTCACACCGGCGTGACGGGCGGCGCGTTTGTAGGTCACACCAATCTGCTTGAAGCCCACCCACGCCGACATGCCGCGCGGGAAGCGATGGCGTTCCTTCATCCGCTTGAGCACGTTCACTACTTTGCGGTCCATCAAGCGAAAGTCGCCGGTATCGACGGGGATTTTCACATCTGTGATGCGGTAGATCAGGCGATAGAAGATCGATGCCGTCCACAACTTGAACCAGGATTCGCCCTCGCGTTCGCCGCGTACTGCATAGACGACCTCGTAGCCTTCCTTCCACTTTTTGGCAAGTTCGAGGATGACCTCCGGTGGGTCTTGCAGGTCCGCGTCGATGATGACGATGGCATCGCCGCGGGCATAATCCCATCCGGCAGTGATGGCAACCTGGTGACCAAAGTTACGCGCAAAGATAACGGGACGAACGGTCTTGTCCTTCTGCGCCAGTTCACGGATTTTCTCGGTGGAGCCATCCATCGAACCGTCGTCTACGAGAATGAGTTCCCACGGCTCTCCGTTGGAATCCATGACTTCTTTTACGCGGCGGTAAAGTTCGGGCAGATTGTCGATCTCGTTATAAATCGGGGCAATGATCGAATACATGATTTTCATGAGCTGTCTTTTTGTTTTTCCTTTGCAGGGAATTTCAATGTCCGTTTTTGTAGTTTTTCCGGCGGAGCCTTGAACTGCTTGTCGCCATCATCGCCGAAGGAGGGCAGATCCAAAATCCTTCGACGCAAATATTCCATAATGACCGCCACCGATGCCATGACGGGCACGATCAATAATGCGCCAAGGATACCCCATAAAATTGTGGCGGTCAGGATGGCGATGAAGATCAACGCCTCGTTCATGTGCAGGCTGCGCCCCATGATAATCGGACGCACAAAGAAGTTCTTCAGATTGATCAAGATGAGATAAGTCACCACTGTGATACCGCCCACGATGAAATTATTCATGATCGGGTTGGGCGAAAGTCGAATCCATGTCGAGCCTTCCAGCAAGGCTACGCTGACGGCAATCGCCGCCGCCACCGTCGGACCAACATCCGGCACGAGCGTGAAGAGACCCGCGATCACGCCGAGGACCAACGCGCCTGGAATCCCGATCACCGCCCAGGCAATCGTGAACACAATGCCAACCACCAACATCAGCACGATCTGTCCGCGCAGGTAAGCCATCCACACATTGCGCAGGCGGCTGTATAGTTCGCTCATCTCATCCTGATAAGGTTCGGGAGCAAGATGGATCAGCCAGGAACGAATGCGGGGCCAAGCCGACATGAATAAATGCACGCTGACCAGAATGATCAACATCCACAACACGTTGATCGATGTGGCTTCGAGCAGTTTCAAGGCTTCTTCGGGCAGCGGCGTAAGGATGTTATCTTGAATGTGGGCAAGGCTTGCTCCCACCTGTTCCAAATGC